>JAUILI010000016.1 GCA_030433075.1 Gammaproteobacteria bacterium | reverse complement strand
AGCGAACTTAAAGCTGATTTCGGATCTGCGAGCATTCTCAAAGATGGACGGGTGGTCTTTAACATCGCGGGGAACAAATACCGCCTAGTGGTCTGGATTAACTATCCATACCGCATCGTGTATGTCCGCTTCATTGGGTCCCATCGAGATTACGATGCTATTGATGCGCAATGGATTTGAGAGGGCAAAGCATCATGGATATACGACCGATAAAAACTGAGGCCGACTACGAGGCCACCCTCGCGGAGATTGAGGGGTTAATGGGCGCACAGGCCGATAGCCCCGAGGGGGATCGCCTCGAAGTCCTATCCCTTCTGGTGGAGGCTTTTGAAGCTCGGCGTTACCCCATTGATCTTCCCGATGGAGTGAGCGCGCTGAAGTTTGAAATGGACCGTCGGGGCCTAGCAGTGAAAGACCTCGAGCCTTACCTGGGACGTACCAACCGGGTTTATGAGGTTCTCAATCGGAGGCGAAAATTGAGTCTTCGAATGATTTGGAATCTGCATCAGGGGCTGGGAATTCCCCTCGAGATACTTCTAAAGCCCGGCGCACCGTAGGGCTAGCGCTCCCGCAGGCGCCGGAGCATGCGCCGCTTTTCCCAGCGCTGCAGCACGTGCCAGCGCCAGAGCAGCTGGGTGCCGAAGAAGCCGGCGGCGCTCGCAATGACGCCGAGGATCAAGCAGCCCAGAGCGAGGGGTTGCCAGATTTCCCCAGCGCGCTGGCTTAGCCAGGCCACCGTGAATTCGAAGGCCGTGGCTGGGGGCGGGGTGTTCAGGAGGAGGGCCCCCAGCTCGTAAGCGAAGAGGTAGATCGCCGGCATGGTCAGGGGGTTGGTGACGAAGACCGCCGCAATGGCGACGGGCAGATTAAAGCGATAACGCAGGGCCAGGACTGCCGCAAGGGGCATCTGCCCCGGTAGGGGCACCATGGAGAGGAAAAGGCCTACGCCAATGGCAGCAGAAACGCTACGGCGCGTGAGGTGCCAGAGCTCAGGATCGCTCATCCGACCCCGGAACATAGCTAGACCCTTTCGCTGACGAAGGGCATCCGGCGAAGGCAGGTGGCGCTTGAGAAAATCCCGTGGCATGGGGCGGCCTTAGGCTCCGGGAGGGGGACCGAGCGCATTATGCCTTGGGGGGGCTTGGGCCTCCACCGGAGGCAAGGGAGGCTCGTGCGGACTGGCCTGGAGGGCTCAGCCTCGCGGTTCTTGCGGGTCTGGCTCTTGCCCTCAGCCTAGGACCCGCTGTGGTGCCCGGGGCCCTTGCCCTCAGCCTTGTTCCCACGCTCTTGCGGCCTCGCCTCGCGCCCTATGCAGTGGCCTTCTGCGCCGGAGCCTTGCTGACGGCCCTATCCCTTCACCACAGCATGGAGCGACGCCTCACCGCGGCGGCCTATGAAGAAGGGGAGGCCATCCTCGCCATTACTTCGGTGCAGGGCTGGCCACCGCAGAGCGCTTACGCTGAGGTGTTGGCCTGGCGCGCGGGTTCGGCCGAACTGCGCCGGGTGCGGCGGGTGCGCCTGTCTCTCTATGCCCCGCTTCCCCTCCGGGAGGGGGCGCAGTGGCGCATGACCCTACGCCTTCGTGCGCCGAAGGGGGCGCAAAACCTCGGGCGCCCCGATCCAGAGCGCACGCTTTTTGCCCGAGGCGTTCACGCCGTGGGCTATCCCAAGGGGCCTGCCTGGGCCCTGGCCCGGGCCGATCCCGGGCCCCTTGCGCGGCTGCGACAGCATTTGCAGGCGGCCCTGGGGCCCCTACGGCCGGAGGCGCGGGCGGTCTTCACTGCCCTTCTGCTGGGGGCGGCGTCACCGCCCGAAGCGCTTCCCTGGGACCGGCTGGCGTTACTGGGCGTGGTCCATCTCTTTGTGGTGTCGGGCTTTCACCTGGGCCTGGTGCTCGTGGCCCTGCGCGTCCTGTTCGCGCTGGTGACCCCAGGACTGCCGGGGCGCTGGCTCGTGCTGCCCGCGGGCCTGTTGCTCGCAAGCTATGCGTCGCTGACGGGGCTGGGTCTTCCGGTGCAGCGGGCCTGGCTCGGGGCGCTCCTGCTGCTCATGGCCCTCGGCTTAGGGCGGGGTAGCCGTCCGGCGCGAGGCTTGGCGCTGGCGGCTCTAGTCCTTGGGGCGAGCGCTCCGGAGGCGCTTCTGGCGCCGGGGGCAGCGCTTTCCTTCTTCGCCGTGCTGGTGCTGCTGTGGCCCGGGGGGGAGGGTTCGGGCCTTCGGGGTATGCTGGCCCTCCAGGGGCGCCTGTCCTTGGCCATGGCCGGCCTCCTTGCCGCCTTCTTCGGCTGGATGCCAACCTTTGGCTTGGGGGTGAATCTGTTTCTGGGGCCGCTCCTGGGCGCCCTTCTCTTGCCCCTGGGTTTTGGGCTCCTAGCGCTCGTGCTCCTGGGCTTCGCCCCGGCGCTGGCAGCACTCCAGGTCCTGGGCGATGCGGTTCAAGGGATCCTGGCATGCCTCGCACCCTCCCTTGGGGTGGCCGCGCCCCTGGCGCCGGTGGCGGGCCTTCCTCTGGTCCTTGCGGTGCTCCTAGCCCTGCTCACCCTCACTCCCGGTCCCCCGGCTGTGCGTTTTAGCGCGGCCCTAGGGGTGATGGCGCTGCTCTGGCCCGCCCCGGGCCTGCCTTCCGGAGCCTTTCGTCTCACCGTGTTCGACGTGGGGCAGGGGAGCGCGGCCCTGGTGGAAACGGCGGAGCATCGCCTGCTGGTGGATACGGGGCCCGGCTGGGGCGAGGGCGGCGCCTCGGCCTTTGCGGCCCAGCTTAGGCCTGCGCTGCGCGCCCTCGGCGTCAGCCAGCTTGATGGGGTGCTGCTTACCCATGGGGACCGGGACCACGCGGGAGGCCTTGCCGCCGCCCGGGCGGCCTTTCCTGGGGCGGAGCTGGTCGGTCCTGGGGGCGCGCCCTGTCATCGCGGGCGTCGCTGGCGCTGGGATGGGGTGGACTTTGTCGTGCTTCATCCTGAGCCCAATCCCCGGGTAGGGCAGGGCAATGCCCAGTCATGCGTGCTGGCGATCAGCGCTGGAGCCCGCCGGGCGCTTCTTCTCGCCGATGTGCCTCGCTTCGTGGAACGCCGCCTCGCAGGAGAGCTACCGCGACAGGATCTGGTGCTGGCGGCCCATCACGGCTCCCGGGGCAGCTCCGCGCGGGTGCTGGTTAAGCGCACGGCGCCGCGCTTCGTGATCTTCAGTGCGGCGGAGCCCAGTCCCTTTGGTCATCCTCATGACGCCGTGGTGGCGCGGTGGCGGGGGGAAGGGGCGCGGCCCGTGCAGACGGGGGCCCAAGGCATGGTGCGCTGGGATTCGCGCTGGCCGAGCAGGGTAGCGTGCGGCCGGGCGGGGCGCTGGTGGCAGTGGCGCCCTTCAGAGGGCTGCGGCGATCCCTAGCTTTGCGAGGGGCGCAGGCCTTCGAAGTGGGAGACCATGCTCCGCAGGTCCTTGATGAGGGATTTGCGCTCATCCTCGGAAAGAAAGCTGCCGACCTCCACTTCCTTGCCCTTGCTGCGAATGGCGACCTTGGAGCCGTACCAGCGGTGCAAAGGCTTGCGCACGAAAATCTGCGCGAAGATGCGGTGAAACTCGTGGCGCTTATCGGGCTTGCCGTAGCCCCGCTCGATGGTGAGGGCTTCGGGCGTGAAGGTGATCACCTCCTGCAGATGGGTGAAGCGAGCGCATTGATAAAGACAGGCGCCGAGGAGGGACAGTTCCAAAATGCCAAAGGGCAGGATGAGCCAAAAGCCCTGGAGCAGGAACATCAGCCCAATCATGAGGGACAAGCCACTGATGCCCACGAGAAACCAGACGTTATCGCGCCAGCTAAAGGAGCGGTTGGGCTGAAGGATGATCGTGCCTTGCGTGCCGTGCTGATTGAGCTCTGTCGCCACCATGGCTGAGCTTCTCCTGCGTTGCGCCCGAGGCGGAGTCTACCCAGCCCCCGAAGAGATACAAAGGGATGGCGAGGGGTTTGATATGGGTCATTTCGTCGCACCCCCTTTTGGCTCTAGAGTCAGGGTTTTCTTGGAGATCTCCTCATGGCAAGTCCCTACAGCATTGCAAAGGCTTCCTTGGCTCAGGCCCTAAGCGAGGCGGAAGCCGCGGACATCGAAGCGCCCCGGCTGCTCAAGGCCTTCCTGCAGGAGCTCCTCGCCACCTATCAGCAGCATCACAGCGTGGCCGATATTCGAAGTGAACTGGAGTTTGAGCTCGAGCACATGGGCGGAGATACGGACATTCCCTTTATGCGCCCCTAGGCCCAAAGCCTTGAAAAGGCGCGTCCGGCCCCCATCTTTCTAGCCATGAGCGCAGCGCTTTGCTGCCGGTGTATATGAGGGAATGGCCATGCGAATGGACCGCTTAACCAACCGACTTCAAGCCGCCCTAGGGGAGGCCCAATCCCTAGCCCTGGGCCAGGATCACAGCGAACTGGCGCCGCCCCACCTTTTGGTGGCCATGCTTCAGGACAAGGCCGGGGACTTTGGCAAGTTTCTAAAAAGCGCCGGGGTCGATAGCCAAAAGGCCCTCCGCGGCTACCAAGACGCCCTGTCCCAGCTGCCCAAGCTGAAGACCCCCACGGGGGAGGCCCAGCCTTCCCCCACCTTCGTGCGCCTTTTGAACCTCGCCGATCGGGCCGCGCAGAAGCGCGGGGATGATTTCATTAGCTCCGAGCTCGTAGCCCTTGCGGCTCTGGAGCTTGGGGGCGAAACCGCGGCGCCGCTGCGCGCCGCCGGCGCCACGGCGGAAAATCTCCAAAGCGCCATCGATACGCTGCGGGGCGGGGAAAACCTGTCGAGCGCCGACGCGGAAGAGGGGCGGCAAGCCCTTGAGCGTTTTACCGTCGATCTCACGGAGCGCGCGGAGGCCGGCAAGCTCGACCCGGTGATTGGGCGAGACGATGAAATCCGTCGCACCATCCAAGTGCTGCAGCGCCGTACGAAAAATAACCCCGTGCTTATCGGTGAGCCCGGCGTGGGTAAGACCGCCATCATCGAAGGGCTCGCGCAGCGCATTGTGAACAAGGAAGTCCCGGAAGGGCTTCGGGGCAAGCGCGTGCTCTCCCTGGATCTTGGGGCCCTCATTGCCGGGGCGAAGTTCCGCGGGGAATTTGAAGAGCGCTTAAAAAGCGTGCTTCAGGGCCTAGCGAAGGAAGAGGGGCAGGTCATCCTCTTCATCGATGAGCTCCACACCATGGTGGGGGCCGGGAAGGCCGACGGTGCCATGGACGCCGGGAACATGCTTAAGCCCGCATTGGCTCGGGGCGAGCTCCATTGCGTGGGCGCCACCACCTTGGATGAGTACCGCCAGTACATCGAAAAGGATGCGGCCCTGGAGCGCCGGTTCCAGAAGGTGCAGGTGGATCAGCCCTCCGTGGAGGACACCATCGCCATTCTTCGGGGCCTAAAGGAGCGCTACGAGATCCACCATGGGGTCACCATTAGCGATCCGGCCCTGGTGGCGGCGGCGAAGCTGTCCCACCGCTACATCACCGATCGCCAGCTGCCCGACAAGGCCATCGACCTCATTGACGAAGCGGCCAGCCGCATCCGCATGGAGATCGATTCCAAGCCCGAGGTTATGGACAAGCTTGAGCGGCGCCTCATTCAGCTGAAGATCGAGCGTGAAGCGCTGTCCCGGGAGACGGACGAGGCCTCCCGGAAGCGCCTTGAAGCCCTCGAAGGGGAGATTGCCACCCTCGATCGGGAGTACGCCGAGCTCGACGCCCGTTGGACCGAGGAGAAGGCTGCCCGGAGCGGCGCCACCCAGATCAAGGAAAACCTCGACGCCGCCCGGAGCGAGCTCGAGGCCGCCCGTCGCGCTGGGGACCTCACCCGCATGTCCGAGCTTCAGTATGGGCAAATTCCCGCCCTGGAAAAGGCGCTAACGGAGGCGGAAGCCCAGGAACAAAGCAACCACCAGCTGGTGCGTAACCAGGTGGCGGAGGAGGAGATCGCCGAGGTGGTGGCGAAATGGACCGGCGTGCCCGTCTCCAAGCTCCTCTCGGGGGAGCGGGAAAAGCTGCTCGACCTGGAGGGGGCCCTGCAGGAACGGGTCATCGGCCAGGAAGAAGCGGTGGCGGCCGTGGCCAACGCCGTACGCCGGGCCCGGGCGGGCCTTGCGGATCCCGCTCGCCCTAACGGATCGTTCCTCTTCCTTGGCCCCACGGGGGTCGGGAAGACGGAGCTCTGCAAGGCCTTGGCGGATGTGCTCTTCGACTCCCCGGCCGCGCTGATCCGCGTCGATATGTCCGAGTTCATGGAGAAGCATTCCGTGGCTCGGCTCATTGGTGCCCCCCCGGGGTACGTCGGCTATGAGGCGGGTGGCTATCTAACGGAGGCGGTACGGCGCCGGCCCTATTCCCTCATCCTTTTGGACGAGGTGGAGAAGGCCCATAGCGACGTCTTCAACGTGCTCCTCCAGGTGCTCGATGATGGTCGGCTCACGGACGGCCATGGCCGCACCGTGGACTTCCGCAATACGGTGCTGGTGATGACCTCGAACCTGGGCTCGGATCTGATTCAGAGCATGGCTGGGGAAGGGCGCGTGGATGCCATGAAGACCGCGGTGATGAACGTGGTGTCAAACCACTTCCGCCCGGAATTCCTAAATCGCATCGACGATACGGTGGTGTTCCGGCCCCTCGAGGCGTCGGCCATTGGCGCCATCGCCGAGCTTCAGCTGGCGAATCTTCGCCAGCGGCTGGAAGAGCAGGGTATGCGCCTCTCCTTTGACGATGGCGCCCTGCGTCTCATTGCCGAGGCGGGCTACGATCCGGTTTACGGCGCGCGGCCCCTGCGCCGGGCCATCCAGCGCCTGGTGGAGAACCCCCTGGCGGAGAAGCTCCTTGCGGGGGCCTTCGCTCCGGGGGATCACATCACCGTGGGCCTGGCGGAGGAGGGAGAACGCCTGTCCTTCACCGAGAGGGCGGAGGCCGACGCAGTCGCTTAAAGGGGTGGACAGGTATACAGTTTTTGGGTACTGTATGCCTGTCCAGTCGCTCCTTGGAGGCGCAGCTATGGTCACCTACGATCTTTTTGCCCAGGACCCCCAGGAAACCCTTCCTAAGGCCATTCCCCAGCGGCCCCGGCGAACGGCGAAGCCCTCTCAGGCTGACGCTGGCAGGGGCGCTGGCGCCGTGGCGGCGGGCACCCACTATCGGCGGGCGATGGCGGCGGCTAAGCGCATTCGCCGGGCTCGCCATCGGGAGGTGGTGGGGCGGCAAATCTGCGAACACCTACGCTGCATGCTGGGCGCGGAAGATCGAGGGGCGCGCGGCGCTTCTCTCTGACCCAGGTCAAGGGCGCCCGGGCTGCCCGCTGCTAGGCTTTCAGGAAATCATGGCCAGCATCTCAGGGATGTCATGGAACCTCCTGTTTTTTCCTTCAGGCAGCGAGATGCCCTTCGCCTAGACCTCGCCGATCGCCGGGACGAAGCCTTGCAGACGCTCGCCCGGTCCCTTTCCCAAGCCGTCCGGGAGGGCAATACGAGGCCAGCGGAGGGGGCGCTGGCGACGGTCGCGACGCTTCGCCAGCTGCATCAAGCGCTCGATCGCCTTGCCATGAAAGACTACGGAACCTGCCAGCGGTGCCACGGCCCCCTGGCCTTTCACCAACTCACCGCTGATCCCCTCGCGACCCAATGCGTGGCCTGCCAGCAGGCGAGCTCCAGTTAGGGGGTTTTGGGTTGCAGGGCAGCGATTAGGGCGCCTGCCAGTGAGTGCCAGCGAGATCCGCTAAAGCCTTGGGCTCGAGAATTTCCACTTCCCGCCCCTGAATCTTCAGCACGCCGTTATTTTGCAGCCGCGTGAGCACCCGGGAGACGGTCTCTACGACGAGCCCAAGGTAATTCCCCATATCGCCCCGGGACATGGGCAGGCGGAAGCGCTGCCCGGAGAGGCCCCGGCGCCGGAGGCGCGAAGACAGGCTGAGCAGTAGGGAAGCGATGCGCTCCTCCGCGGTCTTCTTGCTGAGGAGGAGCATGAGCTGCTGGTCTTCCTGGATTTCCCGGCTCATGAGGTGAAACAGGTGGCGCTGCAGCGAGGGGATTTGGCGCGAGAGGGGTTCGATTTCCTCAAAGGGAATGCGACACACCGCCGCCGTTTCCAGGGCGATGGCGCCGCTGGGATGCTGCCCTGAGGAGAGGCCGCCGAGGCCGAAAATTTCCCCAGGCATGTGGAAGCCAATGATTTGCTCTTCCCCCGCGGGGGTAACGCTGTACGACTTCACCGTGCCGCTGCGCACGGCATAGACCGCATCAAAGGCGTCGCCGGCGCGGAAGACGTGTTCGCCGCGGTGAAGGGGGCGGCCTCGATCGATGATTTCTTCGAGAAGGCCGAGATCTTCGCTGGCCACTGCAATGGGCAGGCAGAGGTTATTCAGGCTGCAGCTTTCGCACTGGGGCTGAAAACTGTGACCCACATCTTTCGTGGCAAGGCGCGATGATTCCATAGCCCACTCTCTATCCCCGTTTTCCCCGGGGCAAATGCTAGCAAAATTCTAGCCTTGGAGGGGGCTGGGGAGACGCCGTTGGGCGGTTTTCCTCACCGGAGAAACCGCCCGTGGGCGAGAGGCTTTAGTCCGTGAAGACGGGCATGGCGCCCATTTCCCAGAGCATGACGGTGACGCCCATGAGGCCGATGAACATCACCAAGCCCACGGCCAGGGCGGCGCTGGCGAAAAGGTAACCCCGCTCCCGGGGGACACCCATCATGGGGGGAATGCCGACGTAGAGCAGGTATACGGCGTAGCAGGCGGCGAAGGTGCCGAGGATGAGGTCGAACCACAGCGCCGGCCAGAGCCCCACGCAGCCCGTGATGAACAGGGGCATATTGGTGTAGGTGGCCAGGGTCATGGATTTTTGCCAAGACGGCTCCGCACCGTAGGTGGCGCTCATCCAGTGGATCATGGCGCCGAGGGCCATGGTGCCCACGAGCATGGCGCCGTAGAACAGCACGATGATCACTGAGGCGCTCTGCTCGGTCATGCGGAAGGTGTTTTCCCCCGAGGGTAGGGTCCAGCCGGCATGGGTGACGCCGTAGAACCAGGCCGCCGCGGGGAGCAGGGCGAGCACCGTGAGCTGGAGGCCCAGCACGGAAAAGAGGGACGGGGGCTTTTCGGCGATGGACGCCCAACCCTTTTCTGGTGAAGTCAGAAGCTTAAGCAGCGCGGTCATGGCAATCCCTCCCGAGTAGGCCATTGTCTGAATGCAGTGAGGGGGGTTGGGAGAGGCGCGCGGCGCTTCCCGGCCCCGGGTGGCTAAGGGTCCAAAGTCCAAAGGCAATGAGGCTTGCGCCAGCGGCCCAGCGGACGCCGTCGCGACGGAGCCAGGCAGCGACGGGGGCGCTCGCCCAGCTGCTCAGGGTGACCGCGGGCACCGTGCCCAGGCCAAAGGCCGCCATGAGCAGGGCCCCTTGAAGGCCGTTGCCGCTGCTGAGGGCCAGGGCCAGGGCGCTATAGACGAGGCCGCAGGGCAAAAGCCCCCAAAGGCCCCCGAGTACCAGGGGGGCAAGAGGCCCCTCGGGCACGGGCAGCTGTCGTACTCGGGTGAAGATCCGAGCGCCCAGGCGCTCCAGACCCCGGAGGCCCTGCCAGAGATTGGTGACGTAGAGGCCCATGGCGATTAGGAGCAGGCCCGAGAGCCAGCGCAGGGAAAAGATCAGCTCCGGGGCCGCCAGGAGGAGCCCGGCGCCGAAGCTGCCCGCTAGCAGGCCAAGGAGGGCATAGGCGCCTACCCGGCCCACGGCATAGAGGGGGACATCCCGGGTCAGGGTGCCCTGGCTCCCGGAGCGCATGCCCAGGGCGGCGCCAAGGCCGCCGCACATGGCCAGGCAATGGCTGCTGCCTAAAAGGCCTACGGTAAAGGCGGCGAGGAGGCCGAAATCGTTCATGGGGAACGGCCCTCCTTGCCTGCGGGGAGGTCGTCGTCTTCGAGAATGCGGGCGGCCTCTCGGTCCAGATCGTCGAACTGCCCGCTGTTCACCGCCCAAAGGAAGGCCTTCAGAGCGATCAGAATGAGCAGTACCGATAGGGGAATGAGTACGATCAGGCTTTCCATAGGGCCCCCCGGAGCTGCGCCCCATCTCGGGCGAGGCGTTGGGCATGGACGAGCACAATGAGGGAGCTGAGGGTCATGCCCAGGGCCGCGAGCCAGGGCGTGACAAGCCCCGTAACCGCCAGGGGAACGGCGGCAACGTTGTAGCCCGCGGCCCACAGGAGGTTGCGATGGAGCCGGCGGCGCAGGCAGCGAGCGATCCCCAGGGCATAGGGCACGGTGCGAAGATCCCGGCGGAAACTGACCATATCCGCGGCGTCCTGAGCGAAGCGCGATTCCGCTCCGAGGGCTAGAGAAACCTCGGCGCCGCCAAGGGCCGGGGCGTCGTTTAAGCCGTCCCCGACGTAAAGCACCCGTTCCCCCTCGGCGCGAAGGCGCGCGAGGGCGTCAAGCTTAGCCTCCGGCGTAGCGTCCCCTTCCCAGCGCTCGAGGCCCAGCTCCGCGGCCACCGCGGCAACGCGATCGCTGTGATCGCCGCTTAGGAGCGCTAGCTTCACGCCCTGGGCGTGCAGGGCGGCGAGGGCTTCGGGCGCCTCCGGGCGCAGGGTTTCCTGGCTCTGGAAACGCGCGAGGAGGGTCCACCCGGAAGGGCTTTGGGGGTCGGCTTTGCTCAGCACCACGCCGGTGCCTTCGGCGCCGGCGAAGCGGGGCCGGCCCAGGCGATAGGTGATGCCGTCGATGCAGCCCTCGGCCCCTTCCCCCACCACCACGCGCTGGGCGCTCACCGCCGGCGCAGCTTCTGGACGCGCCTGAAAGGCCCGGGCCAGGGGGTGATCGATATCTCGCTCCAACGCCTTGGCGAGGGCCCAGGCCGAGGCCGGGCCTTCGAGGCAGGACAGGGTGCCCGTGGGCTCCGTTAGCGTCCCCGTTTTATCGAGCACCACGAGGGTAATGGGAGCGAGGCGCTCCAGGCTGTCACTCCGGCCCAGGCGCAGCCCCTGCTGCCGCAGGGCGAGGGCCCCGGTGGTTCGGGCCGCCGGGGTCGCCAGGGATAGGGCGCAGGGGCAGGCAATGATCAGCGTGGCCAGCACGATCTCGAAGGCGCGCTCTGGCGCTAGGGCCAGCCAAAGGACGCCGGCGCCAAGGGCAATGAGCAGCTGAAAGGCGAAAAAGTGCCGAGCGATGCGATCCAGGAGGGGCGTTTCCCCGGCCTGGCTCTTCCGCGCCCGGGCCAGAAGGGTGGGGAGGGCTGCTAGGCTGCCCTCGGAGGCGGGCTGGCGTACGGTCAGGGTCAAGACGCCGTCGAGCACCGTGGCCCCCGCAGGTACCGCTGCGCCGGGGCCGCAGGGCTCGGGCGCGGCCTCCCCGGTCAGGTGATCGAGGCGAAGGGCCGCCAAGCCTTCCAGCACCTGGGCCTCGCAGGGCACGGTTTGGCCCGCGCTGACGAGGATTCGATCCCCGGGGGAAAGGTCCATGGGATGGACCGTCTCCCGCCTTTCCTCCCCGGCCTCGTTGCTGCGTAGGCGCAGCGCCGTGAGGGGGAGGAGGTCCTCGAGGGTGGGATCGCTTTCGGCAAATTGGTGGCGAAGCCGCGCTTCGGCGTAGCGACCAGCCAGCAGGAAGAAGGTGAACATCACGAGGGAGTCGAAATAGACGTGCGCGCCCTGGGCCGCCTTCCCCGTGGCGAGGAGGACGATGCTGGCCCCATAGGCCAGGCCGAGGGCCAGGGCCACGGGCACATCCATGGTGAGCTGCTTCTGCTTCAAGGCGCGCCAGGCCCCCTGGAAGAAGGGCGCCGCCGAGGTGGTGACGAGCACGGTGGCCAGCACCGCCTGGGCCCAAAGCAGGAGCTGGCGGTAAGCGGGGGTGAGATCGCTCAGCAGATCGAGGTAATCCGCCAGGGACAGCATCATGATCTGCATGGTCACAAGGGCTGCGATGCCGAGGCGGGCGAGCCCCTTGCGGTGTTCCCGTCGGCGCAGCTCTGCGGCAGCTTCGCTCCGTGCCGGCGCGGCCTCAAAGCCCAGGGCACTTAGGCGCTCGGCGATGGCGGGCACAGCACTTTCGTCGCCACTCCAGCGCAGGTGGAGCCGCTCCGTCGCCAGCTGAACCTGGGCGTGCTGCACCGCCGGGAGGGTCGCCAGGCCCTTTTCCGCCAGCCAAGCGCAGGCCGCGCAGCGCAACCCCGACAGGGCAAGGACGAGCTCCGCGTTCTCGCCATCCTTCGTGATATAGCGGGCGGCCACCTCTGGGCTGGCCCAGGCCGGCACCTCGGCCTTGGCCGCATGCCCGAGCCCCGCCTCCCGAAGCGCGTAGTAGCGATCGAGGCCCTGATCCTTCAGCCAGTAGTACGCGGCTTCGCAGCCATGGCAGCACACGGGCTTGGCGTCGCCTTCCGCGGGGACCGTGAGCACTTCCCCGGGGGGAATGGGGAGCCCGCAGTGGTAGCAGCCCTCTGCCACGGCGCTGGGCGGCGAGGTCTCGGACGGGGCGGTGGCGCTGAGCGTATTCACGGCGCTGGGACCTCCCCCGGAACCGGCCCGTCCTGCAGTTGCTGCCTAAGGCGCTTTAAGCGCCAGCGCCCATCGGGCGGATAGGCCAGGAGGGTGCGCGTGCCCTCGAAGCGCGGCGCCAGGGCCACCCAGCGTCCGGGCGCCACAGCCGATGCGGTAAAGCGCAGGTCCTGCTCCGCCAGGGTGGGGTGGGGAAGCTCAATTACCAGTTCCTGTGCCGCATCGAAGGGTTCCTGCTGTTGCGACACCACCACGAGCATGCGCCCGGGACCGCGCGTGGTGAGCGAGGCCGTCAGCCCTAGGGCTTCCCCTGCTTCCTCGGCGGTGAGGTCCTCGTTAATCGCGAGGCCCGCCTTGTAGTAGTCGTCGCGCACCAGATCCGTCGGGCCGTTGCTGGCGAGGGTGACGATCACCACGCCCATGATCACGGCCGCTGCGGGCACCCCCACCAGCAGCCAGAGGGCCGGATTGGCAGAGAAGGCGGAGCGGTTCATGGTGTTTGTCCCGGCGCGAGGAAGCGGGACTCTCGTTCCACGGTGAGCGCGGCGTCGGCCGTGTCCGTAAGCGTAAAGCGTAGCGCTTGGTTCGGTGCTCCGGGAGGCGGCGCGAGGAGCCGGATGACCTCCGTGCGCACTTCCCGGCCCGCAAGCTCAAGGGTTTGGGGACCGTCGAGGGTAAGCCCGGGCAGCCCCGTTACGGCGAGGGTGACCGTGCGTGGGGCCCGATCCTTGTTCACCACTCGCACCGTGTAGACGTTTTCGATGCGCAGGGCGCCCGCATCCGTCGTGACACGCTCATAGAGGCTGCCACGATCCCGGAGCACCTGTAGCTCCAGGGGCACGCGATTCGCCGTTGCGATGGCCACGGCGCTGATCATGGTCAGGAGCACAGCGGCGTAGCCGATGAGCCGGGGGCGGAAGGTTTTCGAAGGCTTGCCTGCGAGGTCGTGCTCCGTGGTGTAGCGAATGAGGCCCCGGGGCTTTTCCAGCTTATCCATTACCGAATCGCAGGCGTCGATGCACTGGGCGCAGCTGATGCACTCGTATTGCAGGCCGTTTCGGATATCAATGCCCGTGGGGCATACCTGAACGCAGAGGCTACAGTCTACGCAATCTCCGGCGCCCTCGGCGGCGCGCTTTTTGGCACTTCGCGGTTCGCCCCGGGCCGCGTCGTAGGAAACGATGAGCGTGTCCGGGTCGAACATGGCGGACTGGAAGCGGGCGTAGGGGCACATGTAGAGGCAGGCCTGCTCTCGCATGATGCCGCCCATGAGGAAAGTCACGAAGGCAAAAAAGCCTAGCCAGAAGGCGGTCCAGCCCGTGAGGGTGAAGGTGGCAAGGTCCTGTAAGAGGCCCTCGATGGGGACGAAAAGGCCCATGATGGACAGCGCCGTGGCCCCCGCGAGGAGCGCCCAGAGCAGCCACTTCAGCGCCCGCAACCGGACCTTCTTCCCACCCCAGGACGCCTTGGCCAGGCGAATGCGCTTGTTCCGGGAGCCTTCCACCCAGCGCTCAAGATCCATGAAGAGGCTAAACCACACGGACTGGAAGCAGACGTAGCCGCACCACACCCGGCCCAGCCAGTTGGTGAAGGTAAAGAGGGCGAAGGCGCCAATGATGAGGAGCCAGGAGACGAGCATGAAATCCTGGGGGAAGAAGGTGAAGCCAAACACCTGGAATTGGCGCGCGGGCAAATCGAGGCGTAGGAGCGGGTCGCCGTCCCAGCTGAGCCAAGGTAGGGCCAAAAGGAGGGCAAAACCTCCCCATCGGATGGCGAGGCGCAGCTGGCTGAAGAAGCCCGAGACCTGCCGGACGTGAATGGGCTCGTGGCTCGCGTAGAGGTCAACCTGCCGAGGGCCATCAAGCTGCGCCTTACTCACGGTGTTTTAGGCTCCCTTTCCCAGGCGCGGGGCTTATTGCCCCGCCGCGGTGGAGGTGGCAGCGACCCTTGCCCCTTCGCTTAAGCTTAGGACATAGGCGGCAACGAGGTGGATGCGAGCATCGTCCAGGACCCCTTCGTGCGCCGGCATTTGCCCGTTCCGGCCGTGGCGCAGGGTGAAGGCAATCTCGTCGGCAGAGCCGCCGTAGAGCCAAATGTTGTCCGTTAAATTCGGCGCACCGAGGGCGACGTTCCCCGTGCCCGTGGGGCCGTGGCAGGCGACGCAGAACATGGCATATTTCGGCGCCGCTTCCGCGGCTAGGGCCGCATCGTGGGCTGCGCCGGAGAGGCTGCGCACATACTGAGCCATGGCCGTCACGCCGTCCTCCCCGAGGGGCGCGGCCCAGGAGGGCATGGCCGCCTGCCGGCCCTGGCGAATGCTCGCCTGGATTTGGGCCTCGCTGTTACCCCAGAGCCAGTCATGGTCTCGAAGGTTCGGGAACCCGTGGGCCCCCTGGGCCGCGCTGCCGTGGCACTGGGCGCAGTAGTTCCCGAAGATGCGTTGCCCCATGCGCATGGCCTTCCGGTCCTCCGTGAGGGCCAGGAGGGGGGTATCGAGGTAGCGCTCAAACAGTGGGTTGTAGCGCTCCGCAGCGGCGGCCACTTCCCCTTCCCACTGCCCCGTGCTGCTCCAGCCCAAGAGCCCCTTGAAGTTCCCCAGCCCGGGGAACAGCGCCAGGTAGGCGAAGGCGAAGGCAATGGTGAACAGGAACATGTAGTACCACCACCGGGGCAGGGGCGTTTCCAGCTCCGATATGCCGTCGAAGGTGTGATCCTTCTCGACGTGGGCCCCGTCCTTCACTTCGCTTTTCCGCGTCGCGGTGAGTAGCCAGTAGGACCCCAAGAGCGTCCCGACGGTAACCACGGTGACAAAGATGCTCCAAAAAAGGGTCATGGCGTGCGGGCCTCCGAATCCGTGGGGGAGTGGGCGTCATCGGCGTCGGCAAAGGGGAGCTTTGCCGCGTCGTCAAAACGGTGCTTGCCGCCTCGGAATACCCAAAGGAACAGGCTGAGGAAGGTGAGGAGCATGACGACGGTCATGAGACCGCGAAGCAGCGGCAGATCCATGCTCACCTCCGGCTCAGCAGGGTGCCGAGTTGCTGGAGGTAGGCCACCAGCGCATCGGCTTCAGAATGCCCGGCCACGGCCTTTTGGGCGCCGGCCATGTCCGCGTCCGTGTAGGGCACGCCAACCGTCGCCAGGGCCTTCATCTTCGCGGCCGTTTCCTCGCCGTCGAGGGTGCGCTCAAAGAGCCAGGGGAAGGCCGGCATGGTGGACTCGGGGACCACTGCCCGGGGGTTGTAGAGGTGCGCCCGCTGCCAGTCGTCGCTGTAGCGACCACCGACCCGGGCTAGATCCGGGCCCGTGCGCTTCGAACCCCAGAGGAAGGGGTGTTCGTAGACGCTTTCCCCTGCTACGGAGTAGTGGCCGTAGCGTTCCGTTTCCGTGCGCAGGGGGCGAACCATCTGCGTATGGCAGACGTGGCACCCTTCCCGGATGTAGATATCGCGGCCCTCAAGCTCCAGCGCCGGTAGGGGTTTAAGCCCCGCCACGGGGGTGGTGGTGCTTTCGCTGCTGAAGAGGGGGAGGATTTCCACCAAGCCCCCGAGGCTGATCACGAGGATGATCAGCGCCACCATGAGGCCGGTTTTGCGTTCGATCAGATCGTGGTTCATGCGGCAGCTCCTGCGGCGGCTCCTGCGGAGGCATCGGGGGCGTTTTCCTCTGGGCGGGACGTTTCCGTCGCCGGGGCGGAAATGGTCTTCAGGACGTTGTAGCCCATGATCAGCATGCCCGTGAGGTAGATCGCGCCGCCGAGGGCGCGGACCAGGTAGCCCGGGCCGCTTGCCACCACCGATTCCACAAAGGTGTAGGTCAGGGTGCCGTCGTCGTTCACGGCGCGCCACATGAGGCCTTGGAGCAAACCGTTGACCCACATGGAGGCGATGTAGAGCACGGTGCCCACCGTGGCCAGCCAGAAATGAACGTTCACCAGGGCGATGGAATACATCTCGCCGGCGCGCCGTCCGGAGACCGCTGGCAGCATGTGGTAGATCGATCCGATGGTCATCATGGCCACCCAGCCGAGGGCGCCGGAGTGGACGTGACCGATGGTCCAGTCCGTGTCATGGGAAAGGGCGTTAACGGTCTTGATGGCCATCATGGGGCCCTCGAAGGTGCTCATGCCGTAGAAGGACAGGGACACCACGAGAAACTTCAGGATGGGATCGGTGCGGAGCTTATCCCAGGCCCCGGAGAGGGTCATGATGCCGTTGATCATGCCGCCCCAGGAGGGGGCGAGGAGCACCAGGGACATCACCATGCCGACGGACTGGGCCCAATCGGGCAGGGCCGAGTAGTGCAGGTGGTGGGGCCCGGCCCACATGTAGATGGCAATTAGCGCCCAGAAGTGCACGATGGATAGGCGGTAGGAGTACACCGGCCGGCCCGCTTGCTTCGGCACGAAGTAATACATCATGCCGAGGAAGCCAGCGGTGAGGAAAAAGCCCACGGCATTGTGGCCATACCACCACTGGATCATGGCATCCATGGCCCCGGCGGGAACGTAATAGGACTTCGTGAGCGAGACCGGAATCTGGATGCTGTTGAAAATGTGTAGCACGGCGATGGTGATGACGAAAGCCAGGAAAAACCAATTCGCGACGTAGATGTGCTGAGGCTTTCGTCGGGCGATGGTGCCAATGAAGTTAATGGCGTAGGCCACCCAGACGACAGCAATGAGAATGTCGATGGGCCACTCTAGTTCGGCGTATTCGTGGGTGGTGGTCATGCCTAGGGGGAGGGTGATTGCCGCGGCGACGATGACCGTCTGCCAGCCCCAGAAGGTGAACTTAGATAGGGCGTCGGAGAACAGGCGGGCTTGGCAGGTGCGCTGCACGATGTAGTAGGACGTGCCGATGAGCGCATTGCCGCCGAAGGCAAAGATCACCGCGTTGGTGTGTAGGGGTCGGAGGCGGCCAAAGTGGAAGTATTCCCAGGGCGTATTGAGCTCGGGAAAAACCAGCTGGAGCGCGATAAGCACGCCCACGGACATGCCGATGATGCCCCAGAAAACCGTGGCCAGAGCGAAGGCCCGGATAATGCCTGTGTCGTATGGTTCGGCGCTTACCTGCGTATTCATGAGCCCGAAATCACCCCCTTTATCCACCGCTGCGCAAAGGCTACGCAGCTTTCATGGCTACTTTAGCGACGCCGGGGCTGAAGACGCATGACTTAGGTCAAGGGCCCAGACGAGCGGCGCTTCTTGGCGTCCAATCATGCGCCGGTTGGGGTTGATATTCAAATAAAAGAATAACGTTATATCTAAAAAGAATATAAAGCGAAGCCCTTAGCCGCGGCCCGGGGAAGCCCTCGGCGGATCGCCGTCATGGGCCTGCGGTAGCGGGCCGGCACGGTTCATGCTGCAATGTTTGGACATTTTTTGTGCTGAGGTAAGTCTGTGGTTACCAAATGCGTTTTTCCCGTGGCCGGCTACGGCACCCGCTTCCTTCCGGCCACGAAGGCCATGCCGAAGGAAATGCTCCCCATCGTGAATAAGCCCCTCGTTCAGTACGGCGTGGAAGAGGCGGTGGAAGCCGGCATGCGGGATATCTGCTTCGTGACGGGGCGGGGCAAGCGGGCCATCGAAGATCACTTCGACGTCAGCTTCGAGCTGGAAACGCAGATCGCGGGCTCCGGTAAGGAAGCGGCCCTAGAGGGCATTCGCACGCTCATGGAGCAGGCCAGCTTCAGCTACACGCGGCAAAACGAAATGAAGGGCCTCGGCCATGCCATTCTCGTCAGCCGGCGCCTCGTGGGGGACGAGCCCTTTGGAGTGGTGCTGGCGGACGATCTCTGCCTGAACCCCGGGGGTGATGGGGTGCTGGCTCAGATGGCCCGGCTCCACGCCCAGTTCCGCTGCTCCATCGTGGCGGTGATGGAGGTCCCCCAGGAGGAGATCGGCGCCTACGGCGTGATTGCCGGGGAAGCCATCAGCGATGATCTAATCCGGGTCACGGACATGGTGGAGAAGCCTGACCCGGCCGAGGCGCCGTCTAACCTGGCAGTCATCGGGCGCTATTTGCTCACGCCCGATATCTTTGGCCTCATCGAGGCCACGGAGGCGGGGAAAAACGGTGAAATTCAGCTCACCGACGCGCTTCGGGCCCAGGCCCAGCAGGGCTGCGTGATGGCTTACAAGTTCAAGGGGCGGCGCTTCGATTGCGGCTCCGTGCCGGGCTTCATGGAAGCCACGAACCACTGCTACGACACGTTCTTCAAGAACGGCTAGATCCCTCAAAAGGCGCCTATCAACCCTCCGCTAGGGGCAAAGGGCGCTCGGCGGGCGGGGCAGCTCCAGGTCACAACACAGCACCTGGCGCTGGCCCTCGCACAGAAAGCTCGCCGACAGGGTCTGGCAGGGCCCGCCGTCCGGTAGGGAGAAGTAGGGATCGCTCACCAGCAGGGTGCCGGGATGGGCGAGGGCTTGGCGGAAGTAGGGGCGGTGGGCCCAGCTTGCCCCCTCGGCCTGGGCCAGAGGCCAATAGCGAGGATCGCTGCGCGTGCCCGCCGGGGAGAGGTTTTCCGTGAGCTGCTCGCCCGCATCATTCAGCACGTAGCACCGCAGTACCCCCGCTTCGTAAAGCAGGGTGGCGCAGGCCGTTTCTAGCGCTTCTCCGGTGCGCAAGGCGGCAAGGGCTTGCTCAAAGGCGGGGAGGGCCGCTGGCCCGGCAAGGGGGCTTCCCCCGGCCGTAGGCGCGGGCGGTACCCAGGGCCATACGGCGGGGCCGCTCACGAGGTCCACGGGGGTATCTAGGGCCCAGCGGAGCGCCTCGGGCTGGGCGAGGCCCTCTAGCCCCACCATTGCACCACTTTCGTGCAAAAGCGTAATCAGTGCCCTGAGCTGCCCCAGTTTTCGTGGCGAGCCCTCCGTCGTAGGGAGAAATGCGGCCCCGAGGGTCACGAGCTCCGGTTCCATGGCCCAGAGCAGGGCCAGATCGCCCTGCCGGGGCGAAACCCCGCGAAGTTCCACGGTAAAGCCCAGGGCTCGATGGTACTGAGCGAAATCTGCCAGCACCGCCGCCGGGGCGCTGTTGGCGGTCACGCTGAGCATGACCTCCGAGGGCGTGAAGCCATCGCTGGCAAAGAGATCCTGGGGCACGGGGGGCCAGAGCGTTGCGTCCTGGAGGGCCGGGGCGGGCACGGGCAGTACGAGCCAAGCCCCCGCGCCTTTGTGAGACGCCTGAAATTGCCGCATGTGGAGGGTGGTCACGGCGGCGGTGAGCGCAAGGTCGGCGCG
Organism: Gammaproteobacteria bacterium; assembly: GCA_030433075.1. Taxonomy (GTDB): domain Bacteria; phylum Pseudomonadota; class Gammaproteobacteria; order Pseudomonadales; family Azotimanducaceae; genus Salivita. Next base: position 19,703 of record JAUILI010000016.1, on the reverse strand, counting down.
GTCTTCCGTGAAGGCGGCAGTCTCGGCATCGCTGAGCACCGTTGCCCGGTAGGCGACGGGGCGCCCGTGGGCCCGGGAGAGAAGCGGCGCAAAGCGGCTGCGAAGGCGCTGCCCCCGGTGGAGGAGGCTCAGCCCCGCCCCATCATCCTCGAGCGTGGGCTGAAGGCTCTGGCCCAGGGGATTCTGGAATAGGCTTTTGGTGGCGTCCCTTTCCATGTCTTGGCACTCTCTCTCGTGGGGGATGGAAATCCCTGCCTTTGACAAAGCCGATCAGCACAGAATTAGCAAGAGCCGCGCCAAGGTCTTCCCGCCTCGGTGGGCGAGAGGGAGGATATGATGGCCAACGGCGTTCCCGAGCCCCTGGGGCACTACGGGCCCGATCGTCCCGTGGTGCTTGAGCAGCCCCTGCCCCGGGAAGCCCTTCCCACCCCGGCGCTGGTGCTTCAGCGCACCGCCTTTGAGCGCAACCTGACCGCCATGCAGTCCCTCGTGTCGGGCTACGGGCTCGGGCTGCGGCCCCACGGAAAAATGCACAAGTGCCCGGAGGTCGCGCGGCGCCAGCTGGCCGCCGGCGCTCTCGGGCTCTGCGTGGCCAAGCCCCGGGAAGCGGAGGTGATGGCCCAGGCTGGGGTGGGGCCCTTGCTCGTGACCTCGCCCGTGCTGGCCCCCCAGGCCCTCGATCGCATGGTCGCGCTTCGCGCGCGCGGCGCCGATCTTACGCTCGTGGTGGACAGCTTTATAGGCATCGAGGCTCTAGCTCAGCGTGCCGCTCAGGCCGGCGAGGTCATGCCCGTATTGGTGGATCTCGATCCGGCCATGGGGCGCACCGGGGTCGCCCCGGGGCCCGAGGCGCTGGCCCGGGTGGAGGCCGTGGTGAAGGCGGAGGGTCTCGCCTTTCAGGGGTTCCAGCATTACGCCGGCCAGGTGCAGCACATCGCAGAGGCGAAGGAACGGCAAGCGGCCTGCGAGGCCCACCACGAGGCCGCCCGGGCGCTAGTAGCGGCGACGGAGGCGAAGGGCATTCCCGTCCCCATCTTTACCGGTGGCGGTACGGGCAGCGTTTTCTACGATGGTCCCGCGGGGCTCTACACCGACCTCCAGTGCGGCTCCTACGCCTTCATGGATCAGGAATATGGGGTGCTCGAGGGCCCCGAGGGGACGCTCCTGGACAGCTTTGAAACGGCCCTCACGGTTCACAGCACGGCGATCAGCCAGCCTCGGGACGGGGCCATTACGGTGGACGCGGGGCTTAAGAGCCTCTGGCCGTCCCCCCTGCCCGCGGTGCTGGATCTTTCGGGGGCGCGCTATTTCTTTGCGGGGGATGAGCACGGGGTGGTGCGCTTTGGGGAAGGCGGCGCCCTGGCCCTCGGGGACCGGCTCCGCCTGCGCGTTTCCCACTGCGATCCCACGGTGAACCTCTACGACTGGCTTTGGATTGAGAATGACGCCGAGGAAATCGTCGAAGCCTGGCCCATCGCCGCTCGGGGAGGGGCCTGGTAATGGCTTGGGAGAACTGGTCCGGGGCCCAGCAATTTCCCGAGGCGGAGCTCACGCCCTTGCCCTCGGAAGCGGCAGTGCAGCGCTGGCTGGCGGCGCCCCAGGGTTCGGGCGTGCGCCGGGTGGTGGGCGCCGGCCATAGCTTCTCTCCCCTTTGGGGCGCCGGCGAGGCCCTCGGGTCCCTGGAGGGGCTTGATGGCGTTGTTTTGGAGGACGGCCAGCTTTGGCTGGGCGCTGGGCAACGTTTGGCAGACCTGGGACCGAAGCTCGCAGCCCACGGCCTCGCGCTGGCGAACCAGGGGGATATCGATCGCCAAAGCCTCGCCGGCGCCCTGGCGACCGGCACCCATGGCACGGGCTGGGCCCTTCCGTCCCTGGCGGCCATGGTCACGGGCATGCGCCTGGTGGATGGGGAAGGGCAGATCCACGTGCTTACTGGCCCCGAAACGTTGGACGGCACCCGGATTCACCTCGGCCTTCTCGGCGTGGTGACGGCCCTTGCGCTGCGCCTGCGACCGGCCTACGGGCTCGCTGAGCGCAATGCCAAGGTTCCCTTCGAGGCCCTTTTTGAAGGCAATCATGCGCGCTTTCGCAGCCAGCGCCACGGCGAGTTTTGGTGGATTCCCGCCAGCGATGAGACGATCTTTAAGCAGCTTCGGGAGATTCCCCTTGGTGGGTCCGCGAGGCTCGACCCCTTGCCCTTTGGGGGGGTGGGGGAGCGCTGGGGGCCCGCCTGGCAGATCTTTCCAAGCGATCGGGACGCCCGCTTCAACGAGATGGAATACTCCGTGCCCCTCGAGGCCGGGCCAGCCTGCTTCCGCGAGCTCCGGCAAGCCCTTTTGAAGGACTTTCCAAAGCTCCCCTGGCCCGTGGAGTACCGCATCGTTGCTGGGGACCGGGGCTGGCTGTCCCCAACGCAGGGGCAGCGGGTGGCGGCCATCTCCGTGCACCAGGATGCCCGCCGTCCCTACGGACCCCTCTTCGATCGCGTCGAGCCGATCTTCCGCGCCTTCGGCGGCCGGCCCCACTGGGGTAAGCGCTTCTCCCTCGACCGGGCGGCCTTCGATGATTGCTATGGGGAAAACCTTGAGCGCTTCCGGGCCCTTCGCCGGCGCTGGGATCCGGAGGGCCGCTTCCTCACCGCCGGCCTCGCCCCCATCTTTGGAGACGCTGCCGATGCTTGAAGGGTTCCTTGCCGGCGGCCCCACCATGGTGCCCCTGTTGCTGGCCTCCGTGCTGGCCCTCACGCTGATCTTTGAGCGTCTCCTGGCCCTCCGCAGTGAGCGCGTGCTGCCCGCAGCGCTGCGAAGCCTGACACCGGAAACCCTGCCTCGGGTGGCCCCGGAGGCCTTGGGGCAAAGCCCCCTGGGACGATTGCTGGCCGTGGCCCAGGCGCGGGCCCCGGGGGAGGGCCTGAAGGGGGCCCTGGAACAGCAGGCGGCGCAGGAGCTCCAGGGCCTGGAGCGCTACCTCACGCTGCTGGGGATTTTGGCCATGATCACGCCCCTGCTCGGCATGCTGGGCACGGTCCTGGGGATGATTGATGTGTTCTCCAGCCTCGATGCGCTGGAGGGTGGGGCCGGAGCGCTCCTGGCGGGGGGTATCGGTGCTGCGCTCATCAGCACCGCCACGGGGCTGACCATCGCGATCCCGGCGCTCATGGCTCATCGTCTGCTGTCCCGGCGGGTCGATGAGCTCATGAACGCCCTAGAGCACTGCCTTGGGCCCTGGCTGCAACCGGAGCCGAGCCCTTGAGCTTTCCCCGCCGGCGCCTTGAGGCCCCCGCCCTAGAGCTTGCGCCGCTCGTGGACGTGCTTTTTCTGCTCCTGGTATTTTTTATGGTGGCAACGCGGTTCCCCGATCCCCCGGGGGCCCTCACCATCGATCGCCCCGCGGTGAGTGCCCGGAGCGCTGTCCCGGAGCGGGCCGTGCGCCTAAGCCTCTCTGCAGAGGGGGCGGCGGCCCTGGAAGGCACGCTGCTGCCCGAAGCTGCGCCCGCGCGCTTGGAGGCGCTCCGCCGGGCCGCCGAGGCAGGCCGAAGGGAGCTGAGCTTGGCGGCGGATCAAGGGGCCGCCCATGGCGAGGTTCTGGCCCTGCTGGCGCTCGCGGAGCAGGCCGGCTTTTCATCCCTTAAGCTAGAAACTCAGCATACAGAGGAGGGCAAGCGTGCCCAACCCTAGCGGTCCCTTTCATATCGTGATTCCGGCGCGCTATGGCTCTAGCCGTTTGCCGGGGAAGCCCCTGGCCCCCCTTGGGGATGCGCCCATGGTGATCCAGGCCTGGCGCCGGGGTTGCGCGGCGGGGGCCCAAAGCGTGGTCATCGCCACCGATGACGCCCGCATCGAAGCGGTGGCCCGGGACTTCGGCGCCGAGGTGGTGCTTACGGACCCGAACCACCCCTCGGGCACGGACCGCATCGAAGAGGTTTCCCGCGTGCGCGGTTGGGAAGATGACGCCATCGTTGTGAATTTACAGGGCGATGAGCCCTGCGTGCCGGCAGCGGTGCTGCGCCAGGTGGCGGCGAACCTTGAGCGCTCCGGCGCCGCCATGGCCACGCTCTGCGAAGCTATCGCTCGCCCCGAGGCCTTTCGCGACCCCAATATCGTCAAGGTGGTCATGGATGAGGCGGGGACGGCGCTTTATTTTTCCCGGGCGCCCATTCCCTGGCCCCGGGATCTCGCAGCGGCGGAAGGCGAGGCCACCTTGCCCACGCCCTGCTGGCGCCACCTGGGGCTCTACGCCTATCGCGTGGGCCTGCTTCGCCGCTTTGTGGCCTGGGCCCCGGCAACGCTTGAGCGCCTTGAGGCCCTTGAGCAGCTCCGGGTCCTTGCCTATGGTGAACGGATTCACGTGGCGGAAGCGTGCGAGGCCGTGCCTGGGGGGGTGGATACGCCCGAGGACTTGGCCCGCTTACAGGAAAGCTGGGTGGGGGAGAACGCATGAGTCAGCGCTATGTCGTGGTGGTAAAAGCCGATTGCCCCACCTGCCAGCTGATTACACCGGTGCTTGAGGCCCTTGCGCCGCGGGAAACGGTCGCGCTCTGGAGCCAGGACGATCCGGCCTTTCCCGCCGTACCTGGCGTCCAACATGATGTGACGCTAAAGGCCTCCTTCGATCTCGGCGTCGAAATCGTGCCGGCCCTCATCGCCTTCTCTGATGAAGAGGAAGTGGCGCGCTGTGAAGGCTGGGAGCGTGCGGCGTGGCAAAGCATTCTCGAGGACTCGGCCCTGGGGGCAGAGCTTCCGGCCCTGCGCCCGGGCTGCGCCTCCCTGTCCGTCACGCCGCCCCACAGCGAGCGGCTGCGCGCGGAGCGTCTTGCTGCACGGCGCGTGACCCTGGGGCAGGAGGAGGATATCCAGGAGGCCCTCTTTGATCGGGGCTGGAGCGACGGCCTCCCCGTGGTGCCGCCCACCCCGGAGCGGGTCGCTCGCATGCTCGAGGGGACCACCCGGGATCCGGCGGAGGTGCTGGGGGACGTGCCCCCGAACTTGGTGCCCGTCACCGTGGAGAAGGTGGCCATCAATGCGGTGCTCGCGGGCTGCAAGCCCGAGTACCTGCCCGTGGTGATCGCTGCTGTGGAAGCGGCCCTGTTGCCGCCCTTCTGCATGCACGGCCTTCTGGCTACCACCTATTTTTCCGGTCCCATGGTGGTGGTGTGTGGCCCCCTTGCTAAGGCCATTGGCATGAATAGCCAGGGTAATGCGCTGGGGCAGGGGAACCGGGCGAATGCCACCATTGGGCGTGCCCTTCAGCTGGTGATTCGCAACGTCGGTGGCGGGCGTCCCCAGGGCGTGGACCGGGCCACCCTAGGGAACCCGGGCAAGTACACCTTCTGCTTTGCGGAGGACGGGGATCCCCAATGGTCAAACCTAAATGAGGATGCCGGCCTTCCTCGAAATGCCAATAGCGTGACCCTTTTCGCCGCCGATGGGGTGCAGGGCATCGTTGATCAAAAGGCCCGAACTCCCGAGCCCCTGTGCCGCTCCTTTGCCGAGGCGCTGAAGGTGGTCTCCCACCCGAAGATGGTGCAGGCAGCGGACGCGTTCCTCGTCGTGTCTCCCGAGCACGCCCGGGTCTTCCACGACGCCGGGTGGAGTAAGGAGACCGTGACCAAAACCCTTCGCGACTATTTGACGCGCCCTGGGCAGGAGCTCATTCGCGGCGCCGGAGGCATGGAAGAGGGCCTTCCTCCGGCCCTGGCGGAACGCCGCTTCGAGAAGTTCCGGGAAGGCGGTCTGCGTCTCGTGCGTGCTGGGGGCGAGGCGGGCATGTTTTCCGCAGTGATTGGGGGGTGGGGGGCCAGCGGCACCATCGGCAGCAGCCCCGTAACCCATGAGATTCGCCTTTAACCAAAGGCTTTTAGAAGGAGCACGGCCATGAGCACTGGCTTGGTGGTGATGGACCCGACGGGGGAAAGCGTCCCCGCGGCCCGAACGCCGCTGCCCCTTCCCGCTTCCGTGGCGGGGAAGGTGGTGGGGCTTTTAGATATTTCTAAACCGCGCGGTGATGTTTTCCTCGATCACGTCGAAGGCAAGCTCAAGGCTGCCGGGGCTGAGGTGCGGCGCTACAGCAAGCCCACCTTTACCCGCCCCGCGCCCACGGCCCTGCGCCAGCAAATTGCCGAGGAATGCGATCTCGTCCTAGAAGCGCTGGCTGACTGAGGCTCTTGTACGTCGTGCAGTCTGCATGACCTGCGAGATCTTGATCAGCGTGGCGTACCCGGCGCCTTCCTGGCATCCACAGCCTTTGTAGAGGCTGCGGAGGTGCAGGCGGAGGCCCTGGCTTTTCCGGCGCGGCGCTGCTTCGTGCCCCATCCCATTCAGGATCGAACCGATGCGGAGATGATGGGGTTGGCGGAAGCCGCCTGTGAGGAAATTCTAGGGAACTTGCAGGCACCGGAATAATCCGGTGCCTGCCCTTGTGCACCTTACTTCGGCTGCATCCGGATGCCGCCGTCGAGGCGAACGGTTTCGCCATTGAGATAGGTGTTCTCCATCATATGCACGGCAAGGGCCGCGAACTCCGGGGCGTCCCCGAGGCGCTTGGGAAACTGGACCATGTCGATGAGGGGCAGGCGGACCTGATCCGGCGCGCCCATCATCATGGGGGTTTCGAAGATCCCCGGGGCGATGGTGTTCACGCGGATCCCGGTGCGGGACAGATCCCGAGCGATGGGCAGGGTCATGCCCGCCACCCCAGCCTTGGAGGCGCTGTACGCAGCCTGGCCGATTTGCCCGTCGAAGGCGGCTACGGAAGCGGTGTTGATGATTACGCCACGCTCGCCGTCCTCGTCGTCCGGGGTATTCTTCGCCATGGCTTCAGCGCACAAGCGAAGGACATTGAAGGTGCCGATGAGGTTTACGCCAAGCACGAAGTTGAAGGTCGCCAGGGGCATGGCGCCATCTCGGCCGAGGGTCCGCGCCGCAGCGCCCACGCCAGCGCAGTTCACGTTGATGTGGATCGCGCCGAAGGCCTCGAGGGTGCCGGCAATGGCCGCCTTCACGGACTCTTCATCGGACACATTGACTGCGAAGGCCTTAGCGGACGGGCCTAGGGCGTCGGCCGTGGCATTGGCGAGCTGCTCGTTGAGGTCAAAAATCGCAACCTTGCCGCCCGCTGCGATGACCTTCTCGGCGGTGGCTCGACCCAGGCCCGAGGCCCCCCCGGTAATGACGGCAACTTTGTTCTCAAGCTTCATAAGGCCCATCTCTCCCTGTGGAATGAAAAACTGGCCCGCCCCAACGCAGGGCGCCGGCGGGGGTCGCCAGTGTACCTTAAGCGTTTCCCCGCGGTGAGCCGGCCAGCCCCTTCCCTTTCCCTGGACCTTTCGGCCCGGAATACGCTGGCCTTGCCCTGTCGCGCAGAAGGCGGGCGCATCCTTCGAAGTCGAAGTGATGCCCTTTTGGCCTGGGCCGAGGACGCCCCTCGGGGCCGCATTACCGTGCTCGGGGAAGGCTCCAATGTGCTGCTGCCGCCGCGCCTTGCGGGCATGATTTGGCACCTCGCTGCGCCGGCGCCCCGTTTTGAGCGCCACGGCCGGGTCGAGGTGTTTGGGGGCCTGGGCCTCGATACGCTGGTCTGCGCGACGAGCCAGGAAGGTCTCTGGGGATTGGAGAATCTCAGCGCGATTCCTGGAACAGCCGGCGCTGCCCCGGTCCAAAACGTTGGCGCCTACGGCCAAAGCCTTGATGAGGTGGTGGAAGCGCTCGAGGTGCTCGATCTTCGAACGGGCCAGTGCGGGTGGTGGGCAGCGAAGGATTGCGCCTTTTCCTATCGCGATTCGCGCTTTCGTCGAAGCCTCGGTGCCTATCTGGTGCTGACGCTGCGCCTGCGGCTGCATCGTAACGGCCGTCCCGTGCTGGGCTATGCCGGGGTTGAGGCGCGTTTGGCTCAGTCCCTTCCCCCTGGGGCCCCCGCGCGGCCGAGCGACCTTGCCCAAGCCGTGCGCGCTCTGCGCGCAGACAAGCTGCCCGATTGGCGACGCCTTCCCAACGTTGGAAGCTTTTTTAAGAATCCCCAGCTGTCTCCCGAGGCCTTTCAGCGGCTCAGCGCTCGGGCGCCGGAGCTCGCCCTACGCTCCTTTGCGGCATCGGGTGGCAAGGTGTCCGCAGCGGCGCTGATTGAGGGGGCAGGGTGGCGCGGTCGGCGCCGGGGCCCCGTGGGCATGGCGCAGCAGCATGCGTTAGTGCTGGTGAACTATGGAGGCGCCACTCGCGACGACGTGGACTGGTTGGCGGGGTCCGTGCAGGCGAGTGTCTACGCGCGCTATGGGGTGCGCCTGGAAAGGGAGCCGCTGCACCTTTAGAGGAGAAAGCGCCGAGCCCCGGGTAGGGCTCGGCGCTTTTGGGCTTACTCTGCGGCGGCGCGTTGCTGCCGCGGATCGTTGGCCGCTCGGGCGCTTGGGATGGCCTCGAGGGGCGCGATGGGCTCCGGGGCCTTTGTTACCGCCGGGCGCTGCGGCCGGGCCGGAGCCCCGTCCTCAATGCTCACCACCGGGCGGGCGTCCTGCCCCGCATTCCGCGGATCGTTAGCGGCTCGGGTGCCCACCGGGGCGACCGCTGCCGGTGCTGCCGGTGTGGCTTCCACCGGAGTGGCTTCTGCCAGCGCCTCAGCGGGTCGCTCTTGCGCTTCCACCGGGGCCTCGGGGGCTTCAGCGGTCTCCGTGGCGTCCGCCTCGAGGGCCAGGGCCCCCTGTGCGGGCTGGACCGGAGCGGCGACTTCCTCAGCAACCGGCTCGGCGGCTTCCTCGGCTACCGGCTCGGCGGCGTCTTCAGCAACCGGCTTGGCGGCTTCCTCGGCTACCGGCTCGGCGGCTTCTTCAGCGACGGGCTCGGCGGCGTCTTCAGCGACGGGCTCGGCAACCTCTTCGGCGACCGGCTCGGCGGCTTCTTCAGCGACCGGCTCGGCGGCTTCTTCAGCGACGGGCTCGGCAACCTCTTCGGCGACCGGCTCGGCGACTTCTTCAGCGACCGGCTCGGTAACCGGTGCGCTGTCGGCCGCAGTCACTACGGCTGCGGAAGCCGCGTCGGCTGCAACGTCGCTAGCGGCTTCCGTAGCGGTATCGTCGCTGGCTTCCGTCGCGCTTTCTGCGGCGTCAGCGTTATCGGAGCGGCCTCGACCACGACCGCGGCTGCGGCGGGGGCGGCGACGGCTGTTTTCCGGCGGCACGTGGGCTTCCGTGGGCGGCGTGAGATCGTCGTCGTCTTCGCTCAGATCAACGACGCGTGCCTCGGCGTCGGCGTCGGCGTCGTCATCGTCCTCGGCGCTTTCGTCCTCGGCGTCGTTATTGCCGTCCAGCTCCTGATTACCGTCCTGGGAACGGCGACGGCCCCGGCCGCCCCGGCGACGGCGGCGGCGACGGCGGTTTCCATCGTCCTCCCCCTGACCGTCGTTTTCCCCAGCGCTATCCGCGCTCTCTTCGTTCTCAGCGCTGTCGTCGATGGACGTTTGATCGTTCGCGTTCTCATTGCTCGGACGACGACCGCGGCGACGGCGGTTCCCTCGACCGTCCCGGGCCTGCTCACCGCTCTCCGTGCTGTCGTCGCTGTTGTCCTCGTCTTGCGTGCTTGCGGAGGGGCTGCGCCGCGGGCGATCGCCTCGACGACGATTCCGCCCGCCGCGGTTGCGGTTACCGCCTCGGCTGCGGTTCTCCGAGCTGCGCTCTTCTTCTTTGCTTTCTTCCTGCTCCTTGGCCTCGGAGGGTTCGGGAGCAGACGGAGCGCCGAAAAGCCCCTTAAACAGGCGGCCGAGGAAGCCGCCCTGGGGCGCAGGCGCTGCGACGGGGGCAGCGGGGGCTGCCGGAGCTTCTGCCTGGGCTTGCGCCGGCGCCGGTTGCTGGGGCGCCACGGACTTCACGATGGCGTCCTGGGCTTCGGGCACGGGCGGGGCTTCATAGCCGTTTTCCGTGGTGGCTTCGAGCACCGCTTCCGCCACCTCATGGCTTTCCTGGGACAGAAGGGCTTCCACCTGATCATCCCGGACCCGAACCACCTCAAAGTGGGGCGTTTCCATATTGGGATTGGGAACGATCATGATCCGCACGCCGTTGCGGGCTTCGATGGCCGTGATGTCCGAGCGCTTTTCGTTCAGCAGGAACGATGCAATGGGCACGGGAACGATGGCACGTACCCCAGCGCTGCGCTCCTTAAGCGTTTCCTCTTCCAAAATCCGCAGGACGGACAGGGCGAGGGAGCGGACGTTACGGATAACGCCTTGCCCCGTGCACCGGGGGCAGATGATGGCCGTGGTTTCCTCGAGGGAGGGCCGGAGCCGCTGCCGGGACATCTCCATAAGGCCGAAGCGGGAGATCCGCCCCACCTGCACTCGCGCGCGGTCCGCCTCAAGGGCATCGCGCATGCGGTTTTCCACCGCCCGCTGATTCCGGGTGGCGTTCATGTCGATGAAGTCGATCACGATGAGGCCACCCATGTCCCGCAGGCGTAGCTGCCGGGCGATTTCTTCTGCGGCCTCGAGGTTCGTGTTGAGAGCCGTCTCCTCGATGTCCGCGCCTCGCGTGGCCCGGGCCGAGTTGATGTCGATGGACACCAACGCTTCCGTGGGGTCGATCACGATGGCCCCGCCGCTGGGAAGGCGCACTTCCCGTTGGAAAGCCGTCTCGATCTGCGTTTCGATCTGGTAGCGAGAGAAGAGGGGGACGGGATCTTCGTAGCGCTTGATGCGGTTCTCATAGCTCGGCATCACCTGCTGGATGAATTCCAGCGCTTGGCGATGTGCATCGGCGGAGTCGATGAGGACCTCACCGATATCCTGTCGCAGGTAATCTCGAATGGCCCGGAGGATGACGTTGTTTTCTTGGTAGATCAGCTGGGGCGCGGGGTTTTCTTCCACGGCGCGGCCGATGGCGTCCCAAATCTGGGCTAGGTAGTCGAGGTCCCACTGGAGCTCTTCGCTGCTTCGTCCTACCCCGGCCGTGCGCACGATCACGCCCATGCCGTCTTTGATAGTTAGGCCGCTCATGGCATCCCGGAGCTGATCCCGCTCTTCCCCTTCGATGCGACGGGAAATGCCCCCGGCGCGAGGATTGTTCGGCATGAGGACGAGGTAGCGGCCCGCAAGAGAGATAAAGGTGGTGAGCGCCGCCCCTTTCGTGCCGCGCTCTTCCTTATCGACTTGGACGATGAGTTCCTGCCCTTCCTTCACCAGCTCGGAAATGCTGGCCCGGCCTTCGCCGTTCCCGCCCTTCTTCTGGAAGTACTCCTGGGCGATCTCCTTTAAGGGGAGGAAGCCGTGGCGCTCGGCGCCGTAGTCGACGAAGGCGGCTTCAAGGCTGGGTTCGACCCGGGTAATGCGGGCCTTATAAATGTTGGCTTTGGTTTGAACCCGCATGCGGGATTCAATATCGAGATCGTAAAGCTTTTGCCCATCAACCAGCGCAACCCGAAGTTCCTCGGGCTGGGTGGCGTTAATCAACATCCTTTTCATGCTGTGCACTCAAGTGAGGGCGTGGCGGGGCGGGCGTTAGGGTAGGGCTCAGGCTCGATGGCGAGACCGCGGTTTGCAGGGGCTAGGCGGCGCCATGGGGGGCGCGGCTTTGGGCCTAAGGGGGCAAAAACCCCCGAACTGCGCGAGACTTAAGCTGTTGCTTTGTAGCTTCGCTTACCGGCGGCCGCGGCTCATCGCGGCCTGCGCACTATCCTTGACGCCGCGCAACCTTGCGCCAGCGCGTGTACTCTTCATTGATCGATAGCGTTTCAATAATCGCTACCGGCGTAGCCGGGCTTTTTGGCCCGGCGTGTTCCATTCCGACGCGGCGCGCAGGCGCTCGGCGGCGGCGGGTCAGGCGAACACGGGGCGGCTCTGCGATCCCAGGGGGAGCGAGCGCCGCGGCTGACCTTGAGGCGAGGTTAACAGGGTTTTTTAAGTGACTCAATCGAAAGGGAAAAGCAATCATTCCGGGGGCGGTGAGCGCCACGGCGCCCGGCTGTACGAGATTGAGTCCGGGGAAGGGGGGCAGCGGGTGGACAATCTGCTGCTTCGCCTTCTCAAGAATGTCCCCAAGAGCCGGGTTTACGCCATGGTCCGAAAGGGCGAGGTGCGCCTCGATGGGGGCCGGGTAAAGGTCACGACCCGAGTGCAGCCGGGGCAGAAGCTGCGCATTCCGCCTCACCAAACGGCTGAACAAGGCCCCGAGCCCACGGTGCCTGAGGCGCTCCGAAGCCAGGTCCGCGAAGCCGTGATCTTCGAAGATCGGGACGTGCTCGTTTTAGGAAAGCCCCCGGGGCTCGCCGCCCATGGGGGCAGCGGGGTGCGCTTCGGAGCCCTGGAAGCCCTAAGCCCCTGGCCGGAGGCGCCGGCCCTGGCGCTGGCGCACCGCCTGGATCGGGACACCTCCGGGGTCCTCCTGCTGGCCAAGCGGCGGGCGGCGCTGCGCCACCTTCAGCAAGCCTTTCGAGAGCGCACGGCAAAAAAACGCTACCTCGCCGTGGTGGCTGGGACTTGGCCGGCGCATTTAAGGCGTCTGGAGGCGCCCCTGGAGCGGGTGCTAGCGAAGAACGGGGAGCGCTTTGTGCGCGTCTCCCAGGCCGGAAAGCCCGCCCGGACCGAGGTTTCCGTGGTCGAGCGCCTGCCCGGGGCGACTTTGCTGTCCCTAGCGCCGGAAACGGGGCGCACGCACCAGCTGCGCGTCCACCTGTCCCATGCGGGCTTTCCCATCCTGGGGGACGAGAAATATGCGCCGCCAGCGCTGCGCAAGGTCCTAGGCGCCGTGCCCGTGCCGCGGCTGGCGCTGCATGCTCAGGCGCTGACCGTGCCCGCCCGGGATCCGGAGCATGCCCCCTGGCATTTCGAGGCGCCCCTGCCCGCGGATCTTGAAGCCTTACTGAGCGCGCTGCGCGCACAGCGTTAGGGGGCGTTTCCGCGCCCCCAGGGGGTAGAAAGCAGGGGCCAGCCAAGCTCTGAAGTGAGGCGATGGAGTAGGTTAAGGGGCAGGCCGATGAGCGCTGAAGGGTCTGCCCCCTCCCAGGCGTGGAGGAGCACGGCGCCCAGGCGCTCGGAATAGAGGGCGCCCGCGGCATCCAGGGGCTGTTCCACAGCGAGGTAGGCGTCAAGCTCGGCTTCCGAAAGCTCCGCAAAGCGTACCCGCACGGGCGCAGCCCCCTGAGCCATGGCGCCAGAACCGCTGTGCACCACCGCCAGGGCGCTCTCGAAGGTGATCCATCGTCCGCGGCTGGCCAGAAGTTGGGCCCGAGCCTTAGCGAGGGTGCCAGGCTTACGCAGCAGGTTTTCGCCATCGTGGGCGACCTGGTCCCCCCCAATCACCAGGGCCGGGTGAGGACCGTCCCAGCGGGCCGCCACGGCCTGGGCCTTTGCCAGGGCGAGGCGCTGGGCGCGCTGAGCAGGGCTTTCCCCGGTTATAGGGGTTTCATCGACCTCGCTGTGGCGGGTTTCGAAGGGGGCGTCGAGGCGTTCTAGGACCTTCGCGCGGTGAGGGGATCGGGAGGCCAGTACGAGAACGGGGAGCACGGCACCAATTCCTGGGTTTTTGCCTGAAAGCTCAAAAGCTTAACACGACGAAAGGCGGTCCCTGGGCCTTTGACAGGATCGGGGGGCATCCCTATGATTGCGCGCCTGTTTACCCGGGGGCACGCGAACGTGGTACTCGAACCCTACCGCTTGGCCCGAGAAGACGCTCATTACACGGTTCAGGTTCCCCTTTCCGACTTTCCGCGCATCGCCCAGGCTCTGGGCGGCGAGGGGGAAGGCGGCCTGGTGGCCGTGGACGTTCGCTTCTTCCGCGATGAGGAAGGGCGCGCTTGCGCTGAAGGGACGTTGACCCTTCAGGGGCGCCAGCGCTGCGCGAACTGTGAGCGGGAGGAAGCGCTCGCCCTGACGGCCGAGGTCGCGCTCGTAGTGGTACGAGATGAAGCGGCTCAGGCCCTGTACGCGGGAGTCCGGGAACCGATTACGCTGGAGGGCAAGAAGGTCCCTCTGGCCGAGGTATTTGAGGATGACTTGCTCCTGGCTCTGCCGGAGCGGCCCTGCGCGGTGCGGGAGGCGCCATGCCCTCACGCCCAGGCGCGGTGGGCTGCGGTGCAGGATCGGGCCGTGCCAGAGCCGGCGCCGAAGCGGGAGAACCCCTTTGCTGCCCTGGCGCAGCTGAAGGGCGGGCAAGTGTCCAAGGATTAGGTTTTTTGTCGGCGGGAGCCGACTTTATTGTGAAGGAGTAGGCAGTCCATGGCCGTTCAACAAAACCGTAAAACCCGTTCCAAGCGTGGCATGCGTCGTTCCCACGACGCCCTTTCCGGGCCCACCCTGTCCACGGAAGCCACCACCGGGGAAACCCATCGTCGCCACCACGTGTCGGCCGACGGTTTCTATCGCGGTCGTAAGGTCACCAACGGCAAAGACGACTAGGGCTGCCCATGGCCTACGCTCTGGTTTTCCCCGGTCAGGGGGCACAAAGCGTTGGCATGCTCGATGCCCTCGCGGAGGCCTATCCGGTGGTTCGGGAGACCTTCGCTGAGGCGAGCGATGCCATCGATCTTGATCTTTGGCGCCTAGCCTCCGAGGGGCCAGCGGAACTGCTCGATGCTACAGAGCAGACCCAGCCCGTGTTGCTGACGGCGTCCCTTGCGGCCCTTCGAGCCCTGGAGAGCCACGGCGCCCTTGCGCCGGCGGCCGTCGCCGGTCACAGCCTTGGGGAGTACGCAGCCCTCGTGGCCGCGGGAACGCTCAGCCTTAGCGATGCGGTGCGCCTGGTGCGCCGCCGCGGCTTGCTGATGGCGGAGGCTGTTCCCGCCGGGCAGGGGGCTATGGCGGCCATTCTCGGCCTGGACGACGACGCCATTGCCGAAGCTTGTGTAGAAGCTGCGGGGGACGAAGTGGTCTCTCCAGCGAATTTCAATGCGCCGGGGCAAATCGTGATTGCGGGGCACAGCGCTGCCGTGGAGCGCGCCATCGAGGGCTGTAAGGCCCGTGGGGCGAAGCGCGCCATGGCCCTTCGGGTGAGCGGCCCCTTCCATAGCGCCCTCATGGCGCCAGCGGCGGAGGCCTTCCGCGCAGACCTTGAGGCCGTTAGCTTCCAGCCCGCCACCGTTCCCGTTTACCAAAACGTGACCGCGGCGCCGACGCAGGATCCCACGGCGCTCCGGGATCAGCTCCTGGTGCAGCTCTCCGCGCCGGTGCAATGGACGCGCAGCGTGCAGGCCATGGGCGCCGCAGGGCTTACGGCCATGGTCGAATGCGGGCCCGGGGCCGTGCTGGCCACCATGGTGCGCCGCATCGATAAGGCGATTGCCTGCCACGCGACCGGCACTCCGGAGGCGCTGGGCAAAACCCGTGAGGCCCTGGAGGCAGGCTTGTGAGTGAAGCGCGCGTCGCTTTAGTGACCGGGGCTAGCCGGGGCATTGGGGCCGCCATTGCCCAAAAGCTGGCTGCCGAAGGCTACCACGTGGCCGGCACAGCGACCTCAGAAGGGGGCGCTGCAGCCATCAGCGAGGCCCTTGGGAACGGGCATCTCGGCGTGGTCATGGACGTGCGTTCGGAAGACTCCGTGGCTGCGGCTTTAGCCGCTGTCGAGGAAGCGCTCGGTATCCCCGTGGTGGTGGTCAATAATGCGGGGATCACCCAGGACAACCTCATGCTGCGCATGAGCGCGGAGCAGTGGGCGTCGGTGATCGATACGAACACCAACGGCCTATATCGAGTGACCAAGCCGCTTCTGCGCGGGATGATGAAGGCGCGCTTTGGGCGCATCATCAACGTGTCCTCCGTCATTGCCCGCCGGGGCAATGCTGGGCAAGCGAACTACGCTGCCTCCAAGGGGGCCGTGGAAGGTTTCACCCGAGCCCTGGCCCAGGAAGTGGGGAGCCGGGGTATTACGGTGAACGCCATTGCACCGGGCTTCATCGAAACGGAAATGACCGCCGCTCTTGACGAGGGGGTCACGGAGCAGCTCCGGTCGGCCATTGCCCTTGGGCGCTTTGGCAGTGCGGAAGAAGTGGCATCCCTCGTGGCGTTCCTTGCAAGCGAAGGCGCGGGCTATATTACGGGGGAGACGATCGCCATCAACGGCGGTCTGTACATGAATTAGAGGCATCGCGCCAGCTTGAAGGGCTTTAAATCGTTCCACTAAAATTGCGACGCATCGTGGCGCCGCCTCGACCTATGGGAGTTAGCTTTCAGATGAGCAGCAGCGTGGAAGAACGGGTCAAGAAACTGATCTGTGAGCAGCTGGGGGTAAAGGAAGACGAAGTCAACGACGACGCTTCCTTCGTTGAAGATCTTGGTGCCGATTCCCTCGACACCGTGGAGCTCGTGATGGCTCTCGAAGAGGAATTCGAAACCGAAATTCCCGACGAAGAAGCCGAGAAAATCACGACCGTTCGCGAAGCGATCGATTACGTCCTAGCGCACCAGTAAGGGTGCGTTGCGCGACCTCATGCCGGGGAGGGATGGGGTCGCCGCTGGGTTGCGCCTTCGGGCGCCCTTAGCAGTCTATTTGTCCGTCCGCGCCACGCTCTGGAGTGCCTCCAGAGCTTTGCTGTGGCGTTCACAGGAGACCGACCATGAGCGGTAGACGAGTCGTGGTAACCGGCCTAGGGATGGTGTCGCCCCTCGGGCTCGACGTAGCCAGCTCCTGGTCCGGCATCCTTGCTGGGAAGAGCGGCGCAGCCACCATCGAAGCCTTCGACGTCAGTGATTACAGCGTCCAATTTGCGGCGACGGTCAAGGGCTTCGACCCCACCGTGTGCATGGACGCCAAGGAAGCGCGTCGCGTCGATGTCTTCGTACAGTACGGCATGGTTGCCGCCTGTCAGGCCATGGACGATGCGGGGCTGGCGGACGTTCCGGAAGCTGAAAGCGATCGCTACGGCGTTGCCATTGGGTCGGGCATCGGCGGCATTATGACCATCGAAAAGACCCACGAGACCCTGCTGAAAAGCGGTCCCCGGCGCGTGTCTCCCTTTTTCGTCCCCGGAAGCGTGATCAATATGATTTCCGGGAATGTGTCGATTCGCTATGGCCTTCGCGGTCCCAACATTGCCATTGTGACGGCCTGTACCACGGGTACGCATAACATCGGCATGGCCGGGCGCCTCATCCGAGACGGAGACGCGGATGTCATGGTGGCCGGCGGCGCCGAAATGGCGACGTCTCCCGTGCCCCTTGCGGCCTTTTCCTCCATGAAGGCGCTCTCAGCCCGTAACGATGATCCGGCGGCGGCGTCTCGCCCCTGGGATCGGGATCGGGATGGCTTCGTCCTTGGGGACGGGGCGGGGGTTCTGGTGCTCGAGGAATACGAGCACGCCAAGGCGCGGGGCGCCAAGATCTACGCTGAGCTTGCGGGCTTTGGCATGAGCGGCGATGGCTACCACATCACCAGCCCCCCGGAAGACGGGGCCGGGGCCGTGGCCTCCATGAAGAACGCGTTGCGTTCTGCGGGCATGGATCCCTCGGAAGTGGGCTATATCAATGCTCATGGCACCTCCACGCCCCAGGGGGACATTGCGGAAACCCGGGCCATTAAGACCGTATTTGGCGATAAGCCGAACCTGGCGGTGAGCTCAACCAAGTCCATGATCGGCCACCTGCTGGGTGCTGCGGGCTCGGTGGAAGCGATCTTTAGCGTGCTGGCGATTCGCGACGGCGTTCTGCCGCCGACGATCAATCTGGATAACCCGGATGACGCTTGCGATCTCGATTACGTGCCCGGAACGGCGCGGGAAGTGCCCGTGAAGGCCACCTTGAGTAATTCCTTCGGCTTCGGGGGCACGAACGGCACCCTGATCTTCCGCGCCGTCGAATAAGGACCATGGGGCATCGGTGGCGCCAAGGTGCCCTGATGCTCGGGCTCCTTGGGCTCGGCAGCCTTCTGTGCCTCGGCGCCGGGGCCTGGCTTCTGCGCCAGCCCCTGGCCCTTGAGGGCTCCCTTTGCTTCGACCTCCATCCCGGCGCCGCCGGGCCCCAGCTCCAGACCGTGCTGAAGGCCCAAAGTAGCCCCGCGGAGCGCCTAGCCCTTCGCCTTTACCTGCGCCTGAGCGGCGTGGGACCAACGCTCCAGGCGGGAGAGTACTGCCTGGAGCCGGGTGAATCCCTCCTTTCCACCTCGGGCAAGCTTCGCCGCGGCGCAGTGCACGAACGCACCCTGCGCATCGGGGAAGGCTGGACCCTTCGGGATTTGGAGCACGCCCTCGGCACAGCAGAGCGTCTGGATCGGACCGGGCTTGGGGTCTCCTGGGCGGAGCGCGCGACCCAGCTCGGCCGCAGCGGAAGCCTCGAGGGCCGCTTTTTCCCCGATAGCTACCGCTATGTCGCCGGCACCTCGGCCCTGGCCCTGCTGGCCCAGGCCGCCGAACGCATGGATGAGGCCCTGGGGAAGGCCTGGGTAGGCCGGGACCCGGACCTGCCCCTGGGGGCTCCCGAGGACTTGCTTACCCTGGCGTCGCTCATCGAAAAGGAAACGGGCTTCGCTCCGGATCGCCCCCGGGTGTCCCGGGTCTTTCATAACCGCCTGGGCGAGGGCATGCGTCTGCAGACGGACGTGAGCGTGATCTATGGCCTGGGCCCCGCCTTCAACGGCAATCTAACTCGCGCCGACCTGCGCCGAGATACGCCGTACAACAGTTATCGTCGAGCGGGCCTTCCGCCCACGCCCATTGCCTTCCCCGGTGCGGCGGCCCTCACCGCGGCGGCCCATCCGGCACCGGGCGCGTGGCGCTATTTTGTGGCCCGCGGCGACGGAAGCTCGGTCTTTTCCGTTACCCTAGCGGATCATGAACGGGCCGTAGACCGCTACCAGCGTCGGGCCGCGGCAAAGGGGACAGCGCCATGAGGCGGGGACGCTTTATCACCCTAGAGGGCGGGGAAGGAGCGGGAAAGAGCACGCAGCTTCAAACCGTAGCCGCCTGCCTCACGGCGGCGGGCATTCCCTTTTTGACGACCCGGGAGCCCGGCGGCACGCCCCGGGCCGAAGCCATCCGGGGCCTACTCCTGAGCCCCGGGGAAGTGGAGCCCATGGCCTCGGAGACCGAGCTTTTGCTGATGTTCGCGGCCCGAGCCCAGCACGTGAAGCAGCGCATCGCGCCGGCCCTCGCTGCCGGGACCTGGGTGCTGTGCGATCGCTTCACCGATGCCACCCGGGCCTACCAGGGCGGGGGTCGCGGGCTCAATCTTTCTCAGATTGAGGCGCTTGCCGCCTGGGTGCACGGGGACTGCTGGCCCGATCTTACGCTCTTGCTGGATGTGCCGGCGGTCCAGGGGCTGGCTCGGGCGGAGAAGCGCAGCGCGAAGGATCGCATCGAGCAGGAGGCGCTCGCCTTTTTCGAGCGGGTGCGGGCCCACTACCTCGCGCAGGCGGCGGCGGAGCCGGAGCGCTTTCGCGTGATTGATGCGGCCCCGGCGGAAGCGACGGTTACCGCGCAGGTGACGGCCACGGTGGAAGCCTTTCTCGCCCAGGAGGGCGCCCATGACTGACGCCCCCGTCGCGCCCTGGCACCGGGGCAGCTGGGCGCGGCTCCTTGGCCTCCATGCGGCGGGGCGCCTGCCTCATGCGGTGCTTTTGCCGGGCCCCGAGGGCTGGGGCGCCAGCTTCTTCGCCCGCCAGCTGGCCCGGGCCCTGCTGCAGCGGCCGCTGTTGCCCGCTGATCATTGGCTTCAGAGCGGGGGTGAGGACGAGGATCTGCGAACCCACCCCGATGCGCGGCTGGTGGAACGGGAAGCGCCCCGGGAGGGCGCGGCCCCCCGGG
>JAUILI010000113.1 GCA_030433075.1 Gammaproteobacteria bacterium | reverse complement strand
TTTGGGGTGGGGACGACCCGCACCGTGGAGGGTGCCTCGGGCGCGATCTCTGAGGTGTTTCATGAATGGGTGGAGGGCCGGCGCATGGCCTTCTACTTCGCCGAAAGCACCCTGCCCGTCCGCGCCTTCGGGGAGTGCTACGACGTCGAACCTGCCCCCGGCGGGAGCATGCTCGCCTGGCGCTTCCGCGCCGACGCGAACCCCTTCACCCGAACCGCCGTGCACTTTGCGCTGCGCCGCGCTGGCAAGGCGGGCCTGCCCAAGCTCGAGCGGTACATCCTTACCCACCGGGATCGCTACGAGGGGTAAATCCCGCAAAGATGCCGTAGAGTGCGGCTTTCCATCGTTGTTCGGGATGACACGGGTGTCAGCTACGGAAAAGGGCCGGCGACAACGCGCGTACGCCCTCGAACAGGTCATTGCCTACCTTCTCTCGGAAGGGCTTGAGGAAACGGGCCTTCGTCGCCTGGCGCAGGCGGCGGGGACGAGCGACCGCATGCTGATCTACTACTTCGGTAGCAAGGAGGCCTTGCTCCGAGAGGCGTTCTCCGCGCTCTCCGATGCGCTCCTGGCTCAGCTGGAAACTCAGTTTCCCAAAGCGGAATACAGCCCCAAAAAATTAAAGAAGATCAGCCTCGCTCTGGCCGAAGATCCCGCCGCCCGGGGGACCCTAAAGCTATGGTTCGAACTTCTAGGCCGAGCGCTGCGGCCCGATGCGCCCCTCAAGGTGCAGGCCCAGCAGTTGGCGACGCGCTGGGAAAGCTGGCTGGCCACCAAGCTGCCGGAGGATCGACGGAGCGAGGCCCCTACGCTCTTCGCGGAAATCGAGGGCCTCCTGCTGCTCTATTGCCTAAACCACTAAGCGGGGCGGCCGGTCCTATTTCGTTAGCCGGTCGGTCCAAAACTCCGGCTTCACGTATTCACAAAATACTTCCCGGGCGTCCTCCGCCTTTCGATCGGCGGTTTCGAAAATACCCCGCAGCAGGGCCCAATCCCGAAAGGCACCGGAGTGAATGGAGAAGCGCCCCAAATAGCGCCCTTCTTCCGTCACCAGTTCCGGTCCCGCGAGGGATGCGTCGTGCCAGGGGCTTTGGAAGCGGCTTGGGTTGCCCTCGGGGCCAAAGCGGTTCCAGATACTGCTCTCACTGCGCGGATCGCCGTAGGTGCCGTAGGGAGCGCACACGGAGCGCTCATCCTTCCAGTCGCAATCAATGCAGCCCAGGAAGCGATCCTTGGGCCCATAGATCAACAGCTCGGCGCCGGCCGGGGTGGCAAGGGTCATGATGAAGCCAGCCGCGAGGCCGGCAAGTGCAAGGCGCATGGAGGCCCCCTTTTGAATCAGGCTATGCTCGTTTGAGTGTAATCGACCGCCAACCCAAAACGTTGAGGCCCCGCCATGCAAACCCGCCCCATGAACGTCCTTGAGTCCGTCAGCGCCCTTACCCTGGGGGGCGGTGGGCTCGGCCAACTGTGGGGAGAAACCACTCGCGCGGAATGCGTGGCCGCGGTTCATGAGGCGGTGGCGGCGGGCATCACGCTCTTTGACCTGGCCCCCCTCTACGGCAAGGGCGAATCGGAGCGCGTGCTCGGAGAGGCCTTTCGGAGCGGATGGGACCCCACCGTACGGGTGACCACGAAGTGCCAGCTGGGGCAACGCGAGGACGAAGCCGTACAGCCCAGGCTCCGGGAGAACCTAGAGCGGAGCCTCGACGCGCTGGGGCGCGATCACGTTGACCTCTACTTCCTCCATAGCAACATCATTCCCGATGACTACACCTTCCCGGACCCGGCCATCGCCGCGGTGCAGGATCGCTTTGCCACCCGGGAGCGCACCTACTACGACGTCGTCATTCCGGCCTTTGAAGCGCTTAAGGCCGAAGGGCTGATCAGGGCCTGGGGCATCACGGGTATCGGCTATCCCCCCACGGTGCTCCGCGCCCTTGAGGCCACGCAGCGGCCTGCGGTGGTCCAGGTGATCACCAATGCGCTGAACTCCGCCGGGGACCTCAATCGATTCCGCGAGCCCTGCCAGGCTGAGGCTATTCGCGAGGCGGCAAACGCCGCCGGCGTGAGCGTCATGGGCATCCGCGCAGTGCAGGGGGGCGCCCTCACCGCAGCCTTTGATCGGCCCATGGACGAAGCGGGAGAGGACATGGCGGATTATCGGCGCGCCGAAGGCTTTCGAGCCCTCGCCCAGCGCTGGGGCGTGGACCCTGCCGATCTCGCCCATCGCTATGCCCTAAGCCTGCCGGGGGTAGCGACCGTGGTGCTGGGGATCAAGAACCGCCAAGAGCTGAAGGCGGCCTTGGCCGCGGAAGCGGCACCGCCCCTCACGGACGACGAAAAAGCGCTGGTCGCCCAGGCCGTCAGCCAGTATAAAGAAGGCACGCTAAGGATCCGGGGAGGGATCGCATGTTTACGGTAGAAAAAAGTGGCCAGGGCTTCGGGGCGTCCGTCCGGGGCATCGACCTTCGCGACGAACTGTCGGCGGAAACCGTCGCCGCTCTGCGCGAGGCATGGCTTGAACATCACGTGCTCGCCTTTCCCGAGCAGGACCTGTCGGACGATGATCTCGAACGCTTCACCCAGTACTTTGGGGGCTTCGGCCATGACCCCTTCATCGCCCCCATCGCCGGCCGCCAGCACGTCATCGCCATTTCCCGCCGCGCCGATGAAAAGGCCCCGCTCTTTGCGGAAAACTGGCACTCGGACTGGAGCTTCCAGGCCCAGCCGCCCGCGGGCACCTGCCTCTACGGAAAGGTTATCCCCCCGGTGGGCGGCGATACGCTCTTTGCAAATCAACACGCGGCCTTCGAGGCTCTACCCGCGGACAAGCAGGCGTTCTACCAGAGCCTAACGGCCATTCACTCCGCCGCGGGGGCCTATGCGCCGGAGGGCACCTACGGGGAAACGGACCAGGCCACGGATCGAAGCATGACCATTCGCCCCTCCACCGAGGCCCGGGCTACCCAAACCCACCCCCTGGTTCGGGCCCACCCGGAAACGGGACGCCTCGGCTTCTTCAGTACGCTGGGCTATATCGTGGGCATTGAGGGCATGGCACAGGAGGAGGCTATCCCCCTGCTCCGGGAGCTGGCGCAATGGCAGGGCCAGGAAGCCTTCCAATATCGCCATCGCTGGGAAGCAGGCACGCTCGTGATGTGGGACAACCGAAGCGTGCTCCACTGCGCGACCGGCGGCTACGAAGGCCACGACCGCCTTCTCCACCGCACTACCATCGCGGCCTTTAAGGCGGCCTAGGCTTCGTCGGCGGGCTGCCCTTGCTGGGATCGAAGATACAGGGCCAGCTGGCGATCATGGCGGGAGGTGGCCGATAGGCGGCCTTCCCGCAGATAGGGCGGCCAGTTGGGTTGCCCGAAGGGCTCCACCCGGTCCCCCTGCACGGTCACCCGCTGAATCACGCGCTCCCCTTCAAAATCATTCAGCACGAAGTGCTGCGTCGCCCGGTTATCCCAGAAGGCGATGGTGCCCTCGGTCCAGGCATAGCGGACCGTAAAGCGGGGCTGCTGTACCCAGCGCGTCAGGTGCCGAAGGAGGACCTCCGATTCCTCGGCCCCCAGTTCGACGATGCGGCGGGTGAAATGCTCATTCACGTAAAGCGCGGGTAGGCCGCTTTCCGGGTGGCGACGGATGACCGGATGGATCGTCATCTTGTCCGGGCGATTGTGCGGCAGGGCGTCATGGAGCGCCGTTAAACCCTGAAGGAAGGCTTTCATCGGCTCAGACAGCGCCTCGTAGGCCGCCGTCAGGCTGCTCCACATGGTGTCACCGCCCACCGGAGGGCAGCGCTTCATGTGCAAAATAGACATGAGGGCCGGCTCTTCCTGAAAAGTGAGGTCCGAGTGCCATTCATCGGCCACCCCACCGCCGGAGGCGCGCAGTTCGAAGATCTCCGGGTGCGGGGTATCAAACTTTAAGTTCGGATGACCCTCCAGGGGTCCGAAGCGGGCCCCCAGCGCGACGTGATCTTCCACCTTCAAGTGCTGGTCGGGGCAAAAGATGACGCCGTAGCGCACCATCAGCTGGCGCAGCGCCTCGAGGGCTTCATCATCCAGCGACGTAAGGTCTAAGCCCGTAATTTCTGCGCCTACGGCGGGGGCTAGAGGACGAACGCTCCAGGCGTCGGCGGTACGGCTTTGTGATGCGGTCACGGTGACCCTCCCCGGTCTCCTTTCTAATCAGCTGGGAGCATAGCTCAGAGGGGCCCGCGAGGGGCAAGACGCGCCTCGCGACGGGACGCCTGCGTCGCTATGATCCTTTCCTTCGCAAGTGGAAAACGGTCGGGAGCCATGGGCTACCGCATTGCCATTGCCGGTGGCGGCCTGGGCGGCCTCACGGCGGCCCTCGCCCTCAGCCAGGGGGGTCACGAGGTCATCGTGCTCGAGCAGGCGGCCGCCCATCGCACCGCGGGCGCGGGCATCCAGCTCTCCCCCAATGCCAGCCGCATACTCCTACGCTTAGGCCTAGGCCCCGCCTTGGAAGGCAAGGTCACGGCGACGGAACGCTCGCGCTTTCGCCACTTCCGTACGGGCCGAACGATCACGGAAGCGCGCCTCGGCGCGGAAGCAGAGGGCCGCTACGGCGCCCCCTACTGGCAAATTCATCGCGCGGATCTTCACGAGGCCCTTCAAACCGCCCTCGCTAACCATCCAAACGTAGAGCTGCGGCTGGGGCGTCCAGTCAGCGCAAGTGCCATCAAGGAGAACGAGGGGCGCGTTACCCTGTCTGGGGTCGACGGGCCCGTGGATCTGCTCCTCGGGGCCGATGGCATTCACTCCGAGGTGCGCCGCTGGTGCTTCGGCGAGGCCCCGGCGCGCTTTACGGGACAGGTGGCCTGGCGCTTTCTCGTGCCGAGCGAAGGCCTTGCGCCAGGCCTTCAGGCTCGGGATAGCCAGGTGTGGTGGGGCCCGGGGAAACACTTTGTGCACTACCCCGTGGACGGTGGCGCGCGGATCAATGGCGTGGCGGTGGTGGAAGCGAGGGCCTGGACCGAAGAGTCCTGGGCCCTTCCTGGTCAGGCGGAGGATCTCCGCGCGGCCTTTCAGGGATGGCACCCAGAGCTGCAGCAGCTTCTCGAGCGCGTCACCCCCGAGGGGCTTTTCCAATGGGGACTTTTCGATCGCGCACCCCTCCCCCGCTGGTACCGGGGACCGGTGGTGCTTCTGGGCGATGCCTGCCACCCCACCCTGCCGTTCTTGGCCCAGGGGGCGGCCATGGCCATCGAAGACAGCGCCGCCTTGGCGCTGGCGCTCAAGCAAGCGCCGACCCTTGCGGACGCGCTGCCAAGCTACGAGTCCTGGCGCCGTCCACGCACCGCCCGCATTCAGCAGCTCTCTCGCCGCTACGGCTGGGTCTATCACCTGGGCGCGCCCCTCGCGACTTTCCGCAACCTGGCGGCCCCCCTCGCCCGGGGCACCACCATGGATTGGCTTTATCGCTACGACGTCGGGGACCACATCCCCTAAGCCCCGGCCAGGTGCTCCGCGTGAAAGGCTAGGTGCTCATCGATGAAGCTAGCGATGAAGAAGTAGCTGTGGTCGTAGCCGTCGTGCAGGTGATAGTCGAGGGCATGCCCGCCTTGGACCGCCGCCGCCACCAGCAATTCAGGCCGCAGCTGGGTCTCGAGAAAGGCATCGGCAGCGCCTTGGTCGACGCGCAGGGGCGGCGCGGAAGGCGCTTCCGCAAGCAGCGCACAGGCGTCGTAGCGCGCCCAGGCGCTCCGGTCCTCGCCAAGGTACCCGCGAAAGGCCTTATGACCCCAGGGCACTTGGGAAGGCGCGCAGATCGGCGCAAAAGCAGAGACAGAGCGAAACCGCGAGGGGTTTCGCAGCGCAATGGTGAGCGCCCCATGGCCGCCCATGGAGTGACCGGAAATCGCCTCCCGGGACCGGTCCAGCTCCGGGAAGGCCCCGAGCACCGCCGGGAGCTCCTCCTCCAGGTAGCGCGCCATGTGGTAATGGGTGGCAAAGGGCGCTTCCGTAGCATTCAGGTAGAACCCCGCGCCTAAGCCAAAGTCGTAGGCGCCCTCGGGATCATCGGGCACTCCATCCCCCCGGGGGCTCGTGTCCGGCGCCACCAGGGCCAGGCCCAAGGCAGCGGCGGCCCGCTGCGCCCCGGCCTTCGTGACGAAGTTCTCATCCGTGCAGGTGAGCCCGGAGAGCCAGTAGACCACGGGGACGGCTTGGTCCCGGGCTTGGGGCGGCAGATAAACGGAGAAGGTCATGGCACAGCTCAGCGCTTCTGAGGCGTGCTGAAGGCGCAGCTGCCGCCCGCCGAAGCAGGCGACGTCGCTTAGGGTCTCCACGGTCACTCGTAAACCACCACGGAGCGGATGCTTTCCCCCGCGTGCATCAAATCAAAAGCCGTGTTGATTTGATCGAGTGGCATGGTGTGGGTGATGAGGTCGTCGATATTCAGGCGCCCCTCCATGTACCAATCAACGATCTTCGGCACATCGGTGCGGCCCCGGGCGCCGCCGAAGGCGGTGCCTCGCCAGCTCCGGCCCGTCACCAGCTGGAAGGGCCGGGTGGAAATCTCCTGCCCTGCCCCCGCCACGCCGATGATGCAGCTTTCGCCCCAGCCCTTGTGGCAGCACTCCAGCGCCTGGCGCATGACCTGCACATTGCCGATGCACTCAAAGCTGTAGTCCACCCCACCCC
>JAUILI010000112.1 GCA_030433075.1 Gammaproteobacteria bacterium | reverse complement strand
CCGCCGGAACCCGAGCCCGAACCGGAACCCGAGCCCGCGCCTCCGCCTGAGCCGGAACCGGAGCCCCTCCCGGCCCTGGACGTGTCCGATGCCTTCGTCCGCGATGGGGCTGCGCCGCTCAGCAACAGCGCCGTGCTGGCCACCCTGCTGCGTACGGACCAGCTCCTGCGCAAGCTCACCGCCGTGGTGGAGAATCTGGCTCAGGGGCAAGTGCTTCGGGCTCCCGTGGCAGGCCTCGCCCCCCGGGAAGCCTTCCCCGTACGGAAGGAAGGGCTGGGGGATCGCGCCGTGCTGACCCTCGACCCTGCGGGCTATGACCGCTTCAATGCCATCGGGGCGCTCTTTGCCAGCCTCGACCCCCAGGCCACGGCGGCGCTCCTGAAGAGCTTCGTGCCCCTCATGGAAACGGCCTACGGCGAGCTCGGGGTGGGCTCCCCGGATGTGCTGGTGCGCGTGCGCCAGGCCATTGATGTGGTGCTCACCACCCCGCGGCCGGAAGGCCCCATCCGCTTGAAGCAGCCCTCGGTGATGTACACCTTCGCCGACCCCGTGCTCGAGGCCCTGGCCCCGGCGCAGAAGCTTGTGCTGCGCATGGGCCCGGATAACCGGCGGGAAGTGGAAGGCTTTCTGACCCGGCTGAAGGACGCGTTGACGCCCGCGGCCCCCGCGGGGGCAGACGCCGGCGCCGATATGGGCTACTGAGCACCGCCGCGGAGGGCGTTGAGGTCGAGGGTGGCCTTGAAGGGGCTGTGGGCTTCGCCGAAGCGGAGCTCCTCGGCGACGTAGCGTCGCTCCTCCTTAAGGAAGCGATCCACCGCATCGCGAAAGCCCTCGTGGGCAATCCAGTGAAAGCTCCGGGTGCGCTGGGGTAGGTAACCCCGGGCGAGCTTATGGCCCCCCTGGGCTCCGGCTTCGACTCGCTTGAGGCCCCGGGCGAGGGCGAAATCGATGGCCTGGTAGTAGCACACCTCAAAATGCAGGAAGGGGTGATCCTCAAGGCAGCCCCAGTTCCGCCCGAAGAGCGTATCCCCCCCAATGAAGTTCAGGGCCCCGGCGATGGGCTGGCCCTCCCGTTCGGCGAAGATCAGCAGCGTGTCTTCGGCTAGGTGCTCGAGCACCTCAGAGAAGAAGGCGCGGGTGAGGTAGGGCTGGCCCCACTTGCGTGATCCCGTGTCCTGGTAGAACGCGTAGAAGGCGTCGAAGTCTCCTTCCGTCAGATCGGGCCCCGTGGCCCAGCGGATGGTCAGGCCGCTCGCGAGGGCGTCTCGGCGCTCCCGGCGCACGGTCTTCCGGCGCTTGCTGCTGAGGGTTTCCAGGAAGGCGTCGAAGTCTTCAAAGCCCGCGTTGGTGAAGTGGAACTGCTGATCGTGGCGTTCGAGAAAGCCGGCGGCTTGGAGGGCCGGTGCGTCTTCGTCATTGACGAAGTTCACGTGGAAGGAGGAGAGGCCCAGCTCCGCGGTGATGCGCTGGGCGCCCTCCGCAAGGCCCCGGCGCAGGGCGTCGGCGTCGGGGTCGCTGGCGGCGACAAGGAGCCGGGGGCCCGTGGCCGGGGTGAAGGGCACGGCGGAGAGGGCCTTGGGATAGTACTGCCCGCCGGCCCGCTGAAAGGCGTCGGCCCAGGCGTAGTCGAAGATGTACTCCCCCTGCGAATGGCTCTTCAGATAATTCGGTAGGGCCCCCCGGAGCGTGCCCGTCTCGTCCTGGAGCAGCAGGTGAAAGGGCTGCCAGCCCGTCTCCCGGGTGGCGGAGCCGCTGCGCTCCAGCGCCAGCAAGAAGCGGTGCGTCAGAAAGGGGTTCGCGGGGCGTTCTGGCGGCGTCGCCAGCCGATCCCAGGCGGCGGGGTCCACGGCGTCGATGCGATCGATAGTGCGAAGGGTCCAGGCGGGGGCGGTGGCCACAAACACTCCTTACAGCGCGGGGGAAGGGCGCCCGAGGCGAGGAGTCTAGCAGGGCCCTGGGAGCGCCCCAAGGTCGCGCTTTTTCTCCTCTTTTGCCGGCGCCCCACGGGTAGCAATCGCTGCCCCGGGTGCTCAAAATTCCTGACCGGGTCTCTTTCCTAACGCTTAACGGATGATGTGCTTATGCCTGCTTGGCTTCGCGTAGGGCTCGCTGCGGTGGTGCTGGGCGGCATCGCCTATGGCCTGGGGCTTCCGAGCTTTCTGGGGGGCGGGGCAGGGGCCGAGGGCAGCGCGCCGGCGCGCCGAGGCGGCGCTACCCCCGTGGTGGTTTCTGCCGTGGCCCGGGCGCCCTTCGAGAATACGCTTTCCGCCGTGGGCACGGCGGGGGCCGATGAATCGATTACGGTCACGGCGACCGTGGCGGACCGCGTTGTGGAGATCCTCTTCGAGGAAGGGGATTTCGTCGAGGCCGGCGCCGTGCTGTTGCGCCTCGACGCGGTGGAGGAGCGGGCGGCCCTGGCGGAAGCCCGGGCAAACCTGGATGACCAACGGCAGCAGCTCGCCCGCTTGGACGCCCTGGTGGAAACCAACGCCACGGCCCAGTCCCTCCGCGATGAGCAGGCAGCGCGGGTGGCCGCTGCGGAAGCCCGGGTTGATGGGGCGCTGGCCCGCCTCGCAGACCGCGAGATTCGCGCCCCCTTTGCCGGCGTGCTTGGGCGCCGGGCCGTGAGCCTCGGGGCCCAGGTGAGCCCCGGCAGCGTGATCACCACCCTGGACGACGTCGACCCGATCAAGCTTGACTTCTCGATTCCCGAATCCTTTTTACCGGCGCTCCGGGTGGGCGCCGAGGTCACGGCGCGCTCTTCGGCCTATGGGACCGCGCCCTTCCGCGGCGAGGTGATCTTCCTAAGCCCCCGGGTGGATCCCGTGACCCGGGCCGTCTCCGTGCGGGCGGCCATCGCCAATGCTGATCGGCGCCTGCGTCCGGGCATGCTCCTCACCGTCGATTTGGTCCGCGACGCCCGGGAAAGCCTTATGGTGCTCGAGTCCGCCCTCGTCCCCCGCGGGTCCACGCAGCAGGTCTATCGCGTGCGCGACGGCGTCGCTGAAACCGTGCCCGTCACCCTGGGCGTGCGGCGCCCGGGCATTGTCGAGCTTACCGGCGGGGTGGCGGAGGGGGATCTCCTTGTCATTGAGGGGGCCGCGCGCTTGCGCCCCGGCGCCCCCGTGCGCATCGCCGAAACGGTGACCGCCGCCGACCGCCTCCGGCCCCACGGAGTGCCCGCGCCATGATGCTCTCGGACCTCTCCGTTCGCCGCCCGGTCTTCGCGGCGGTGCTGAGCCTGCTGCTCATTGCCTTCGGCCTGCTCTCCTTTGATCGCCTGCCCCTGCGGGAATATCCCGATATCAATCCGCCCATTGTGTCCGTGGAAACGCGCTACCCCGGGGCCTCGGCGCAGGTGGTGGAAACGAAGATTACCCAGCTGGTCGAGGATGCCATCGCGGGCATCGAAGGCATCCGCACCATCAGCTCCGCGAGCCGGGACGGCAGCTCCCAGGTGACCGTGGAGTTCGACGTGCAGCGGGACATCGACGCCGCGGCCAATGACGTCCGCGACCGCGTGGCCCGCACCGTGGATCGGCTCCCGGAGGAGGCGGACCCACCGGAAATCGCCAAGGCCGACGCGAATACCCAGCAGATCATGTGGCTGTCCCTCTCGAGCGATCGCCTAAGCCAGCTCGAGCTGTCCGACTTTGCCCGGCGCTTTGTGCAGGATCGGCTGGCCATGGTGTCGGGCGTGGCCAGCGTGCGCATCGGCGGGGAGCGGGAATACGCCATGCGCGTGTGGCTCGATCGCCAGGCCTTGGCGGCCCGGGGGCTGACCGTCCTGGATGTGGAGGCGGCCCTGCGCCGGGAGAACGTCGAGTTGCCCGCGGGGCGGGTGGAATCCTTCGAGCGGGAGTTCACCGTGCGCGTGGAGCGCAGCTACGGCACGGCGGAGGATTTCGCTGCCCTCGTGCTGCGCCAGGGCAGCGATGGCTACCTGGTGCGCCTGGGGGACGTGGCCCGGGTGGAGGTGGGGCCGGCGAATGATCGCTCCGAGCTGCGGGCGAACGGCATTCCCACGGTGGGCCTTGGGGTCTCGGCGCAGGCCAAGGCCAACGTGCTCGATACGGCCCGGAGCGTGAAGGCGGAGCTGGCCCGCATGAGTACGGGGCTCCCGGAGGGCATGGAGATCGTCGCCGGCTTCGACGCCTCCATCTACATTGAGCAGGCGATCCTCGAGGTCTACAAAACCCTCATGGTGGCCACGGGGCTCGTGGTGCTCGTGATCTACCTGTTTCTGGGTAGCTTTCGGGCCATGCTGGTGCCCGCCATTACGGTGCCCGTCTCCCTTACGGCGGCCTTCATCGTGCTCTGGACCATGGGTTTCTCCGTAAACCTTCTCACGCTCCTTGCCCTCGTGCTCTCCATCGGGCTCGTGGTGGACGACGCCATCGTGGTGCTCGAGAACGTCTACCGGCGGGTGGAAGCCGGGGAACCGCCGCTCCTTGCTGCCTACCGGGGCGCGCGGCAGGTGGGCTTCGCGGTCATTGCCACGACCCTCGTGCTGGTGGCGGTCTTCGTGCCCATCGCCTTCATGGAAGGGAATCTCGGGCGCCTGTTTTCCGAATTCTCCCTCGCCATCGCTGGGGCCGTGTGCTTCTCGAGCCTTGTGGCGCTCACCCTCGTGCCCATGGCGGCGTCGAAGCTGCTGCGCCCCGCGACGGAGCGCTCGGGCCCCGCGGCCCTCGTGGATCGGGCCTTCGCGCGCTTCTCGACGATCTATAGCGGGTCCCTGGGCGGGTTGATCCAGCGGCCCCTGTGGGTATCCGTGTTTCTCCTCGCCATCGTCGGCGCCGGCTGGCAGCTATTTAAGACCATTCCCCAGGAGTATTCCCCCACGGAGGACCGCTCCAGCTTCTTTGTGCTCATGAATGCCCCGGAGGGGGCCAGCTTCGAGTACACCCAGCGCTATGCCCGGGATATGGAAAACGTGCTGCTGCCCCTGCTCGATCAAGGGGAGGCCTACCGGGTCCTTGTCAGCACGCCGCGCTTCGGCTCCGGTGCTGCGGTGAATAATTCCATTGCCATTGTCTCCCTGGAAAACTGGGATCAGCGCGAACGCAGCACCCAGCAAATTGTCGGCGGCCTGTTCCCGGCCCTCTCCGCCATGCCCGGGGTCCGGGCTTTCCCCATTCAGCCTGCTGGCCTTGGGCAGCGGGGCTTTTCCACCCCCGTGCAGTTCGTGCTGGGCGGCGATACCTACGAAGCCCTGGCCCAGTGGCGCGACGCCTTCCTGGCGAAGGCTTCGGAGAATCCCCAGCTCCTGAACCTCGATGCGGACTACAAGGAGGTGAAGCCCCAGCTTCTGATTCAGGTGGATCGCAATCGCGCCGCCGATTTGGGCGTGTCCGTTTCCGAAGTGGGTCGAACGCTTGAGACCATGCTGGGCTCGCGGCGGGTGACCACCTATCTCGATCGCGGCGAGGAATACGACGTCATCCTCCAGGCCGAGGACGCGGACCGGCGCACCCCCGGGGATATCGAGAACCTCTACGTGCGGGCGTCAAAGAGCGGTGAGCTCGTGCCCCTGTCCTCCCTGGTCACCGTGTCCGAAGGCGCCGATGCGGCGACGCTCAACCGCTTCAATCGCCTCCGGAGCATCACCATTTCCGCGAACCTGGCTCCGGGCTATACCCTGGGGGAGGCCCTGGCCTACCTGCGCGGCGTCGCCGAGGAGACCCTGCCCACGGAGGCGCGCATCGACTACAAGGGCCAATCCCGGGAGCTCCAGGAATCCTCCAGCAGCGTGCTCGTGACCTTTGCCCTGGCCCTGCTCGTGGTGTTTTTGGTGCTGGCGGCGCAGTTCGAAAGCTTCATCCACCCCCTCATCATCATGCTCACCGTGCCCCTGGCCGTAGTGGGGGCGCTTCTGGGCCTCGAGCTCAGCGGCGGCTCCCTGAATATCTACAGCCAAATTGGCATCGTGATGATGGTCGGCCTTGCGGCAAAGAACGGCATTCTGATCGTGGAATTTGCCAATCAGCTCCGCGATGCGGGCGCCTCCGTGGAGGAGGCCATTCGGGAGGCGGCGCGGCTGCGCCTCCGGCCCATCGTGATGACCTCCATCTCTACGGTGATTGGGGTACTGCCCCTGATCCTCGGCGGCGGCGCCGGAGCGGAAAGCCGCATGGCCATCGGCGTGGTGGTTTTCGCCGGTGTGCTCTTCTCCACCGTGCTCACCCTCGGGGTAGTGCCCACCTTCTACCGCTTGCTGGCGCCCTATACCCGGAGCCCGGAAGCGGTCACCCAGACCCTCGAGGCGATGGGGGAGGCCCAGCCCGATCGCCATTAGGCGCCTTCACCTCCCGATCCTTCAGCTCCCCTCGGAGCACGGGGAGGGAAAGGGGAG
Organism: Gammaproteobacteria bacterium; assembly: GCA_030433075.1. Lineage (GTDB taxonomy): Bacteria > Pseudomonadota > Gammaproteobacteria > Pseudomonadales > Azotimanducaceae > Salivita. The sequence goes on along the minus strand of JAUILI010000112.1, from coordinate 377 downwards.
CGGAGATCCCCAGCTTGACCTGATTTCCCCGGATATCCACCACGGCGATTTCGATCTCCTCGCCGAGGAGTACCTTGTCGCCGATCTTCCGGGTCAGGACGAGCATGGGCAGGCCTTCTCTGGAGTGTTTGGTTAGTAAACATACGCGGCGCCTAGGCCCAGAATCAGCCCTAAATTTGCTAAGGAAATTTAAGCCCATATTAAGCAGATAAAAGTCACATCCGATAAAAGCGCTTATTTCCTGGGGGAAGATCTGCTCCTATCGAGTACACATATTCCCGGCTAGGCAAGGCACAGCACTATGAAGGCAGGACAGGTACTGGCGTTGATGCGGACCCTCGCTGAGGAACCGACGCTGAAATCCTTCTGCCGTCGCA
>JAUILI010000111.1 GCA_030433075.1 Gammaproteobacteria bacterium | reverse complement strand
AGGGCCTTGTCTTCAAAGGTTTTGAGCTCGGGCGTAATAAAGCGCTCGGCATTTTTCAGCGTTTGCCGCCGCACCCAGCTGGCGGGCGCGGCTTCCGCATCCCGGCGGTTGGTTTCGAGGTAATAGCCGTGCACCCGGTTATAGCCCACCTTCAGGGAGGCGAGCCCCGTGCTTTCGCGCTCCCGCGCTTCGAGCTCGGCGAGGAAGGTGCCCGCATCCCGGGCGAGGCTGCGCAGCTCGTCCAGCTCCGAATCAAAGCCGTCGGCGATAACGCCCCCATCCCGGAGCACCACCGGGGGGTTCTCCACCAGAGCGCTCTGGAGCAGCGCTGCGAGGGACTCCTGGGGTGCTAGGGCGTCCCTTAGGGCGGGGAGGCGAGAGGGGGGCTCGTCCGGCCCTAGGGGCGGGAAATGGTCCTGCACCGCGGGCAACGCCAGGAGGGCATCGCGCAGCTTGGCGAGGTCCCGGGGCGGCGAAGAGCCCAGGGCGACGCGGCTGAGGATGCGCTCTAAATCACCGATGCTTTTCAGCGTAGGCCGGAGGTTCTGATCCGGACCATCCAGATGGGCGATGGCGGCCTGCCGGGCCAGCACTTCCTCCCGGTCCCGGAGCGGGCGGTTGAGCCAGCGCAGGAGTAGCCGGCTCCCCATGGCCGTGGCCGTGGTGTCGAGCATGCGCAGCAGGGTGAATTGCCGCTCCCCGGTGATCTGCTGTTCGATCTCAAGGTTCCGCCGGGTGTGGGCGTCCAGCAAGACGGCGTCGCTGCTGCGCTCTCGGGAGAGCTCCGTAATGTGGGGGAGGGCGCTCTTTTGCGTGGCCTTGGCATAGTCCAGCAGGGCCCCCGCGGCCCCCAGGGCCAGGGTCAAGTCCTCGGCGCCGAAACCGCTGAGGTCCCGGGTGCCTAGCTGCTCCAGGACGGCCCTGCGGCCAGCCTCCTCCTGGAACTGCCAGGGAGGGCGCCGGACGCCCTTGAGCCCCTGGAGCGCAGGAGAGGCGTCTTCAGAAACGAGCACCTCCGCGGGTTGGAGCCGTCCCAGCTCGGCGGAGACGGCCTCCCAGCTGGCTACCTCCGTCACCGCAAAGCGTCCCGCGGACAAATCAAGCCAAGCCAGGCCGTAGGGACGCGTGCCCTCGGGGGTGCTCGCCCCCTCGGCGATGGCCAGGAGCAGGCAATCCTGCCCGGCCTGGAGCAGCGCTTCGTCCGTGACCGTGCCCGGGGTGACGATACGCGTCACCTTCCGCTCCACGGGCCCCTTGCTTTGAGCAGGGTCCCCCACTTGCTCGCAGATGGCCACGGCCTCGCCGAGGCGGAGGAGCCGCGCCAGGTAGTTCTCAGCCGCGTGGTAAGGCACCCCAGCCATGGGGATGGGCTCGCCAGCGGATTGGCCCCGGGTGGTCAGCGTGATGTCGAGGAGTTCCGCGGCGCGCCGGGCGTCCTCGTAGAACAGCTCGTAGAAATCACCCATGCGGTAGAACAGCAGCACCTCGGGGTGCTCCGCCTTGAGCGCCAGATACTGCTGCATCATGGGAGTATGTTGGGGCGATGCGGTCACAACGGCGGCGCCTAGGCTAGGGAAGCTGGGCAGTGAAGCACTGGCCTACAGGAGCGTCAACCAAAGCGCACGGGGTAGGCAGCAGAGACCCCCTTGGCAGGGTCGAAATCCCGTGATACTGTCTTTTCGTACAGTATATGGAGCGTCCTCTGGCGCCGGGGTCGGCCTTGCATCGCAATGCCGGATTCCGCGTCCTAGAATGGGCGCTTTAGCCGTCCCAGCGGCCCCCTAACCCTAGACGAGGCAACCCATGGCGATCACCGATAGCACGGGCAATAAGGATAAGGCGCTTTCCGCGGCGCTTTCGCAAATCGAGCGGCAGTTCGGTAAGGGCTCCATGATGCGCCTTGGGGACCGGGAGCAGGTCAGCATCCCGGCCATCTCCACCGGTTCCCTGGGGCTGGATATCGCCTTGGGCATCGGAGGCCTTCCCCGGGGGCGGATCGTGGAAATCTACGGCCCCGAATCCTCCGGCAAAACCACGTTGACCTTGCAGGTCATCGCCGAGGCGCAAAAGCTTGGGGGCACCTGCGCGTTTATCGATGCGGAGCACGCGCTTGATCCCATCTACGCCGAAAACCTTGGCGTAAACACCGACGACCTCCTCGTCTCCCAGCCCGATACAGGGGAGCAGGCCCTGGAAATCTGCGACATGATCGTTCGCTCCGGCGCGGTCGATGTGGTGGTCGTGGACTCCGTGGCTGCCCTCACGCCGAAGGCGGAAATCGAAGGGGAGATGGGCGATGCGCACGTGGGCCTTCAGGCTCGCCTCATGAGCCAAGCGCTCCGGAAGATGACGGGGAACATCAAGAACTCCAACACCCTGGTGATCTTCATCAACCAGATTCGCATGAAGATTGGGGTCATGTTCGGCTCCCCGGAAACCACCACCGGGGGGAACGCACTGAAGTTCTATTCCTCCGTTCGCCTCGATATCCGCCGCATTGGTGCGGTCAAGGAAGGGGACGAGGTGGTCGGTAATGAAACCCGGGTGAAGGTCGTCAAGAACAAGGTGGCGCCCCCCTTCCGCCAAGCTGAGTTCCAGGTCATGTACGGCAAGGGCACCTTCCAGCTTGGGGAGGTGATCGACCTGGGCGTGAAGCAAGGCCTCATCGACAAGTCCGGGGCCTGGTACGCCTACAAGGGCGACAAGATCGGCCAGGGCAAGAAGAATGCGGCGGATTACCTCGCGGAGCACACGGAAGTCGCCGAGGAAATCGAGGGCGCCATCCGCGAGGCGCTACTGCCCAAGCCGCGCCGCGCACCGGAGGCCGTCGATGTTTCCGCGCCCCCCGCTGCGGATTTCGGCTAGCGCCAGGCCCTTAGCCTTCGGGGCTTAGGATGGGGGAAGCGGGTCCTGCCCTTCGAGAAGCCGCCCTGCGGCTTCTCGCTCGCCGGGAGCACAGCCAGCGAGAGCTGGCCCAAAAGCTCCGCAAGCGCTTTCCCGAGGTGCCCGGGGAGCAGCTCGAGGCCGAGCTGAAAGCTCTTGCTGAGGCCGGCTATCAATCCGATGCGCGGCGCCAAGCCTCCCTAATCCGCCAGGCGGAGCTTCGGGGGCAGGGTCCTGGGCGCCTTGAGGCCAAGCTCCGGGCGGAGGGTTTGCCTTCTCCGGAAACCCCGGAAGATCCCACCGCCCTCGAGGCTCGCCTTGTGGCGCTCCAGCAGCAGCGCTTCGGCGGTGCCCCAAGCGACGCCAAGACCTGGCAGAAGCAGGCCCGGTTCTTCGCTTACCGCGGCTTTCCCCTGGGGCTCATCCGGCGCTGCCTCGGGGAAATTCCCTGGGGGGATTCGGAGGCCTAAAGGAGCTTTCCTACGTTCCCGGGCGCCCGGGGCATAGCGTATACTGCGCGGCTGCCCGGGCAGCGCCTTCCGCGCTGCATCGCTGATCCCCAAGCGCTGGAGTCGCCATGAAAAGCGCGGACATTCGCCGCACCTTCCTTGAGTTCTTTCAAGAGCACGGCCATGAGATCGTGCCCAGTAGTCCCCTTGTGCCCGGGAATGATCCCACCCTGCTGTTCACCAACGCGGGCATGGTGCAGTTCAAGGACGTGTTCACGGGGCGGGAACAGCGAAGCTATCACCGCGCCGTTACCAGCCAGCGCTGCGTGCGGGCCGGGGGTAAGCACAACGATCTCGAGAACGTGGGCTACACGGCGCGCCACCACACCTTTTTCGAAATGCTGGGGAATTTCTCCTTCGGCGATTACTTCAAACAAGACGCCATTCGCTTTGCCTGGACGCTTCTCACGGAGCGCTTTGGGCTGCCGGCGGAAAAGCTCTGGGTCACGGTCCACGACAGCGACGACGAGGCGGAGCAGATCTGGCGCGATGAGATCGGCGTTCCCGCTGATCGCATCACGCGCATGGGCGACAAGGACAACTTTTGGTCCATGGGGGACACTGGCCCCTGCGGTCCCTGCTCGGAGATTTTCTACGACCACGGTCCCGAGGTGTGGGGCGGCCCTCCGGGCACGCCGGAGGAAGACGGTGACCGCTACGTCGAGATTTGGAACCTCGTGTTCATGCAGTTCGAGCGGAGTGCCGACGGCACCATGACGCCCCTGCCGCGGCCCAGCGTCGATACGGGCATGGGCCTCGAGCGCGTCGCCGCGGTGCTGCAGGGCGTGCATAGCAATTACGAAATTGATCTTTTTCAAGCGCTCATTGCGGCCGCCGCCGAGGCTACGGGCGCGGACGCCGCCAACCCGGACCAACTGCCCTCCCTGCGGGTCATCGCGGACCACATCCGGTCGGCCGCCTTCCTGGTCACGGACGGCGTCGTGCCCAGCAACGAGGGCCGGGGCTATGTGCTGAGACGCATTATCCGCCGGGCCCTGCGGCACGGACATAAGCTCGGCTGTGAGCGGGCCTTCTTCCACCATCTCGTGGCGCCGCTGGCCCAGGAGATGGGGGCGGCCCATGAAGCGCTGGCGGCGCAGCAGGCCCGGGTCGCGCAAATTCTGGAGCAGGAAGAGGCGCAGTTTGCCCGCACCCTGGCGCAGGGCATGACCGTTCTGGAGGGGGAGCTCGCGACCCTCGCTGGGAAGGAAATCCCGGGGGACGTGGTCTTCAAACTCTACGACACCTACGGCTTCCCCGTGGATTTGACCGCCGATATCGCGCGGGAACGGGACCTCACCTTAGATGAAGCGGGCTTCGAGGCGGCCATGGCCGACCAGCGGGCCCGGGCCCGCTCCGCGAGCCGCTTTGCCGCTGCAACGGAAGCCGAACTGGACGTCGCCGGGCAGGTGGAATTCCGGGGCTATGAAGTGCCCACGACCGAGGCCACGGTCACGGGCCTCTTCCGCCGCACAGAGGCGGGGCTTGAGGCCGTGGAGACCCTTGAGGCGGGCGCGACGGGCGCCGTGGTGCTCGATCAAACCCCGTTTTACGCCGAGTCCGGGGGCCAGATTGGGGACCAGGGGGAGCTTCGGAGCAGCGGCGCCGCGTTCGCCGTGGAAGATACCCGCAAGGCCGGGGCCCAGCATCTTCACCTCGGCACCCTCGGCAGTGGTGCCCTGGCCATCGGGGATCGGCTCGAGGCCCATATTGCTACGGCGCGGCGCCAAGCCATTGCCCTGAACCACTCGGCGACGCACCTTTTGCATGCGGCGCTCCGGGAGATTCTCGGGCAGCACGTGGAGCAGCGCGGCTCCCTGGTGACCGCGGAACGGCTCCGTTTTGATTTTGCCCACCACGATGCCATCGATCGGGCCGTGCTTGATCAGATTGAAGATCGGGTGAACGCGGTGATTTGGAGTAACAGCCCGGTGCAGACCCGGGTGATGTCCTTTGACGCCGCCCGGGAGGCCGGCGCCATGGCCCTCTTTGGAGAGAAGTATGGCGACGAAGTGCGTGTGCTCTCCATGGCCGGCGATTTCTCCGTTGAACTGTGCGGGGGCACCCACGTGGCCCAGACCGGGGATATCGGCCTCCTGCGCATCGTCAGTGAGCAGGGTATTGCGAGCGGTGTGCGGCGCATCGAGGCAGTCACGGGTCCTGCCGCCCATGCCTACCTTCGGGACGCCGACGTCGCCCTCCGCAGTGCCGCCGGTCGCCTTAAGGTCACCCGGGAGCAGGTGCTTGAGCGCATGGAAGGGCTGCTGACGCAGCAGAAGGCGCTGGAGCGGAAGATCGACGAACTGGAACAAAAACTGGCGCAGGAAGCTGGCGCCGATCTCGCCGCGGGGGCGGTGGAGGTGGGTGGCCTTCGCGTATTGGCGGCGACCCTCCCCTCCGGTGGTGCGAAGGCGCTGCTTCCGGCCCTGGACCAGCTGAAGGCACGCCTAGCGCCGGCGGCGGTGGTGCTGGCGGCGGTGGAAGAAGGCACGGTGAGCCTAGCCGCTGGGGTCAGCGCCGACTGGGCGAAGCGCCTCCCCGCGGGTCCCCTCGTGCAGCACGTGGGAGCGCAGGTTGGCGCCAAGGGCGGCGGCCGGCCGGAGCTGGCCCGGGCTGGCGGTGGCGATCAGCCCGAAGCGCTGGAGGCCGCGCTGGCTTCCGTGGCTGCCTACGTCGCGGAGCGTTTGAGCTGACATGGCCCTTCTGGTTCATAAATACGGCGGTACCAGCGTCGGTAGTCTTGAGCGCATCGAGGCCGTCGCTGCGCGGGTGGCCCGGCATCGGGCCGAGGGCCATCGGGTGGTGGTGGTGGTTTCCGCCATGAGCGGAGAAACGAACCGGCTGCAGGCCCTAGGCCTGGACCTTGGCGGGCAGGCGGTGCCCCGGGAAATGGACGTGCTTCTCGCATCCGGGGAGCAGGCGAGCGCTGCGCTCACGGCCATCGCCCTGAAGGGCCTGGGCGTTCCGGCGCAGTCCTTTCTCGCCGACCAGCTGCCCATTCGCACCGACAGCGCCCACACCCGGGCGCGCATTGAGCACATCGCGACGGAGGCCTTATTCGACGCCCTCGACGCCGGCGTGGTGCCCGTGGTCGCGGGTTTTCAAGGCCTTGCGGTGGATGGATCGATCACCACGCTGGGGCGGGGGGGCTCGGACACCACAGCGGTGGCCCTGGCCGCGGCCCTTAAGGCCGATGAATGCCAGATCTACACCGATGTCGATGGGGTATACACCACGGATCCGCGGGTGGTGTCGTCAGCACGCCGCCTGCCCCGCGTCACCTTCGAGGAAATGTTGGAGATGGCCAGCCTGGGCTCGAAGGTGCTCCACCCCCGGTCCGTCGAGTTT
>JAUILI010000110.1 GCA_030433075.1 Gammaproteobacteria bacterium | reverse complement strand
GCGCGTCTTCCCCGTCGCCGGGAAAGCCGTACTGCACCGCCGTCGGCGCTACCTTGCTGAGGGTGGCGACGCCGTAGTGGCCCTTCTGCCCAAAGAAGGTGACGTGATAGCCCAGGGCCTCCACCGTTTCCCGCGGGAATTGGGGATCGTCGACCTTGGTTTCCTGGAGAGCAAGGATCTCCGGATCGTATTTCTCCACCACCGCTTCGAGCTGGTGGGGCCGTGCCCGCAGGCCGTTGATGTTGAAAGAAACAAAATTCATATCAAGGACCTAGCGGGTAAACCGGAGAAATTACTTAATGTTCTTCAGCAGCGCCTTGGCGATGATGAGCTGCTGGATTTGGCTCGTGCCTTCATAGAGCCGGAACAGGCGCACGTCGCGATAGAAGCGCTCGATGCCGTACTCCTCCATGTATCCGGCACCCCCGAAGATCTGTACGGCCCGGTCGGCGACCCGGCCCACCATCTCCGTGGCGAAGAGCTTGCTGCGAGAGGCGAGGGCTTCGTTGTCCGTGCCCTCATCCCGGCGCCGGGCGGCGTCGAGAACCATGGTCTGGGCCGCGTAGGCTTCCGTCGCCGAATCGGCGAGCATGGCCTGCACCAGCTGGAATTCCCCGATGGCCTGGCCGAACTGCTGGCGCTCCGCAGCATAGCGGGTCGCTTCTTCGATGAGGCGCTGGGCGCAGCCCACGGCCAGGGCGCTGATGTGCAGCCGGCCCCGGTCGAGGGTTTTCATGGCCGTTAGGAAGCCCTTGTGCAGGGCCGCCTCGCCGCCGAGGAGGGCGTCCGCGGGGACAAAAACGTCCTCAAAGACGACGTCGCAGACGTGTGCGCCCTGCTGGCCCATTTTCTTGTCGGGCTTGCCTAGGGATAGGCCCTTGCTGTCCGCCGGGACGAGGAAGGCGGAGACGCCGCGGGAGCCCGGGGCGTCCTGATCCGTGCGCGCAAAGACGGTGAACAGCTGGGCGTGGGGCGCATTGGTGATGTAGCGCTTGCGCCCATTGATGACAAAGCCGTCCCCCTGGCGATCGGCGCGGGTGCGCACCGACCCTGCATCGGAGCCGGCGTCAGGCTCGGTGAGGGCGAAGGAGCCGATGACCTCGCCGCTGGCCATGCGCGGTAGCCAATATTCCTTTTGGGCGTCCGTGCCGTCCATCACCAGGCCTTGGGAGCCGATGCCGTTGTTGGTGCCGATGACGGAGCGGAAGGCCGGGGAGGTCCAGCCCAGTTCCATCACCACCTTGCATTCCTCTTCTGTATTCAGCCCCAGGCCGCCGTAGGCCTCGGGCACGGTCAGGCCGAAGAGCCCCAGCTCGCGCATCTCCTGCACCACCTCCGCGGGGATGCGGTCTTCCCGGGCCACCTGAGCCTCCAGGGGCACGAGGCGCTCCCGGACAAAGCGGCGAACGGTGGTTTGCAGTTGCTCGAGGGTGCTGGGGTCGAGAGGCATGACGGGCTCCTTAGGCAGATTCGGGCGCAGTCTACACCCCTTTCATTGTCAGATCCGCGGTGGTGCTCTAGGCTTCGCCCGTCATTATCCCGGGACCACTTTCGAGGAGAGCATTCATGAGCCAGGAGCAGGCTTCAAAGGCAGCGCGGGCGGCGTTTAATTGGGAGGACCCCCTGGGCCTTGAGGCTCAGCTGAGCGATGAAGAGCGCATGGTTATGGAGTCGGCTCGGGGCTACGCCCAGGACAAGCTCCAGCCCCGGGTGCTCGAGGCCTCCCGGAAGGAGCACTTCCACCGGGAGATCATGAATGAGTTGGGGGCCCTGGGCATGCTCGGGTCGACCCTCCCGGAACGCTACGGCTGCGCCGGCCTGAACTACGTCTGCTATGGCCTCGTGGCCCGGGAGGTGGAGCGGGTGGACTCGGGCTATCGCTCGGCCATGAGCGTCCAGTCCTCCCTCGTGATGCACCCCATCTATGCTTATGGGTCGGAAGCGCAGCGGGAGAAGTACCTGCCCAAGCTGGCGACCGGGGAGTGGGTGGGCTGCTTTGGCTTGACCGAGCCGGACCACGGCTCCGATCCGTCCTCCATGGTGACGAATGCTAAGCCTGTGGACGGCGGCTTTATCCTCAACGGGGCGAAGATGTGGATTACCAATTCCCCCATCGCCGATCTCGCCGTGGTGTGGGCCAAGCTTGAAGGCACGATCCGGGGCTTCATCGTTGAGCGGTCCTTCGAGGGCTTCTCCACGCCGAAGATTGAAGGAAAGCTCAGTCTCCGCGCCTCCATTACGGGGGAAATCGTGCTTTCTGACTGCTTCGTCCCGGAGGAGAACCTCCTGCCCAACGTGAAGGGCCTCGCGGGTCCCTTTGGCTGTCTGAACAAAGCGCGCTACGGCATCAGCTGGGGCGCCCTCGGGGCGGCGGAGTTCTGCTGGCACGCGGCCCGGCGCTACACCCTGGAGCGGCAGCAGTTTGGCCGGCCCCTGGCCGCCAATCAGCTGATTCAGAAGAAGCTGGCGGACATGCAGACGGAAATCGCTCTGGGCCTTCAGGCCTGCCTGCGCATGGGGCGGCTCATGGACGAGGATGCGCTGCCCGTGGAAACCATTTCCCTGCTCAAGCGCAATAACTGCGGCAAGGCGCTGGACGTCGCGCGTCTCGCCCGGGACATGCACGGCGGCAACGGCATCAGCGATGAGTATCACGTGATGCGCCACCTCGTGAATCTCGAGACCGTGAACACCTACGAGGGCACCCACGACATCCATGCCCTGATCCTCGGTCGCGCCCAGACCGGCCTCCAGGCCTTCACCGGCGCCTGATCCCCCGCCCCGGCGAAAGGGGGCGCCTTCTGCGCCCCGCCATGTGCGAAATCTCTCCGGGGCCGCCCAGGCCCCGAACATTCCCCTAGGGTGTTCTCCCGTGCCACGTTGGCCAGCCCCCTCTGAGGCTTGCTAGGGTGGACCTTGCCATTGCGCAGCCCAGGGAGGGGAGACGCATGATTCGAGTTCAACTGATCGCGGGGCAACGCCTCGTTCACATCGCCCTGAAAGCCCTTATCGAAGACGCCCCAGGCATGGACCTCGTAGCCCACGCCTTCACGGCGGAGGAGGGGCTCGAGCAGCTCGACCCGGCCCGGGCGACCCTTGCCGTGGTGGCGCATAGCCTGGAGGACGCCGATGGGGTGGAAACCATCCGTCGGCTTCAGCGCCACCGTCCCCAGCTCGCCATCGTGGGCTTTGGGGAACCAAACGGAGGCCCGTTCCCACACCACATGCTTGATGCCGGAGCCACGGCCTACGTGAGCCTTCAGGCGGAGGAGCAGGAATGGATCGCGGCGCTGCGCCGGGCCCAGGTGGGGCAGCGCTTTCTCTCCGCCGATGTGGCCCGCAACATGGCGTTCCATAGCCTAGAAGGGGGCGATCACCGAAACCCCTTTGCGCTGCTATCGGGGCGCGAGCTCCAGGTGGCCCACATGGTGATGCGCTGCCAGCGGGTGCCGGTGATTGCCCGGGCCCTATCGCTATCGCCGAAAACGGTGAACAGCTATCGCTATCGCATCTTTGAAAAGCTGGCCATCGCCAGCGATGTGCAGCTCACCTTGCTCGCGCTTGAGCATGGCTTGGTGAGCCGGGCCTCCCTCAAGGCGGAGGTCGAGGCGGAGGCGGAGGCCTTTGCTTAAGATTGAGCTTCCCGGGGTTTAGCGATACCTTATAACGTTATCGCCATCCATTATGACAAGCCCCGGCGGCGATCTTGGCCGGGCACCCTTGGGAGGGGTTATGAAGAAGCTTTTGCTGGCGGTGCTGTTCTGCCTTGGCGGCGCAGCGCAGGGGGCGCAGGACTGGTCCCTGACCCTAGATGAGGCGCAAATGGCCGAGGCCGCAGGCCTCTACGAACAGAATTGCGCGCTGTGCCACGGCGAAGATCGCAGCGGCTATGCCGCGGACCACGCCCCGTCCCTGAAGAGCCCGCAGCTATTAAGCACGGGCTTTCCGTCCCATCTGCGGGCGGCCATCGGTTATGGCCGGCGCGGTACGGCCATGGCAGCCTACAGCGAAGAGATGGGCGGGCCCCTGTCCCGGGAGCAAATGAACATCCTCACCCGCTGGCTCGTGCAGGTGGAAGGCATTGAGCCTCTGAAACTTTCCGGCGAGGCCGTGGAAGGGGACGCGCAGGCGGGCGCCCAAACCTACGGCGCGCTCTGCGCCAACTGCCACGGCGATCAGGGCCAGGGCGTCTACGCCCCGGCCATTGGCGATCAATCCCTGCTGGCCAATGCCTCCGATGCGTTCCTGAAGTACGCCCTGGAGCACGGGCGCGAGGGCACGCCCATGGGGAGCTACACGAAGCTCCTCGGCGAAAAGGGCGTGAACGACGTCGTCGCCTACCTGCGTAGCCAGGCCTCGGGCTGGGCGCCGGACCCCATCAAGCTCCGCACGCCGCCGACGCCGGATCAGTACGTGCTGAACCCCGAAGGGGAAGATCCGAACTTCACCATTCGTGTGGAGTACCAGGAAAAGCGCTACAAGACCGACGGCCCCTACGAGGGTCGCTATGTTCCCGCCGCAGAGGTAGTGAAGGCCTTGGAAGAGAAGAAGCGCTTTATTCTCCTCGACACCCGGCCGGCCTCGGCCTGGCAGCGTAGCCATATCCCCGGCGCCGTGCCCATGCCCTACTACCGGGATAAGGAGCGGGCAACCGATCTCCAGCTGCCCGATCCCTCCGAGGGCGTCATGATCGTGGCCTACTGCGCTTGCCCCCATGCGGCCTCGGATTACGTGATCAACAACCTCCGGGAGCTCGGCTATCCGGCGGAGCTCACGGCGGTGATCGACGAGGGGATCCTCGTCTGGACCGCCATGGGGCTGCCCGTGGTGGCCGGCGAGAGCCTCGCGAGTAACTAACCCTGCCGTCCCCCCTGGGGGCCTGGCCGAAGAAAGCGCCCGCACTCCGGGCGCTTTTTTTTTGACGAAAGCTTTGTCACCGTGGAGCCTTCCGTGGGGAAGGAGGGAATCATGACCGAATGGGTTCGCTATGAAGTGCCAGCGCCGGGGGTGGCGCGCATCACGCTGAACCGGCCCGCCCAGGCCAACGCGCAGAATCGCCATCTGCTCTACGCCTTAAATGACGCGCTCGATCGGGGTGCGCAGGACGATGCCATCAAGGTGCTGCTCATCGCGGCAGAGGGGCGTCATTTTTCCTCCGGGCACGATCTGTCCGGGGACGACGATGCGGCTTTCGAGGACGTCGCCCTCGGCCCCTGGGGAGGCTTCGATGCTCCGGCCATGGAAGGGCACTGGGCTCGGGAGGAGGAGGCCTACTTCGGCCTCTGCTGGCGCTGGCGGAACATTCCCAAGCCCACGGTGGTGGCGGTGCAGGGCAAGGTCATCGCCGGAGGGCTCATGCTTGTTTGGCCTTTCGATATCGTGGTGGCCAGCGACGATGCCACCTTCCAGGATCCCGTGGTGGCCTTCGGGGCCAACGGCGTGGAGTACTTTGGCCACCCCTGGGAATTTGGGGTGCGCAAGGCCAAGGAGCTGCTGTTTACGGGTCGCGCCATCACCGCGGAGGTCGCTCGGGAGCTCGGGATGGTGAACCGGGTGGTGCCCCGGGATGCGCTGGGGGAGGCGAGCCTAGCCCTAGCGGCGGAGATTGCCCAGCAGCCGGCCATGGGCCTAAAGACCGCTAAGGCCTCCATCAACCAAGCCCAGGACGCCCAGGGCTTTTTCAATTCCCTGCGCAGCGCCATGGGCCTTCAGCAGCTGGCCCACGCCCAGAACTATCTTGTGCATGGCATGGCCGTGGACCCGAGCGGGGCAGAGCGGGTGAAGGCGTTGGTGAAGGCGCCGCCCCTGGGGGCCCCTGAGGCGGAATAGGGGCGTGCGCTAGCGGCGTGCGCGAGCGGCGTGCGCTAGCGGAAACGCTCGAGCCCCACGAAGGTACCGCCATTGCGCCGGGCCAGTTCGCGCATGAGGGTGGCAAAGCGCTCCCCCGTATCCTGAAACTGCGGGGGCGCAGCAAATTGCACGGGGAAGCCGACGCCGTGAATGCGAACGCGGCGCTCCCCCGAGCTATCGCTGCGGTTAATCCGATCCACCGTATCGATCACGGCTTCGATGGAAGCGCCGGTAAATTCATCGCCGAAGACGTAGAGGGAAATCTTTCGGTCCGGCGCCCAGAAGGTGTTGATGGCTCGCGTAATGCCCTCCACCGGCGAGGAATTGGAGAAGGGGCTCCAGCTGCGGATGCGGTCCGTGATAATGGCGCGCCGCCCCGGCGTATCGGGAATCCACTGCCCAGCGTAGCTGCTGAACATGTACTCCCCCATGTCATTCATGACCTGTATGCCCTTCACCTCGGGGTAGACCTCGAGGGTTTCGATGAGCTTCTGCGTCATCAAATCCCAGGCGTAATTGAACATGCTGCCAGAGGTATCGATGATAAAGATGATGTATTCGCTGTCCGCGGGAATCCCCCCTACCAGGTCATTGCGGGCCCGGTAGTTCTGCCCCAAAAGGCGCTGAAGCGTTTCCGATAGGGACTGGCGAGCATCGGCCAGGGCGCGTCCTTCGGCCTTGGCGTCGGCGAGGGCATCGGCGGCGCGTTGCGCCTGAACCTTAAGGGCTGCTTCCGCCGCCTGCTGCTCGGCCAGCTGTTGTTTCAGCGCCTCCACGCGCGCTTGAGCTTCCGCCGCGGCGTTCCTCAGTTCGTCCCGGCGGGCCTGGGCGGAAAGCACGGCCGTCTGCAGAGTAGCGGCGTCCCCGGCGAGGCCTTCGGCGCTGGCTCGGGTG
>JAUILI010000015.1 GCA_030433075.1 Gammaproteobacteria bacterium | reverse complement strand
GCGCCTGGCCAACGCGCGCCTGCCGGAGGCAGAGCTTGTCGACGACTGGAGCCAGGGCCTGCCCCGGGCCTACCTCGAGGCGCTCCTGGCCTACTGGCGCACGGACTACGACTGGCGCCGCTGCGAAACGCTGCTGAACGGCTGGCCCCAATTCACGGTCCCCCTCGATGGCCCCGGGGGGCCCCTGCCCGTGCACTTCATTCACCTGCGCTCCCCGGAGCCGAACGCGCGCCCGTTGCTGCTTAGCCACGGCTGGCCCGGCTCCATCCTCGAATTCCGCCACGTGCTGGGGCCTCTCACGGACCCCGTGGCCCACGGCGGCCGAGCTGAGGAGGCCCTCCACGTCGTCGCCCCCTCCCTGCCTGGCTTTGCCTTCAGCGGCAAACCTACCGTGCCCGGGTGGACCGTGGAGGCCATGGCCAAGGCCTTCGATCAGCTCATGACGGGCCTTGGCTACGAGCGCTACTTCGCCCAGGGCGGGGACTGGGGCTCGATCATCACCTCGGCCCTCGGTGAGCTGGCGCCCCCGGGGCTGGCGGGGATTCACGTGACCATGCCCATCGTTACCCCGGACCCGGAAACGGCCGCCACCCCCAACGCGGAAGAGCAGGACGCCCTCGCGGGCCTCGCGCACTACCAGCAATGGGATTCGGCCTACGCGCGCATCCAGGGTACCCGCCCTCAAACCCTGGCCTACGGCCTAGCCGACTCCCCGGCGGGGCAAGCGGCCTGGATCATCGAGAAGTTTTGGTCCTGGATGGATTGCAACGACGATCCCGAATCCGTGCTCAGCAAGGATGAGCTTCTGGATAACGTCATGCTGTACTGGCTGAACAACGCCGCGGGCTCTTCAGCGCGTATCTATTGGGAAAGCTTCAATAAGGTGAGCCAAGGGCCCCTGACCCTGCCCTCGGCCATTTCCCTCTATCCGAAGGAGATCTTCCGCACCTCGGAGCGCTGGGCGCGCCGGCGCTTTACCGATCTTCGGCGCTTTAACCGGGCCGAGAAAGGGGGCCACTTTGCTGCCATGGAATGCCCGGAGCACTTCGTCTCCGAGCTTCGGGCCAGCTTTGCCACCATGACGCTTTAAAGGCCGAGCACGGCCTTCGCAATGATGTTTTTCTGCACCTCTTCCGAGCCGCCGAAGATGGAGGCGGCTCGGCTATTGAGATAGCGCCCCGTCACCGCCACCCCAGCCTCCGGGCCTAGAGGTTCTTCGTTGACCGCGAGGCCCCGGGGCTGCTGAGGCAGGCCATAGTAGGCACTCACCTCCAGAGCAAGCGTGTTGATGTCCTGCTCCAGGCGCACGCTGAGGTTCTTGGCCAGGGAGGATTCGGGCCCGGGGCTTCCCCCCTCGGCCAGCCCCGCAAGGGTGCGCAGCTCGCTAAGCTCAAAGGCATCGAGGCGCACGGCCAACGCCGCCAGCCGCGCGGCAATCTGCGGCTGCTCCAGAACGCTGGTGCCATCTTCCCGGGTAAGGCTAGCCAGGGCCCGGGTGTGCTCCAAAGCCTCCCGAAGCCCCGGGGCCGCCCCGCCGCCGCCGCGCTCAAATTCCAGCAGGTACTTGGCGACGGTCCAGCCTTCGTTCTCCGGCCCCACCCGATTGGCTACGGGCACCACCACATCGTCGAAGAAGACCTGGTTCACCTCGTGATCCCCGGCCAAGGTAATGACGGGCTTTACGGAAATTCCCGGCGTGGCCATGGGGATGAGTAGGAAACTGATGCCGCGCTGCGGCGCGCCGCTGCTATCGGTGCGCACGAGGCAGAAAATGTGATCGGCGAAATGGCCATGGGTGGTCCAGAGCTTCGTGCCGTTGACCCGGTAGACGTCCCCGTCCCGGGTGGCCGTGGTGCGCAGGCTGGAAAGATCGGAGCCGCTGCCTGGTTCCGAATAGCCCTGGCACCAGTAGTGCTCGCCGGAGAGGATCTTCGGCAGGTAATGGGCCTGCTGCTCCGGCGTGCCATAGCGAAAGAGCACCGGCGCCAGCATGCGCAGGCCCAGGGGAATGAGCCCGGGCGCCCCGGCCCGGGCGCACTCCTGGTTAAATATGTAGCGCTGGGTGGCAGAGAAGCCCGGCCCTCCAAAGGCCTTCGGCCAGGCCGGCGCCGCCCAGCCCTTGGCGGCCTGCAAGATGGCCTGCCATTGCAGGGCCACGTCCCGGTCCGGGAACACCGTCGTTTGCCGCGCCGCCGCGGCCTTTAGCGCCGGCGTCAGATGCGCCGCCAGGAAGTCCTGCACCTCCTCCCGAAAGGCTTCGTCTTCCGCGGAAAACTGCATGCTCAGGGCCATGACCGGTTCCCTCCCCAGGGGTCGCTTTTCTTTCTTCTACCGTGGTCCGGGGGAGACGTCAAAAGACTCGTCATTCCATCGTCATGATGTAAAGCTAGCGTCGCGTTATGGAGCCCAGCGGAGGCCGTCTGCCATGACCGAAACCAAAGTGCCTCGCCGCGCGGCGAACGCAAGCGTATTTGATGCTTACCTGCGCGACCCGCCCCAGCTTTCCTACGTGGAACCCAGCGATCCCTGGCCCCGCCGAGCGAGTCTGGCCGTGCTTGAGCGCGCCTGCGGGCAGCGCGCGCTGCAGAATCATTACCAGGGACTGAAGGCGACGGCCCAGGAGCGTTTCTTTGAGGAGGCGCTGGCGCGTCTGGGGGTGACCCCGGAGTTTCAGGGCCCCGGCCATGAGGCAGGGCCGGCGCCGGGCCCCACGGTGTTTGTGGCGAACCATCCCTTCGGGATTATCGATGGGCTCGTGCTGTGCGCCTATGCGAAGGCCCGCTACGGCGACTTCCGCATTCTGCTTCACGCAAGGCTCTGCCAGGATCGGGACCTGCAACGCTACTTCCTGCCCGTGGACTTCACCGAATCGCGGGCCGCCATGCTCACGAATCTGGAAACGGGGCGAGCGGCCCGGGCGGCGCTGGATGCGGGGGTGCCGGTGCTGATCTTTCCCGCCGGGGCCGTATCCACCCGGCAGCGCCTCGGCTTCGGGGCCCTCACGGAAGCGCCCTGGCGCACCTTCACGGCGAAGCTCCTGGCGCAAAGCCAGGCCACCGTGGTGCCCACCTTCTTCCATGGGGAGAATTCCCGGGTATTCCACGTGGCGAGCCACTTTTCCCAGGCCCTGCGCTACGCCCTCTTGCTGCGAGAAACGCACCGTCGGGGCGGCAAGCCCTGCCGGGTAACCCTCGGTGCGCCCATTCCCTGGGAAACGCTCGCGGCCCTGGGCTCGCGGCAGGCCATCACGGACCACCTCCAGGCCGCTACCTGGTGCCTTAGGGATTCGGCCTAGAGCAAGCCAAGGGCCGTAAGGGTCCGCCGCACGTCTTCCTGGGCCTCCGCCCCAAGGGGCGCCTGGGGCGGCAGCGGGTCGCCCACGGCGAAGCCCTGAAGCGATAGGCCCGTCTTGATGCAGGGGGCCAGCATGTGGCGGGCAAACAGCTGGTTGAGACGCCACAGGGGACGCTGAAGCATCATGGCTTCGTCCCAGGCCCCGCGGCGGCACGCTTCATAAAGCGCCACGCTTTCCCGGGGCGCCACGCACGCCGGCCCGGCCATCCAGCCCACGCCCCCGAGGAGCATCACCGCCGCCGGCACGTGGGCCGAGGCGGCGAAGATCGCCAGGTTCCCTTCCGTTGCCTCCATGATGGAGAGGAGGCGTCCGGTGTTTGAGGACGCGTCTTTCAAATAGGCAATGTTCGGCACCTTGGCCAGGGCCGTGAGCACGGGCAGGGATAGATCGGCGCGCTGGAAATTCGGGTTGGTGTAAAGCACCACGGGGCGCTCCGTGGCCCCGGCGATGGCGCGGAAGTAGCCCTCGATGGCGTCGTCCTTCAGGGGAAAATAGGCTTCCAGGATGGCCAGGATGCCATCGCAGCCGAGGGCGTCGAAGGCGCGGGTCTGCGCCACCGCATCAGCCGTGGCGGTGGCGGCGACTCCGGCCACCACGGGCACCCGCCCCGCCGCGGCCTCGAGCACCACCTCGACCACCCGGCGCCGCTGGGCCCAGTTCAGGTAGGCGAACTCTCCCGTGGAACCTAAGGGCGTGAGGCCGTGAACCCCGGCATCGATCAAGGCCTCGCACAGCGCCGCAAGGGGCGCCTCCATGACCTTGCCGTCCGCATCAATCGGGGAAACCAGATAGGGAAATACGCCGTGAAATGCGCTCATGGACTAAGAACCCTCGCTTAGGAGACGACCCTCATCATCGGTGGCTAGGGGCTGGCACTGGAGCACCGCAGACCGGGGAATGACGCCATAGCAGTGAGGAAAGGCCTCCCCCCGCCCCGTGCTGTCCTCCTCCTTCAGCCAGCCGGCGAGGGCCGGCGCATCGAGGGTCAGCAACAGGAGGTTTGCCTCGCCGCGGAAGTAGCGCGCAAGCACGCCGGAAAGCTGGTCCGCCCAGCAGCAATGGATGAAGCCTTCCCCTTCCCATCCCGGGGGCGCGTAGTGCGCAGCGGTAGGATCGAAACTGCGGGCCTGGGCCACATGGTAGAGCGTTTTCACCTAGACTCGTGCCTGTCTTGAAAACCTTCACCTTAGCGCGTCGCGGGTGACCCAAGCCAGGAGCACCCATGGAACCCGGCCCCCTGTCCCTTGCCCCCGTGCTCCTGTCCCTGGTGCTGGCCCTGGCCTTCCGCCAGGTGCTCTTTGGGCTGTTCGCCGGGGTGCTGCTGGGTACGGCGCTCCTCACCCCCGATCCGCACCTGGGGCTTTTGGCCAGCGTGTTCCGCGATCAGCTTCGGCCCCAGCTCATGGATGGCTATAACGCGAGCGTGATCCTGCTGCTGGCGGTGATCGGCAGCTTCGTGGCGCTGCTGGAGCGCTCCGGCGGAGCCCAGGCCTTCGCCGAGGGCGCAGTGCGCCGCCTGAATAGTGCGCGCCAGCTTCAGCTTGGGGCCTACGGCGGGGGCCTCCTGATCTTCTTCTCCGATTTGGGCACGCCGCTCATTCTCGGGCCAATCTTCCGTCCCCTGTTCGATCGCGCCGGGCTGCTGCGGGCCCGCCTCTCCCTGATCTTGGACGCCACCGCCGCCCCCATCGCCATCCTCGTGCCCTTCATCGGCTGGGGCGTGTACATCATGAGCCTAGTGGCCCAAACCCCGCCGGGGGCGGGCCCGGAAGCGCCCTATGCGCTGCTCCTGGGCGCCCTGCCCTTCCAGTTCTACGCCTGGCTTGCCCTGGCGCTCATTCCCCTGCTGGCCTTCACCGGCGGGCATTTCGGGACCCGCGGCGCGTCCGAAACGCCATCGAAAGCACCGGAGCCGCCAGCGCCAGCCGCGGAGCCCCCTGAGGCCGAGGCGCAGCCGCATCACCCCTGGCAAGCAAGCCTGCTCTGGGCGCCCCTGGCGGTACTGGGCATCGCCCTCTTCGCCATGCTGGGGCCGGAGGGCTTTCCCTTCGCGCCCCTACCCGGGGCTGATTTTCGCGCAGGGCTGGCCGCCGCCTATGCCCTGGCCACGGCCACCCTGGTGCTGCTCGCCCTGGGGCTGCGGATCCTGCCCTTTGCGACGCTCATGGAAAGCGCCATTACCGGGGCCACGCGCATGACCCCCGTGGTGGCCACGCTGCTCATGGCCTGGACCCTGGCCGATCTCGGCGAAGCCCTGGGCGCCCCGCGCTATGTAGCTGAGACCGTACTCGCAGACTTCCCCGTCGCCCTGCTTCCCGCCGCCGCCTTTTTGCTCGGGGCCTTGATCAGCTTTGCCACGGGCTCCTCCTGGGGCACCTTCGCGCTGCTGATCCCCCTGCTCCTTCCTGCGGCGGCCAGCCTCGAGGGCCCCGTAGCCCTTACTCTGGCGGCGATTCTGTCCGGCGGCCTCTTTGGGGATCACGCCTCGCCCCTGTCGGAAACAACCATCCTCGCCGCCAGCGGCGCCGAACTCAGCACCTTTGAGCACTTCCGCCACCAGTGGCCCTACGCCACGGTGAACGGCGCCCTCGCCCTGGGGGCGTTCCTGGTGGCCGGGGCCCTACCCGAGCCCTGGCTCCTGCTGCCCCTGCTTCTGGTCCAGGCCGGAGTGTGGGTCGCGCTGTTTCGCCGGGCCCGGGCGCGCCCGTGACAGGGCGCCGGCATCGGTAGAGAATCGAGCAAAAAAAGGGGGGAGTGTCATGGCAGAACAGAGCAACACCATTGGAACGGATCTTGGGGGCTTTGACGGCGCCGCTGCCGTCGAGGGGCTTAACCGCTTCCTCCGGCTGCGTACCACGCCCATCGTGATGAAGCGCTTTCGCACGGTGGAGGAGATGAACGCCGTACCGAAGATCCGCCGGCCCGATGCGGTCCACACCATGGACCAGATCGTGGGCCAGGCTGCCCGGAACGGCTGGACCGTAGGAGTAAGCGCGGAGAATCTGGTCGGCGCTCAGTGCGGCACCGTGGTGGGCCTGCACGAAGCCGACGACAAGTGGCTCTCCGGCGATCGCATGACCGGCGTTTGGTACAAAACCCCGGAAGACGCGGCAGCTCACCAGGCCGCCATGGATCGGCCGAGCTACGGCACCCACGCCGGCGTTGCCGTCAGCCCCATGGCCAGCGGCCGCCTGGATCCGCCGGACATCTGCCTGATCTATGCCACCCCAGCGCAGATGATTCTGTTCATCAATGGGCTGCAGTGGACCGGTTACAAAAAGCTCGAATGGGGCTGCGTGGGGGAATCGTCCTGCGCCGACTCCTGGGGCCGGGCCCTGGCTAAGGACGAACCCAGCCTGTCCATTCCCTGCTTTGCGGAGCGGCGCTACGGCGGCGTCATGGAGGACGAGCTCCTCATGGCCATCCCCCCGCGCTATCTCCCTGGGGTGATCGACGGCCTCGCCGCGCTATCCCGTAACGGGCTGCGCTACCCCATCGCCCCCTACGGCGTGAACAACGATGCCCGGGCGGGCATGGGCGTTAGCTATGGGTGAGGTGCTGGGCTTCCCCGGCAGCACGGCACGGAAGGCCCAGCGCAAGAAAAAGCGGGAAGGCGGCACCCTGTGCCGCCAGGGCTTCCACGCCTGGGAAGTCGATAAAAACCGCACCTTCGACGTTAAGCAGGGGAAGCTAATTACCCTACGCCGGTGCCGGCGCTGCGGCGCTGAGGAGACAGCCCTGACATGAGTGACGCCTTTGCCTTAGATCCGGCCCTGGAACGCGATAGCGTGCTCGTGGGCCATAGCAATGCGGGGCAGGTGCGACTGCATCGCGATGCCCGCTGGCCTTGGCTGCTGTTGATTCCCGAGCGGCCGGGTTTGCGAGAGCTTCATGAGCTGGAAGAAACGGCGCGGGCGCAGCTCTGGGCCGTGAGCGCCGCCATCAGCGAGGCGCTGCTGCGGGAAGGCCCCGAGGATGGGAAGTTGAATGTGGGGGTTTTGGGAAACCGGGTAGCCCAGCTCCATCTTCATCACGTACTGCGCTGGCCCGGGGATCCGGCCTGGCCCGATCCTGTTTGGGGCCAGCCCGGAGCCTTGGTGTACGAGGCGCCGGAGCGCGCGGCGGCGCTCTGGCGCGATCGCCTAGGCGCTTTGCTGCGCTGAGGCCGTCACCCCCGTGGGCATGGGGCAGCTCACCCCCGTGCCACGCAGGCCGCAGTAACCATCGGGAATCTTTGAGAGATACTGCTGGTGGTAGGGCTCGGCGTAGTAGAACGTCGGCGCCTTGCCAATCTCCGTGGTGATGGGCCCGAAGCCTGCCGCCCGAAGGGCCGGCTCGAAGGCCGCCTTCGAGGCCTCCGCTGCCGCCAGCTGGGCATCCGTCGTGGCGTAAATCGCGGAGCGGTACTGGGTGCCGATATCGCCCCCCTGGCGCATCCCCTGGGTCGGATCGTGCTCATTCCAGAAGCGCTCCAGCAGCGCCTCATAGGCGATGACGGTGGGATCAAACACCACAAGCACCACCTCGGCGTGCCCCGTGCGGCCGCTGCACACCTCCTCGTAGGTGGGGTTCGGGGTGATGCCCCCCTGATAGCCCACGGCGGTGCTGTAGACCCCATCGAGCTGCCAGAACAGGCGCTCTGCGCCCCAGAAACAGCCGAGGGCAAAGAAGGCCACCTCGTGGCCCTCGGGCCAAGGGCCTTGGAGCGCCGTGCCCAGGGCGTGGTGATGCTCGGGCACGGGCATGGTGGCGCTGCGCCCGGGCAGGACTTCATCGGCGGTGGGTAAGGTTTTCGGTTTGGAAAAGAGTGCCATCGGGGGGTCCTCCTCGCTGAGCGCCTGATGGTGCGCATTCGCCGGGAAAGAGACAAGCCTTGCCGTCGCTCTGCTATGCTCCGGCTATGAGCGCGACCTTCACCAGCGGCCCCGCCGGCCTTCTCCGACGCCTCCCTGGGCTCACCCTTGGAGCGCTCGCGCTGCTGCTGTTTTTAGCCGGCTGCGCCCAGGGCCCCGGCCCCGGAGCGCCCTCGGATTACGAAGCTCTCGTCGAAGACTTAAAGGCAGGCGCAGCGCGCTGGGAAGAACTCGATCCCACCTTCCTCGCCAGTGCCGATCGCAACGAACGCCTAAGCCGTCGCCCCACCCTACGCGGGCGCGTGACCCGGAGCGGCGCCGAGGGGGAGCGGAGTCGCCTGAAGGCCGCGTTGGAGCGCCTCGAGCTTTACTACGGCGACATGGACGCCCACGCCCAGGCCTTCCGCGCCGCCCTAAGCCTGGACGCCTCGGAAAGCGCGGCCCATCACCAAAGCGCCCTCCGGGCCCTCGAAGCGCGCATAGCCGCCAGCGGCGATGGCACCCCCGAGGCCCCCTATGCGGTGCTCACGGCCCAGGACGCCTTCGATTGGCTCCGCCAGCGGAAGATCGCCACGGTCGGGGCGCTCTACCAGGGTAATGATGACGCCGGAACGCTCCAGCTCCTCATTCGGGTCCAAGAGGCTCAAGGCGAAGGGCTGAAGAATTGGCTGTTTGACCTCACTCCCACCTTTACCGCCGGCGCCCAGTGGGCCCAGGCCATGGGGGCGGACAGCAAGCCCTCGGCCTACATCGCCACCCGCGCCCAGCAGGGCGATCCCGCCGCCCAAACGGCCTACGCCCTGCGGCTCTGGCGCGAGGGCTCGGGGCTTGGGCCTGAGACGGTCAGCTGGCTTCAGAGTGCCAGCGAAGCGGGCAACCTCGTCGCTCGGGAGCTCCTGGGCACGGTCTACCTGGCCCTCGCCGCCCGGCGGGAGGGGGAGGAGCAAAGCCGCTTCCTCGATGCCGCCGTGGATCAGCTCCTTCTCGCCGTGGCCCAGGGCTCGGCAGAGGCCATGGTCAACCTGGCCAAGCTGTACCTCAGCGGCCACTTCGGGGAAGAGAACCGCAGCGCGGGCGTGGCCCTTCTGCGCCAGGCCATCGCCCGGGACAACCTGGACGCAGAGGTGCTGCTCGCGCGCCTCGAATACAACGGTCAGCTCGTGGCCAAGGCCGAGGCGCAAGCGCTTGAGCGTCTGCATCGCGCCGCCGACGCAGGCCACCCGGAAGCCCAGCTATTCTCCGTGCGGGAAAAGCTGAGCACCGAGCAGGCCCTCGACGACCAGGCCCAGGGCTGGCTCACCGCCGCCGCGGACAGCGGCGTCGCCGACGCCATGCTCCTTCTCGGCTCCCTCTACGCCGACGGCAAGCACTTCCCGCAAGACGACGCGCTTGCGAAGCGCTGGCTCAGCGCCGCGGGCTTAAGCTCCGGGGAGGCGGAAACCATCAACACCGCGGCCTGGATCCTTGCCGTCGCAGAGCGGCCGACCCTCCGGGCCCCGGCCCTAGCCCTTCGGCTCATGGACACCCTCATGACCCGGGATGAAGCCGCTGCGGCTAACCCCGCCTACCTCGACACCTGGGCTGCCGCCGCGGCCGCCACGGGGGATTTTGAACGGGCCGTCGATATCCAGCGCCAGGCCGTTACCGCCGCCGAGGCGCTCGAAAACCCGCCCTATCTCCCCGTGCTTCGGCAGCATCTCGAGCAATTCGAAGCCGGCGAGCCGGTCTTCGAAGCGGTTCCGTGAGCCCACCTCAGGGGACCTGGCTGGGCCCGGACGCCTTTGACGCCCTCCTTCTAGAGGGGCGCCCCCTGCTCGACCTGCGCGCCCCGGTGGAATTCATCAAGGGCGCCATCCCCGGCGCGACCAACCATCCCCTCATGAACGACGATGAGCGGGCCCGGGTGGGCCGCTGCTACAAGCAAGAGGGGCACGAGGCGGCGGTGCGCCTCGGCCATCGCCTGGTCAGCGGCGACACCCGGCAAGCCCGCATCGAGGCCTGGGCCGCCTGGTCGAAGGCCCATCCGACCGGCGCCCTTTATTGCTTCCGCGGGGGCCAGCGCTCCCAGATTACCCAGGGCTGGCTGGCCGAGGCCGGCATCGAGGTGCCCGGTATCATTGGAGGCTACAAGGCCCTTCGCCAGCACCTCCTCAACATCATCGACCGGGAAAGCTCCCGCCTACCCTGGCGCGTGGTAGGGGGACGCACCGGGGTCGGCAAAACGCGCTTCCTCGAAACCCTGCCCCGAGCGCTCGATCTCGAAGGTTTGGCGGTGCACCGGGGGAGCGCCTTCGGCCCCAAGGCCACGCCCCAGCCCACGCCCATCAATTTCGAAAACGCCCTGGCGGTGGCGCTCCTTCGCCTGGCTCAGGCCCCCGGGGGCAGTGCCATCGAGGACGAGTCCCGCGCCATTGGCCGCCTCTCCGTCCCCGACCCCCTTTCTGAGGCCATGAAGGCCGCGCCCCTCTACTTGCTGGAGGCGGACCTCGAAGCCCGCGTGGACCTCACCTTCGAGGAATACATCACCGACGGCCTCGCCGATCACCTCGCCATCTATGGGGAAGACGCCGGCTTCGAGGCTTTTGCGACCTATCTGCGCGGCGCCCTAGGCAAGATCGAACGGCGCCTCGGCGGAGCTCGCTATCAAAAGCTATTGGCGATCTTAGATGAGGCCCTTGAAGATCAAGCCCGGGGGGGCGAGGGGCATCAGCATCGGGTTTGGATCGAAGCCCTGCTGACGGACTACTACGATCCCATGTACGACTATCAGCTCGAGAAGAAGCAGGACCGGGTGGTGTTTTCCGGCACCTGGGACGCCCTCCGGGAGGTTCTGCTTCGGGAGCTCGAGCCCTAGGACTCACCAGGGGAGGAGACGGTTTATGAGCGACGCCGGGGTCACCTTAATCACGGGCGCGGGCAGTGGCATGGGGCGCCTCGCCTCCCAACGTTGGGCCAGCCGCGGCGCCAGCGTTGCCGCGCTGGACGTGAACGCCGAGGGCCTTGAGGAAACCTGCGAGGCCCAGCAGCTCATCAAGCCCCACACCGTGGATGTCACGGACGGCGATGCCGTCGCCGAGGCCGTTGCCCGCATCGAACGGGACCAGGGCCCAATCAAACGGGTCTACAGCGCCGCGGCCATCATGCCCCTGGGGCGCATCCTCGATCAGCCCCGGGAGGTCATCCACCGGGTCATGGACATCAATTACAGCGGGGTGGTGAACGTGGCCAAGGCGGCCCTCCCCCCCATGTTGGAGCGGGGCGAGGGGGACTTCATCAACTTCGCCTCCATGGCCGGCTGGCTCCCCACCCTCTACATGGGGGCCTACGACGCCTCGAAGTTTGCCGTGGTCGCCTTCTCGGAAATTCTCTATCACGAGAACCGTAACCGGGGCGTGCGCTTTGCCTGCGTATGCCCGCCCCCGGTGCGCACCCCCCTGCTGAATCAGGCCCGGGACACGGTGTGGCCGAAGTTCTTCGATCAAATTGAGCACCTCGAACCGGACACGGTCCTCGATGCCATCGAAAGCGCACTGGATCGTGGCGAATTCTTCGTCTTCCCCGGCAAGGGCACGCGCCTCGGCTGGCGCCTCCGGCGCTGGCTGCCCGAATTGCTCTGGCGGCGCATCCACGCCGCGGAGGAAACGCCATGAGCGATCTCGTTACCCTCACTCTCGACGGCGCATTGGGGATCATCACCCTGAATCGGCCCAACGCCGCCAACGCCCTCTCCACCGAGGTCATGGAAGCGATCATCGCCAAGGCCCAGGCCGTGAGCCGGGAGAGCGCCGTTCGCGTCGTGATTCTGACCGGCGCCGGCAAGCACTTTTGCGGGGGCGCGGACCTTAGAGAAAAGCGCGACGACGGCAACGGCCTCGAGCGTCGACGCCGGGCCCGGCTCGGGGGCGAGCTTCTGAAGGCCCTCCGGGCCATTCCCCAGATCACGATTTGCGCCGTGGAGGGCGCCGCCATGGGCGGCGGCGCCTGCATGGCCACGGCCTGCGATTTCCGCATCGCCGGGGAAACGGCGCGCTTCGCCTATCCGGAGATCGACCGGGGCATGAACTTGCAGTGGGGTGGCCTCGCCCTATGCCTGCGGCTGATCGGCCCCGCCCGCACCAAGCAGATGGTGGGCCTGGGGGACGCCTTCGCCGCGCCCCAGCTGGAACGCTGGGGCTATGTGGACGCCGTCACGGCGCCCGGGGAGGCCCTGGCCGAAGCCCGGCGCTGGGCCGCGCGCTACGCCGCCAAGCCGCCCCTTGCGCTGCAAATGATCAAGGAGAGCGTCAATGCCCTAAGCGACGCCCTCGATAGCGCGATCATGCACATGGACGCCGATCAGTGGGCGCTGACGGCGCAAACCGACGATTACGCAGAGGGCATCGCGGCCTTCCGAGAAGGGCGCGAACCCACCTTTACGGGAAACTAGGGAGGAGCAGACCATGGGACGCTTAGAAGGCAAGGTCGCCATCATCACCGGCGCCGCCAGCGGGATCGGGGAAGCGGCGGTCCGGAAGTTTATCGACGAGGGGGCCCGGGTCGTGGGGGGCGATCTCCAGGAGGCCAAGGGCCAGGCCCTGGCCGAAGCCCTCGGGCCGGCCTTCCACTTCCTGCCCTGTGACGTGGCGCGGGAGGACGAGGTGAAAGCCCTCATCGACGCCGCCCTCAGCACCTTCGGGCGCCTCGACTGCCTCTTTAATAACGCGGGCTTTGGCGGCGTCAGCGGCGAGATCGAAACCCTCACCTTCGACGAGCGCTACCGCCGTACGGTCGACGCCATGCTCACCGGGCCCCTTATGGGCATTCGCCATGCCACGCCACACCTCAAGGCCGGGGGCGGCGGCACCATTCTCACCACGGCGAGCGTCGCCGGGCTCAAGGGCGGCTACGGCCCCCACGTCTACAGCGCCATTAAGGCCGGCGTGATCGGCATGACCCGCTCCCTGGCGCGGGAGCTGGGGCCGGCAGCGATTCGGGTGAACGCCATCTGCCCCGGCGGCATCGCCACCCCCATCTTTGCCGGGCGCCTGGCTCAGGAAGGCGGCGGTAACGTCGACCACGCGGGCATCATGCGCGCCGTGCTCGCCGGGAATCAGCCCATTCGCCGCGCTGGGGAGGGCAGCGACATTGCCAACGCTGCGGCCTTCCTTGCTAGCGACGAAGCGAGCTTCATCACCGGACAGGCCCTGGCCGTGGACGGCGGCCTCACGGCCTGCGCCCCCCTGCCCCCGGAGGGCCAGGAAGGCGGCATGGACCTCCTAGCCAAGGCCTTCGGCGCGGACAGCGCCGCGGACCTCGATAGCGTGCTGCCGGAGCGGGGGCAGGCTTGACCCTTCGCCTGGGGCTCCTTGGCGCCGCACGCATTACCCCCGCGGCGGTGATCTACGCCGCGGACGCCGTGCCCGAGGTGTCCTTCACCGCCGTGGCCGCCCGGGACCACGCCCGGGCCGAGGCCTTCGCCCAGGAGCACGCCATCCCCAGCGTGGCGGAGAACTACGCTGCGCTGATTGCCCGGGATGACGTGGATGCGGTTTACATCGCCCTCCCAGCGAGCCATCACCTGGGATGGGTGGATGCCGCGCTTGCGGCGGGGAAAGCCGTGCTCTGCGAAAAGCCCCTCAGCGGCAATGCCCCGGCGCTGCGCAGCCTCCTGCAGAAGGGCTATGGCCCCATGCTCATGGAGGCCATGCACTACGTCTACCATCCCCTGTGGGCCCGGGTAGAAGAGATCCTGCGATTCGGCACGCTCGGCACGCTCACGGAGCTCGCCATGCACTTCTCCGTGCCCCACATTCCTCCGGGGGATATCCGCCGAGAGTTCCACACCGCCGGCGGCGCCCTTTTGGATTTAGGAATCTACGGCGTGCATATGTTCCGCCGCCTGCTTGGCGACCCTCTCACCGTGGCAAGCGCGAATGCCCAGGGGGTCATCGACCAGGTAGACGAACGCTTCCGCGGGGTGCTCACTCATGCCGCCCATCCGGGGCTGACGGCCACGGTGACGGCGAGCATGAGTCCCGAGGACCCCCTCGCAGCGTGGCTAAGCCTGCGCGGCTCGGAAGGCTCCCTTCAGGTGCAAAACCCGGTCGCGCCCCAGCTGGGGCACGAGCTGACACTAACCCGCAAGGACGGCGAACTGCGGGAATCGGTGGATCCCACCCCCAGCTATTGCTACCAGCTTCAGGCCTTCGCCGACGCCGTGCTCCGGGGCAAGCGCCCCCCCACCGATGGCGCGGACGCCCTCGCCACGGCGGTGGTCCTGGATGCGCTTTACGAAAAGGCCGGCCTTCCGCCCCGTCCTGCCCTAGAACGCTAGGCGCTAGAACGCTGGGCGCTTGGCCCGAGGGCCCGCTAGCGGGCCTCTCGGGTCAAGGTGAAGCGCAGCTCGGCGCCATCGATGGTCACGGTGGTCGCGTCTTCCCCAAGGTTCGCCTCGGGCACCAAAGCCACGGCCAGGGTCTCGCCGCCGATATAAGCGCCGTGGGCTTCGATGGCCGCAGCGAGGGTTGGCTCTGCGGCATAGCGCACCGTAATGCGGTCGCTGACGTGGAAGTCCGCATCCTTGCGCGCTCGCTGAATACGGTTCACCACTTCCCGAGCCAGGCCTTCCTCGCGAAGCGCCGGGGTGAGCTCCGTGGACAGGTCGATGGTGATGAAGCGGTTAGACAGCGCTTCCGTCGCGGGCTGGGGCTCGCGGAAGACCTCCAGGTCCCCTTCCCCGAAGCGTTCCCCCTCAAGCTCAAGCGTTCCCGTTTCCACAAAGGCCTCGATGGCCTCCGGGCCAAGAGCGGCAATGGCAGCGGCGTAGCGCTTCATCTCCTTGCCGAGGCGCCGGCCCAGTTGCTTGAAGTTGGCCTTCGCGTAGAGGCGAATGAAGGCGCTTTCATCGGTGCTGTAGGCGATTTCCTTAACGTTCAGCTCCCGGGCCAGCTCCACCTCGAGGGCGCGGATATCGTCCAGGAGCGCGCCGTCGCGATGAATCACCGTGAGCTTCGCCAGCGGCTGGCGCAGGCCCAGGCGGGCCTCTTCCCGCTTCTGCCGCCCGAGCAGAATCACCTGCTGCATGCGATCCACGGCCACCTCGAGGCGCGGATCCATGCGCGCGGCCTCGGCTTCCGGATAGGCGCAGAGGTGCACGGAGCGCGGTAGGGCGTCGCGATCCCCGAGGTCCCGGAGCCGCTGGTAGAGCGTCTCGGACAGGAAGGGCGCAAAGGGCGCCATGGTTTGGGACAGCTCCAGCAGCGCCCGATAAAGGGTAGAGAAAGCTGCGGTTTTGTCCGCGCTGGGCCCTTCGGTCCAGAAGCGATCCCGGTTGTAGCGGATGTAGACGTTCGTGAGCTCCTCGATGAACTCGAAGAGCCGGGGGACGACGTTATAGAGGCGATAGCCCTCCATCTCCTCCCCCACCGTCGCCTTCAGGGTTTGCAGCCGGGACAGAATCCAACGATCGAGCACGGCCGTGGGTTCGGCAAGCTCCGCCGGAGTGAAGCCGTCGAGCTCGGCGTAGGTGTGGAAGAAGTTAAAGGCGTTGTACCAGGGCAGAAGCGCCCGGCGCGTGAGCTCCCGCACCCCCGTGTCCGCGAAGCGCTGCTCTTCGGCGCGCACGAGCCCGGAATTGATGAGGTACAGGCGCAGGGCATCGGCGCCGTAGCGCTCCATCAGCTCATCCGGGGGCGTGAAGTTGCGCTTGGACTTCGACATCTTCGTGCCGTCTTCCGCCAGTACGAGGCCATTGACGATGACGTTGCGGAAGGCCGGCTGATCAAACAGCGCTACCCCGAGCACGGTCAGGGTGTAGAACCAGCCCCGGGTTTGATCGAGCCCCTCGGCGATGAATTCCGCCGGGAAGCCCTGCTCAAAAAGCTCGGTGTTTTCGAAGGGATAATGCAGCTGGGCATAGGGCATGGAGCCGGACTCAAACCAGCAGTCGAGCACCTCCGGTACCCGGCGATAGACCCCGGGCTCGCCGTCCTTCGTGAAGGTGAGGTCGTCGACGAACTCCCGGTGCAGATCGTCCACGAGCGTTCCCGTGAGCGCGGCGAGCTCCTCCCGGGAGCCGATGCAGTGCACCGTGCCCGTTTCATCGTTCACCCAAAGGGGCAGGGGCGTGCCCCAAACCCGATTCCGAGAAATGGCCCAATCCCGGGCCCCCTCCAGCCATTTGCCGAAGCGCCCTTCCTGAATGTGGTCGGGCACCCAGCGCACCTGGCGGTTCGCCGCCAGGAGCCGATCCTTGAGCTGCTCCACCTTCACGTACCAGCTGGGCACGGCGCGGTAGATCAGGGGCGTTTCCGAGCGGTAGCAGAAGGGGTAGCTGTGGACGATGACGTCCTGCTCATAGAGCGCGCCGGCCTCCTTCAGGTGCCGGATGATTTCCCGATCCGCGTCCTTTACGTGCTGCCCGGCGAAGTCCGGGACCTGCGCATCGAAACGCCCATCGAGCCCCACAGGCATGGCGAAGGCGTCCAGGCCCGCAGCCCGGAAGGCGTTGTAGTCGTCCTCACCGAAGGCCGGCGCCTGGTGTACCAGGCCCGTGCCGTCGTCGGCGGTCACGTAATCGCCGGTGATCACGGTAAAGGCGCCGGCGGCGCGTTGATCTTCAAAATAGGCAAAGGCCGGCTCGTAGCGGCGCCCCGCGAGGGCGGAGCCCGGCACCACCTCCAGCACCTCCAGGGCATGGCGTTCCCCGTAGGCCGCCACCCGCCCCTCGGCGAGGTAGAAGGTGACGTTCCGTTCCCTATCGCGCACCTTCGCGTAGGAAAGCTCGGGGTTTACGCACACGGCCAGGTTGGACGGAACGGTCCAGGGCGTGGTGGTCCAGATCGCGAGATGGGCGTCTTCGTCGCACAGCTTCAGGAGCACGGTGATGGCCGGATCCTGCACTTCCTTGTAGTTCAGATTGGCTTCGAAGTTCGACAGCCCCGTACCCAGCGCCGTGGAAACGGGGACGATCTTCTGCCCCTGATACACCAGACCCTTATCAAACAGCTGCTTCACTACCCACCACACGGACTCCATAAACCAGGGGTCCATGGTTTTGTAGTCGTGATCGAAATCGACCCAGCGGCCGAGGCGCGTGATGGTGCTCCGCCACTCCTGGGTGTAGCGCTGCACGATGCCCCGGCAGGCGTCGTTGTAGCCCTTCACCCCGAGCTTCTCGACCGCGTCCTGAGCGCTTAGGCCCAGCTGCTTATCAATCTCGTGCTCCACGGGCAGGCCGTGGCAGTCCCAGCCGAAGCGGCGGGAAACATAGCGGCCCTTCATGGTGAAGTAGCGGGGAATGATGTCCTTGATGGTGGACGCCACCAGGTGCCCATGGTGGGGCAAGCCCGTCGCAAAGGGCGGGCCGTCGTAAAAAATATACGGCGCGCCGTCACGGGTTTGCGCGAGGCTTTCCTCGAAGATGCCTTCCTTTTGCCAGAAGGCGAGCACTTCGTGCTCGGCCTCCACAAAGGAAAAGGGGCCTTGAGTCGGCGTTGCCGGGGCTTCTCCCTCAGACACGGTCGTCATCACCATCCGCTTGAAAGCCGGCGATTGTACACCCGCCGGGGCGCCCCGGGGGCTTAAGGCAGGGGCGGCAGCAGCGCGAAGAGCTCCCGATCCGCGGGCAGAAGCGCTTCCGGGTTCAAACGGGAGCGCTGCACCCAGAAGGCGCGGTCGTGGACGCGGAGCGTGGGGGCCAGCAGCGGCAAGGTAACGGCGTAGCCATGGAGCGCGAAGGGCTGGCCTCCGTCGCGATGCCCTTGCACCGTGCCGAGAAAGGCCGGCGCCTCAATACGAAGCTCGAGCTCTTCTAAAAGCTCCCGAGCCAGGGCCGCCTCCCGCGTCTCCCCGGGCTCCACCTTACCCCCGGGGAATTCCCAAGCGCCGGCGTGGCGCTCCCCCGGAGCCCGGCGCAAGCACAGCACCCAGGGGCCCTGGCACAGAAGCGCGGCGACCACCTCCATGGCCTAGCGCTCGCCGAGAATATAGGCGGCGGTGAGGGCCGGTGCTTCCATGGGAATGAAGTGGCTGTGCTCCGGGAGCACCACATCCCGGGCCTGGGGAAATTTCGAGGCGAGCTCGGGCCAGGTGGGGGAGGCGCTGAAATCCATCACGTCCCGGGGGCCGGTGCGCGGCGGCGCGCGAAGGACGGTGACGGGCACGCGCACCTCGGGAATGCGCTGGTAGATATCCCGCCCGGCGCTCCCCAGGTAAATGGAGGCTTCCACCTCCGGGGGGCAGGCCAGCACGAAGTCCCCCTCAGGCCCGGGCAGCACGCCGTAGCGGCAGTAGTCCTGAAGCACCGCCGGCTCCCAGCGCTTAAAGGGCAGGCGGTCGGCGAAGCGCGCTTCCATGGCCTCCCAGTTCTCCCAGTGATTACGACGCTTGGCCGTGGGATGGGCCGAGGGATCCTGAGGACCGGAGGCCCGCTCGGCGTAGAGCTCCGGCGGCAAGATGACCGGATCAATGAGCAGCAGCCGGGAGAACGCCTCGGGCTTCGACGCGGCCGCGTCGGTGAGCGCATAGCCCCCCATGGAGTGACCGGCCGCAATCGCCCCCGCAAGGCCGAGATGCTCCGCCCAGGCTACGAGGTCGTTGCCGTAGCTGTCCCAGGAAAAGGGCGGCGTTTTGCCCGACCGGCCATGGCCCCGAAGATCAAGCGCCAGCACGTGACGCCCCGGGAGCGCCTTCACCACCTGATCCCAGCACCGAGCGTGGAAGCCCGTGGCGTGGATCAGCACGATGGAGGGCTCGGGGCCCGGCGTGCCCCATTCAAACCAATGAAGGGACACCCCATTCAAGACGGCGGCGTGTTCGGCGGGCCCTTGGGTCACGGCTTGCTCCCGGCAAAAAAGACGCAGTTTACCCGCTAAAGGGGAATGGAGGTGCGGCGAAGGACCGTACGCAGGGTGAAGCTCGAGCGCACCCGGCCCACAAAGGGCAGGCGCGTTAAATGCTCCCGGTGGATCCGCTCATAGTCCGCAAAGTCTGCCACTACCACCCGAAGCAGGTAGTCGTATTCGCCGCTCATGAGGTAGCACTCGAGAATCTCCGGGCGCTCCTGCACCGCCGCCTCAAAGGCCGACAGCGCCGCCTCCTCCTGCGCCGTCAGGGCGATTTCCACGAAAATATTGCCGGGCTTTCCCGCCCGGGCCTGATTCACCAGCAGCACATAGCCATCGATGAGACCGCTATCTTCGAGGCGCCGCAGGCGACGCAGGGTCGCCGATTCGGATAGGCCCACGCGCCGGGCCAGGGCGCTGTTGGGAATGCGCCCATCCTCCTGCAGCACCGCCAGCATGCGCCGATCGATGCGGTCGAGCTCCAGCGGTTCCATAGACGCCTCCTCAGCCTGCAGCGTTACGCAATTTTCTTTCTCTTAAAATTGTTTATTCACAATAATCTGCTAATTAGAACCCTTTCTACCCAAAGAAAGCCAGGTTATGCCGCGTAAAAAGGAGGATTATGCCCGCATCAAAACCTCGCTGGAGCTCGGCTCATGTTCATTGGCGTTCCAAAGGAAGTGAAGAACCACGAATACCGTGTTGGCCTCACCCCGGAGGCCGTGGCCGAGCTGACCCAGGGCGGCCATCGCGTCTGGGTGGAACGGGGCGCGGGGGCCGGCATCGGCTGCGACGACGAGGCCTATGTCGCCGCCGGAGCCACCCTAGGCACGACGGAGGAGGTCTTCGCCCAGGCCGAACTGATCGTCAAGGTGAAGGAGCCACAACTCTCCGAAATCGCGCGCTTTCGCCCGGGGCAAACCCTCTTTACCTACCTGCACCTGGCCGCTGACCCGGCGCAGACGGAAGCTTTGAAGGCCAGCGGTGTCACCGCCATCGCTTATGAAACGGTGACCAGCCGGGAAGGCACCCTGCCCCTTTTGACCCCCATGAGCGAGGTGGCGGGCCGCATGTCCATCCAGGTGGGTGCGGCCTGCCTGCAAAAGGCCCAGGGGGGCCGGGGCGTGTTGCTCGGCGGCGTGCCGGGTGTCATGCCGGGCCAGGTGGTCATCCTGGGCGGCGGCGTCGCCGGCACCCAGGCCGCCACCATGGCCGTGGGCCTTGGCGCCGAGGTCACCGTGCTCGACCGCGCCCTCCCCGCGCTCCGGCGCTTGGACCAGCACTTCCAGGGTCGGGTGCGCACGCTCCACGCCAACGCCCAGGCCATCGCTGAAGCCTGCGCCCAGGCCGACCTCATCGTTGGAGCCGTGCTGATCCCCGGCGCGAAGGCGCCCCGGCTTCTGACCCGGGATCAGCTGCGCACGCTCCGTCCCGGCGCCGCCCTGGTGGACATCTCCATCGACCAGGGGGGCTGCTTTGAAACGAGCCGCCCCACCACCCACGACGCCCCCACCTATATTGAAGAGGGCATCGTTCACTACTGCGTCACCAATATGCCGGGCGCCGTGGCCCGCACCAGCACCTATGCGCTGAACGCCGCTACCCTCCCCTTTGTGAAGGCTCTCGCGGACCGGGGCCCGGACGCGGCGATGGCCGCCGATCCCCACCTTGCGGCGGGGCTCAATATCCAACAGGGGCAGGTGAAGCACCCGGCCGTGGCCGAGGCCCTCCCGGAACTCGCCGCATAGAGATAAGAATGATTTTCATTCATGAAAGCTATGCTAGGACAGGACCGGGACAGGCCCCAGACCACGCCTAAAAAGCTGTAGATTCATAAGCTTGCCGCCGCCCCGGGGCCTCCCCGGGGTAGCAGGGAAAGAGCAGGCCCTCCCCAGGGGCCCCGGTTTCCATTGACAGCGCCTATGAATGCCATCAAAAAGAACAAATGGCGGCGAGGCCCTAAGCCCGTATACTCCGCCCTGTTTCAGTGACCAAACCACTGAACGTGGTCGGCCAAAGCCGGCCACTCTTCCCCCTAGCTTGTTAAGAGGAAGCGATCTCATGGATCTGAAAGATAGCCAAACCTTCGAAAACCTGAAGGCCGCCTTTGCCGGCGAATCCCAAGCCAACCGCCGCTACCTCTACTTCGCGGCCAAGGCCGACGTGGAAGGGGAAAACGACGTGGCCGCCGTGTTCCGCTCCACCGCGGAAGGGGAAACGGGTCACGCCCACGGTCACCTTGAGTACATGGAAGAGGTCGGCGATCCCGCCACCGGTCTTCCCATCGGCACCACCGCCGACAACCTCAAGGCTGCCATCGCTGGGGAAACCCACGAGTACACCGACATGTACCCGGGCATGGCCAAGACCGCACGGGACGAAGGCTTCGACGAAATCGCTGATTGGTTCGAAACCCTCGCCAAGGCCGAGCGCTCCCACGCGAACCGCTTCCAGAAAGCTCTGGACGCCATGGCCTAAGGCCAACCTGGGCAAGGTTCGGCGGCGGAGCCCTTCGCCGCCCCCTTGCACCTATCGGGGGCCCTCCGTGGGCCCCCTTTAGTTTGGAGACCGTTTTAAAGTCCTCCCCCCATTCCTTACAGCACAGGAAGCGCGACCATGGCAGCGTATCGTGAAGGCAATCTCGAAAAAGCAAAGCGCGAACCGCACCACTGGCAAACCCCGGAATTCTGGAACGAAGAGGCCCTAAACCAGGAGCTCGAGCGGGTTTTTGACATCTGCCACACCTGCCGCCGCTGCGTCAGCCTCTGCCAGTCCTTCCCCGTGCTCTTCGA
This sequence comes from Gammaproteobacteria bacterium, assembly GCA_030433075.1. Lineage (GTDB taxonomy): Bacteria > Pseudomonadota > Gammaproteobacteria > Pseudomonadales > Azotimanducaceae > Salivita. The sequence goes on along the minus strand of JAUILI010000015.1, from coordinate 18,014 downwards.
CCTCGTGGACGAGTCCGAGACCATGGAAGTGGACGGCGTAGCCAAGGAGGACTACGGCAAGGTCGTGGATCAGTGCTATCTCTGCGATCTCTGCGCCGAGACCAAGTGCCCCTACCTGCCGCCCCATGAATTCAATCTCGACTTCCCCCACCTCATGCTGCGGGCGAAGGCCGTGAAATTTTCCAAGGGCCAAGCCAAGTGGCGGGACCGGCTAATCACCAGCACGGACGCCGTGTTCTCCGTGCTCGGCCAGCCCGGCATCGCCGACGCCGTAAACTTTGCCAACGGCCAGGAAAGCCTGCGCAGCGCGCTGCAGAAGGTCGTGGGCATCCACGAGAAGGCGCCCCTGCCCAAGTTTCACAGCAAAACCTTCAAGCGCCAGCACAAGGGCACGCTGGGGGCGAACCTCCCGGTCACCGCCAGCGGCCGCACGCAGGGCCGGGTGGCCGTCTTCACCACCTGCTATGGCAACTACAACGAACCCCAGCTCGGCGCCGACCTCGCTGCCGTCTTCCTGCACAACGACGTGCCCGTGAAGGTCATTGACGGGGAGAAGTGCTGCGGCATGCCTAAGTTTGAGCTCGGGGACCTCACGGCAGTGAAGCGCCTGAAGGAACACAATATTCCGATTCTGCTCGAAGCCATCGAAGCGGGCTGGGACATCATCGCTCCAGTGCCCTCTTGCGTGCTCATGTTCAAGCAGGAGCTGCCCCTCATGTTCCCGGAGGACGAGGACGTGCAGAAGGTGGCGGCCCACCTCTTCGACCCCTTCGAGTACCTCATGCTTCGGCACAAGGATGGGCTCTTGAAGACGGACTTCCCGAAGCCCCTGGGCAAGGTCACCTACCACGCCGCTTGCCACCAACGCGTGCAGAACATCGGCCAGAAAACCCGGGAGCTTCTCGCCCTGATCCCGGAAACGGAAGTGACGCTCATCGAGCGCTGCTCGGGCCACGACGGCACCTACGCCTACCGGGAAGAGACCCACGATTACGCGGTGAAGATCGCCCGCCCCATCGTGAATAAGGTGAAGAAGGACAACCCGGACCATTACGGCAGCGACTGCCCCATGGCCGGGCGAATGATTCAACACGGGCTCACGGATCAGGGGGAGGCATCCCACCCCCTCACCATGCTTCGCGTGGCCTACGGCCTCGCAGCGGCTTAAGGGAGAATCAGCGGTGCAAAAGCTATCCCGGGACACGCTCATGAGCCTCGAGCAGTACGCCGAGGCCCGCCCCGACTTTCGAGCGAAGGTGATTGCGCACAAGATCCCCCGGCGCATTGCCCTAACGCCGAATGCCACCCTCTACTTCGAAGATTTCCTCACCATGCAGTATCAGGTGCAGGAAATGCTCCGCGTTGAGCGCATCTTCGAGGTGGACGGCATCATGGAGGAGATCGAGGCCTATAACCCCCTCATCCCCGACGGGCAAAACTGGAAGGCCACCTTCATGCTCGAGTACGGCGATGTCGCCGAGCGCAAGGCGGCCCTTGCACGCCTCGTGGGAGTGGAAGATCGCATCTACGTGCGCGTGGGGGACGGCGAGCGTTGCTACGCCATCGCCGACGAGGACCTCGAGCGGGCCACGGAGGAAAAGACCTCCTCCGTGCACTTCATGCGCTTCGAGCTGAGCGACGGCGATGCCGCTGCCGTTCGCAGCGGCGCGCCTATCGCCTTCGGCGCCGACCACGCAAACCTTACCTGCGAGGTCACCTTAACGGACGCCCAGCGCGCCTCCCTCGCTGCAGACCTCGCCCCCTAGGGGGCCGGGCTGTCCAGCAGCACGACCCGATCCTCCGGGCCGAGGCTCTCCCCCACGGCGCTTCGAATGAGCGCCGCCAGGGGCCCAAGCAACAGCTCCCGCGTCGACGTATTGCGCCAGGCGAGGCCAATGCGTCGGCTCGGCGACTCCCCAGCAAAGGGGATGTAGCGCATGCCGTCGTTCTCCTGCCGCGCCAGCTCGGGAATCAGCGTCACCCCAATCCCCGCCACCACCATGTGGCGCAGGGTTTCGATGCTTGTGGCCGAGAAGTTTAAGTTCTCCACCGCCCCCACCTGGGTACAAACGTCCAGGGCCTGATCCCGAAGGCAGTGCCCATCCTCGAGCAGCAGCACTTGCCGACTCATCAGCGTTTCCGCGCTGACGCTCTCCGCGTTGGCCAGGGGGTCGCTGTCGGGCACGGCGAGATAGAAGGGCTCGTCGTAGAGGCCTTCCGTGCGCACTCCCTCCTCCAGCACGGGAAGGGCAAGAATAATGGCGTCCAGATGCCCAAGGCGAAGCTCACGGGTAATCACCGCGGTCTGCGCCTCCACGAGCTGCACTTCTAGCTCTGGGAAGCGGGCGCGCAGGGCCGGGAGCATGCGCGGCAGCAGGTAAGGCGCTACGGTGGGGATCACCCCCAGGCGAAACTCCCCCCCGAGGGGGTCGCTTGCCTGCTTAGCCAGGCGCACCAGCTGATCGGCTTCCCGCAGCACGATGCGCGCCCGGGCCACGATCTTCTCCCCCGTAGCCGTAAGCAGCACCTGGCGATTGTTCCGCTCAATGAGGGTGACGCCGAGGAAATCCTCGAGCTTGCGGATCTGCGTGGACAGGGTGGGCTGGGAGACAAAGCACGCCTCAGCGGCGCGGCCAAAGTGGCGAAGGTCCGCCACGGCCACGAGGTACTTCAAATCGCGCAAATTCATGGAAACCCCTAGCGCGGGCTGACCGCCGCCAGCAGGTGGACATAGTTGGTTTCAAAGCGCATGCCGTCGTAGGCGCCCTTCGCCGTCAGCAGGCGATGAAGCCGCCCCAGGTTGTAGATGGGCACGGAGGGCATGAGGTGATGCTCCAAATGCCAGTTCACCCCGTGGGGGGAAAAGAGCGCGCGCATGAGCCAATTCGAGCGAACGCTGCGCGTGTTTTTCCGCGCATCCATGCTGTACAGATCGGGGACGGCGCCATGCTCCGCCACCTGCCGAATGCGACTCACGAGCGGCAGAATGAAGATATAGGCCAGCACCCAGGTGAGGTAGAGCACGGGGACGCCCGCGGCGGTGAGCGCAAGAAAAACGACGATATTCATGAGCACGGCGCGGCCGAGGGCGCCCCGGGCCTCCGGGCTAAGGCGGCTGTAATTCGACAGATTGCGTCCCACGCCTTGGAGCGTCCGCCAACCGGTCTGCCCCGAGAGATCGCGACGCAGCTTCCGCCACAGCCGATCTCGGGAGATGGGGTAATCGCGGTAGTTGGGAAGGTCCGGATCTTCCGCCGTGCCCGCCAGCCGGTGATGCTCAAGATGGCCACGCATATAGGCGCGCATGTTGTTGAAGGTCGGCGGCGCTACGATCCAACGCCCAACAAAATCATTCAGCGCCGGGGTGCGGAAGAGCGTGCGGTGGCCGCACTCGTGCACCAGGATTCCAAAGCCCAGGAGCCGGCTTCCCAGCAGCACCGTGCCGAGGATCCATACCGGCAGGCTAGGATAAGCAGCCATCACCACAAACAGCGCAATCACCTGAAGCCACTGGGAGGCCACCAAAAAGGCGCCCTTTAGGTCACTACGCTGCATTACCGACGCGAGCTCTTCACGGCTCAGCCAGGTTTTCGGGTCCATTGCGCTCTCCTTCTCCGGCCCCGATGATAACGCTCCGCCGCCAACCCGTCTTGCCTGGAAGGAGTGAGCCATGGCCCTTCGCCTCTATGATCATCCCCTGTCCCCCTACAGCCAGAAGATCAAAATCGCCCTGCGGGAAAAGGGCGTGACCTTCGAAGCCTGCCTGCCCACGGGCCTGGGCAGCGGCGCGCAGAACGACGGGCTCGGGGCGGCTAATCCCCGGGGCGAGGTGCCGGCCCTGGTGCTGGAAACGGGGGAGGCGCTCTTCGAATCCACAGTGCTTTTAGAGTTCATCGAGGAGCGCTGGCCCGAGCCGCCCCTGGCGCCCTCCGCCCCCCTCGGCCGAGCCCGGGCGCGCATGATCGAGGAGGTCATGGATACGCACTACGAGGCCATCAACTGGGCCCTGGGGGAAATTCATCACTTTGGGCGGGGCGATGGCGCCCTACGAGACCAGCTCCTGGCCGGCGCCGAGGCCGATCTCACGAAGTGGTATGCCTGGCTCGAAGCGCAGCTGGGGGACGCGCCCTGGTTAGGCGGAGAGCGTTTCGGCTGGGCCGACGCCGCCGTGCTGCCCCACCTTTTGGGCAGCGAGGCCTTTGGCCTCGGCCCGGCACCGGAACGTCCGCTGAGCGCGTACCTGACCCGGGGCCGAGCGCGGCCCAGCGTCCAGGCGGGGCGTGAAGAAATTGCCGCCCTGGGCACCGGTGGGGCGAGCTTAGAGGCCGTCCGGGCGGCCCTCGAAGCAGGCCTCTTTAAGCGGGAATACCGGGACCACCGCCTGGAGTGGATGGTGCGCCACGGGGGCCTGGCCGTGGTCCAGGAGGGCCTGGCCCGGGGCAACATTCGCTTCACCGAGCCCTTCTCTGCCGACGGAATCTTGCCCGGCGCCTCCGCTTGAAAGCACCGGCGGTCGGCGCCGACCTCATCCCCGGCGTTCGCTGGCGCTGGGTCGATGAAGCGCTTTGGGTCTTGGACAAGAGCGCCGGCGTTTCCGTCCTCGCCGATCGCACCGGCGCCCCCAGCCTTCATGAGGCACTCAAGGCCTGGCAGGACGGCGAAGCCCGGCGCCCTCGCCCCCGCATCGTTCACCGCATCGATAAGGACACCTCCGGGCTGCTGCTCGTCGCCCTCAATGCGGAAATGGAACGCACCCTCGGCGCGGCCTTCGAAACGCGAAGCATCGGAAAATGGTACCTGGCCCAGGCCAGTGCCCCCCTGCCCGGGGACGCCCGGGAGGGCGCCGAGCGCCACCGCATCACCCTGCCCTTGCGCCCCGGTCGCAAGGGCCGCATGCGCGTGGCGGGGCCTCGGGAAGCGATTTGGCACCGGTCCCAGGGCGGCCTCTGGGTGCATGAGGTGCCCCCTGCCCTGGAACAGCCCGGGGCGCAAAGCGCCCTCACGGTCGCCCGCCACCTGGGTGGGGCACGCTATTTGGTGCGCCTTCACACGGGGCGCACGCACCAGATTCGCGTCCACTTTGCCTGGCTCGGGGCACCGCTGAAGGGGGATCCGCGCTATGGCCGGCCCGACGACGCGGCGCAGCAGGCGTCGCGCTTGGGCCTGCACTGCCACGCCCTGCTGCTCCCCGAAATCGCCGATGGCATCTCCCGCCCCCGGCGCTTCACCAGCCCCCTTCCCAAGGACTTTCCGAGCGACGCGCTCGCGACCTAGCGCTGGGGCGGGGTGGTTTCGTCGGGCATGCGCCAATCCCCCCGGGGGGACAGGCTCACCGTGCCCACCTTGGGCCCCGGCGGCAGGGTGGTGCGCTTGAACTGCATGGCGTGAAAGCGGCTGAAGAACCGATCGAGCCACTCATCGAGGGCGTCCGGCGCGTAGCGGTCGGCGAAGGCCCGGCGCGCCAGGAAACGCAGCTTTGCGGGCCCCATGCCGAAGCGCAGGGCGTAGTACAGGTAGAAATCGTGAACTTCGTAGGGCCCGAGCACTACTTCCGTCAGCTGGCCCACCTCCTGGGGATCGTCCCCGGGAATCAGCTCCGGGGAGATCGGCAAGGCCAGCACCGCTTCCAGCGCCCGGGACAGGGCTTCGTCGTGCTGCTGCGCTGCATAGGCCCGCACCAGATCGGCGATGAGGGTCTTCGGCACGCTGCCGTTTACGTTATAGCTCGCCATGTGATCGGCGTTGAAGGTGCACCAGCCCAGGGCCAGCTCGGAAAGATCTCCCGTGCCCACCACGAGGCCTCCAAGCTGATTGGCCCGATTGAAGAGGATTTGCGTGCGTTCCCGAGCCTGGGCGTTCTCGAAGGTGACGTCCGGGGTGACGCCGTCGTGCCCCAAATCCGCGAGGTGCTGACCCACCGCCGGACCAATGTCGATGCGCTCAAGGGCAAGGCCCAGTACCTCGGCCAGGGCCCCCACGAGGCCCAGGGTCTTTTCACTGGTTCCAGGACCGGGAAGGGTGAGGGCGCACAGGGCCGACGTCGGCAGGCCAAGGCGCTTGAGGGCCTCCAGGGACACGAGCAGCGCGAGGGTGGAGTCGAGGCCCCCGGACAGGCCGATGACCAGCGCCTGGGCCCGGGCCGCACGCATGCGCCGGGCCAGGCCCGTGGCCTGAATAGCGAGAATGTCCTCGGCGCGCCGGGCCGCTTCCTCCCGGTCTCCGGGGACGAAGGGCTTAGGATCAATCCGGCGAAAGAGCGGACCACCCAGGGCCGCGGGCTTGGCGGGGGCCGGCAGAAAGCGGTACCCCTCGCTCTTAGCCTGGCGCCGGAAGGTGCCATTGCGCCGGCGATCGAAGGCCAGGCGCTGCACGTCGAAATCCACGGTCAGGGTCGCGCCGTCGAGGGCAAAACGCGCCCCTTCCCCCAGCATGGACCCGGCTTCCGCGGCCAGGAGGTGACCGCCGTAGACCAGATCCTTGCTCGATTCGAAGGGGCCGGCGCCGGCGTAAAGGTAGCCGCACAGGCGCTGACCGCTGGCCATGCGCACCAAATCCCGGCGATAGGCGGCCTTCCCCACCCCTTCCGGGCTCGCCGAGGGGTTCAAGATCAGCTGGGCCCCGGCCAGGGCGTGGGCCACCCCCGGGGGCGACGGGGACCACAGGTCCTCGCAGAGCTCGAGCGCCCAGCGCACCCCCAAGGTTTCAAAGCCCAGCTGCTGCGCCAGGGGGAAGGTCCCGAAGCGGGGATCCTCGACGGTGAGCGCGACGCCTTCCCCGCTATCAAACCAGCGCTGCTCGTAAAACTCTCCGTAGGTCGGAAGCGCGCCCTTGGGCACGGCGCCGACCACCTGCCCAGCGCTGAGCACAAGCGCGACGTTGAACACCCGGCCATCGGCGACGGGCCAGGGGGCGCCCACCACTAGGGCGAGGGGCAGCTCCGCCGTATCCCGAAGCAGCTGGGCCAGAGCCTCCCGGCTTTCCGCCAGCAGGGGCTCGGTGAGAAAGAGATCTTCGCAGCTGTACCCCGTGAGGCTGAGCTCCGGGGTCAGGAGCAGGGCCACCTCGGCCTCCACCGCCGCCTGCGCCGCGGCCCTGAGCGCCTGGGCGTTCTCCCGGGGCTGGGCCAGGCTAAGCACCGGGCTAACCGCCCGGGCTCGGAAAAAGCCATGATCGAGCAAGGTAACGGGGCTTCCCATGGGCCTAACCCTCCGTGAGATCGTTCGCGCCGGTTTCAAGAGACTCGAAGGCCATCCAGCGCACCAGGGCTTCCAGCGTGGCATCGTCGCAGCGCAGGCACCCACCCCGGGGGGGCATGGCCGGGGGAATCCCCGCCTGAACCCGAGCAAGAAGCGCCGTCATCCCCTGAACTTGACGCGGCGCCCAGGCCACCCCGTCGCCCACCGCCGGGGCACCGGCGACGCCGAGCCCATGACACTGCTGGCAATGGCGACGATAGCTCGAGGCCAGGGGCTCCGGGGGCAAGGGGCGCGCCTGCGCCTTCGCCTCCGGCGCAGCCTCCCCCCCGCAGCCTCCTAGGCTTGCGGTGAGCACCCCCGCGACGGCGAGGGCACGCCCAAGCGCGCCAGGGCGTCCCTTCACGCGCCCACCGCGCCCGCCTCGAGCAGGGCCGCTCGGACCTCCCGCTTAAGGAATTTCCCCGAGGCGTTGCGAGGCAGCGGGTCCTCCCGGAAAAACAGCTGGGAGGGCACCTTAAAGTGGGCCAGGGATTCGCGAAGCTTGGCGCGCACGGCCTCGGCCTCGAAGGTGGCGCCAGGGGTGGCCACGATCACCGCGGCCACCTCTTCCCCCAAGCGCTCATGGGGCAGGCCAAAGACGATCGCTTCACTGACGCCGGGAAGCTCGTAAAGGGCGCCCTCCACCTCGGCGCAGTACACGTTCTCCCCGCCCCGGAGGACCATGTCCTTCTTCCGGTCTTCGATGGTAACGAAGCCGTCTTCATCCACCCGGCCGATATCGCCGGTCTTAAACCAGCCGTCTTGAAGCGCTTCCGCCGTGGCCTCCGGGCGATTCCAGTAGCCGCGAAACAGGTGCGGGCCCTTCATCCATAGCTCCCCGAGCGTGCCCCGGGGACACTGCTGCCCCTGATCATCGAAGGCTTCGATGGCCACGACGCAGGGCGGCCGTCCCGTGCTCCGGGGTCGGGCCAGGTAATCATCGCCGTTGTTCTGCGCCCCCACGGCGTTGCTTTCCGTAAGGCCATAGCCAATGCCCGGGCGACCCTTGAAGCGGGCCTCGACCTGCCGAACCTGCTCCGGCGGCGCCGGCGCCCCGCCGCCCCCAATGGACTGCAGGCTCGAGGTGTCGTACTGGTCAAAGTTCTCGCACTGGAGCATTTCCCAGGTCATGGTGGGCACGCCGGTGAAGGAGGTCACCCGCTCCCGCTCAATGAGGGACAGGGCCTCCTCCGCATTCCACTTGTACATGAGCACCAGCTTGCGCCCGGGGCGGAAGGCCGTGAGAAAAATCGCGTTGCAGCCGGTCACGTGAAAGAGGGGCACGCTCACGAGCATGGCCGGATCGAGCACCGGGGCCTCCGGCGCCGGGGGGGCCCGCCGGGCAAAGAGCGCCTGGTTCGACTCGAAGGCGAGCACCGCGCTCAGCACCGCGTAGTGGGTCGACACGGCGCCCTTGGGGAACCCCGTGGTGCCCGAGGTGTAGAGGATCATGGCGTCATCGTCCACCGAGCCCCCGTGGGCCGGGCAGGGCTCGTCGGCAAAGGCTTCGAGAAGGTCCTCCACCGCGGCGGTGGTGGGGTCCGCGGCCGTGCTGCGTACCGTCAGCACCACCAGCTCAGGATTTTCTTGCCGCGCAGCGGGCAGGCGAACCAACCGCTCGTCATCTACCACCACCACCTTGGACCCGGAATCCTTGAGGCCGTAGGCCATCTCTTCTTCCGTCCACCAGGCGTTCACGGGCACGGCCACGGCGCCGAGGGCCGTCGCGGCCATAAAGGCCAGAATCCATTCGGGGTAGTTGCGCAGCGCCAACGCGACCCGATCGCCCCGAACCACCCCGTAGCGCGTCGCGAGCCCCGCCGCGAGGGCCTGAGCCTGGGCCCAGGCTTCGGCGAAGCTTAGGCGGGTGTCTTCGTAAACGAGGAAGGTCTTATCGCCATGGGTCTCCGCGGCGGCGCGATAGATGTCGGAAAGGTGGCCAGGCAAGTGCTTAAAGCTGGGCACCCGGTAGGCGCCAAAATCCCGCTCCGTGAGCTCATGGGGCGCGCCCGGCGCCGTAATCTCCGCCAGGGCCGCTTCCCAACTCAAGGCATAACTCATGACATCCCCTTAGTGTCTTCGGTTCAAGGCTGGAGCCTGGGGCTCCGGAGTTCAAAGTCGTCCGCGTCCTGGGCCACGGGGAAGGCCGCCCGCTGGGCCGCCAGCTGCGCTGCGGAGAAAGTCCCCAGGAGCACGCCGGGGCTCTCTAAAAGCTCTCCGTGGCGTTGCCCGAGGCAATCAATCACCGTGCTGCCGCCGCGGTAGGCCTTTCCGGCCCCGTCCTCGCCAACGATATTCACCGCCGCCAGCCAGCACTGGTTTTCAATGGCTCGGGCCGGCAGCAGCGCGCGCCACTGTTCCTGCCGCGGCGCCGGCCAGTTGGCCACCACGAGGAGCGCGTCGTAGTCCCCCCGATTGCGCATAAACACGGGGAAGCGGAGGTCGTAGCAGACCTGCAGCGCAAGGCGCCAGCCACGCCAGGGCACCACCACCCGCTCCGTGCCTGGCGCGTAATGCTCGTGCTCCCCGGCCATGCGAAAGAGGTGGCGCTTGTCGTAGAAGCTCACCTCGCCCTCGGGCGTGACGAAGTAGAAACGATTCCGCGCCCCTTCCCCTTCTGCCTGCACGGCAACGCTCCCGCCCACGGCGGCGTCCAGACGCGCCGCCTGAGCCTTGAGCCAGGTCAGCGTCGGACCCGGGTGCGCCTCCCCCTGGGTCTCCGGCGCCATGGTAAAGCCGGTGGTGAACATCTCCGGCAGGAGCACCACATCGAGCCCCCGAGGGAGCTCGGCGAGGCTAGCCTCCAGCGCTCGGCGATTGCCCTCCGGGTCGTGCCAGGCCGTGGCCCGCTGCAGGAGTGCCAGCCTTAGATCGCGCACAGGCGCTCCGCGGCCTGCTTAAGCGTCGCCTCATCCTTACAGAAGCATAGCCGGAGCAGGCGCTGATCCTTCGGTGGATCGGCGTAAAAAACGCTCACGGGAATGGTGGCCACGCCGATGGATTCGGTGAGGCGCCGGGCCAGCAGGTGGTCGGGCTCGTCGGAGATGTCCCGGTAATCGATCAGCTGGAAGTAGGTGCCCGCGCTCGGAGTGAAGTGAAAACGCGAGGGCGCCAGGAGCTCCGCCAGCTGATTGCGCTTCGCCTCATAGAAGGCCGGAAGCTCACGATGATGTTCCGGATGCTCGCGGAGGAAGTCCGCATGGGCCAGCTGGGTCGGATGGTGCGTGCAGAAGGTCACGTACTGGTGAATCTTCCGAAACTCCGCCGTGAGCGCCGCCGGCGCGACGCAATAGCCGATCTTCCATCCCGTGGTGTGGTAGGTCTTCCCCAGGGAGGACACCATGAAGCTCCGCGCCGCCAGCTGGGGATGGCGCAGCACGCTTTCATGGCGCTGACCGTCGAAAATAATATGCTCGTAGACCTCATCGGAGAGGATCCAGAAGCCGTAGCGCTCCGCCAGGGCCCCAAGACGCAGCAGCGCCGCTTCGGAGAGTACCGTGCCCGTGGGGTTGTGCGGGCTATTGATCACCACGGCGCGGGTGCGGGAGGACAGCACCGCTTCCAGCGCATCGAAGTCGATCTCGAAGCTCGGGGCCTCAAGGGCCAGGTGCACCGGCGTGCCCCCGGCCATGACCACCGCGGGATCGTAGGAATCGTAGGCCGGATCGAAAATCACCACCTCGTCCCCCGGGCCCACCACCGCCTGCACGGCGCAGAACAGCGCTTCCGTGGCGCCGGAGGTAATGGTGATTTCCAAGTCCGGATCCACGACGGCGCCGTAATCAGCGGCGATCTTTTCCGCCAGGGCCTCCCGCAGCGCCGGGGCTCCCATCATGGGCGCGTATTGATTGGCGCCGTGATGAAGGTAATGGCTTACCCGATCGAGCAGCGCCGGCGGCCCGTCAAAATCCGGAAAGCCCTGGGAAAGGTTCAGGGCGCCGTGGGCCTGAGCCAGCTGGGACATCACGGTAAAGATGGTGGTCCCTACCGCCGGCAGTTTGCTCGGAAGCGCAGGTAGGGACGCAGAGGTCGTCACCGCTTGGGTCATGGCGTGGCCGGCGCTTCGCTGCACCGGACCAGGAGCTTGCCCGTGTTGGCGCCGTCGAAGAGGCGGTTTACGCCCTCCACGGCGTTCTCGAGCCCGTCCACCATATCGGTGCGGTACTGAAGCTTGCCCTCCGCCAGCCACCCGGCCATGGCCGCAATGCCTTCCGGGAAGCGGGGTAGGTAGTCGATCACGATAAAGCCCTTGATCAGGGCCCGGCGCATGAGCGCCATTTGGAAGTTCTTCGGCCCCGGCGTGCCTTCCCCGGTCTCTTCGTCGTTGTAGTGGGCAATAAGGCCACAGAGGGGGATGCGGGCATTCAGATTCAGGCGCGGGTAAACCGCGTCCGTCACCGGGCCACCGGTATTTTCAAAGTAAATATCAATGCCGTTCGGAGCGGCTTCATCAAGCGCGGCGCCGAGATCGGCCGTTTTGTAGTTGATGGCGGCATCGAACCCGAGATCGTTAATCAGGTGCGCGCACTTCTCGTCACTCCCCGCGGTGCCGATGACCCGGCAGCCCATGATCTTGCCGATCTGCCCCACGAGGGAGCCCACGGCGCCGGCGGCCGCCGACACCACAAGCGTTTCCCCGGCCTTCGGCGCGCCGATATCCATGAGGCCGAAGTAGGCGGTCATGCCCGTGGCGCCGAGCACGCTCATGTAAGCATCCCAGGGCACGCCGGGCTGGGCAGGAAGCTTATTCAGGGCCATGGCCGGCTGCAGCGCGTGGGAGCGCCAGCCCCACATGCCCTGCACCACGTCGCCCACGGCGAAGTTCTCGTCCCCGCTGGCTTCCACCACCCCAAGGGTGCCGCCCCGCATGACCTCCCCAAGCTCCACCGGCGGCATGTACTGGGCCATATCGCTCGCCCAGATGCGGTTCGTGGGATCCAGGGAGAGGTAGACCGTGCGCACCAGCACTTCCCCGGCCTTGGGAGCATCCAGGGGCATCTCGACCCAGTCGTAGTCGTCGCGGGTAATGCGTCCCGCCGGACGGCGCTTAAGGACCCAGGCATGGCTTACGGTTTGGCTCATGGAGGCTCTCCCAATGGTGGCTTAGGGCGCAGGAAAACACGCCGGCTGCGCAGCTTAGCGCAGCCGGGGGACCGGGGAACACCGGGGCCCGGAAAATTCATCGATGAATATCGATAAAGGCTTGCCAAGGCCCTCGCCGGTGCGCAGAATGCGCGCCTTCACGGTTTTCCCGAGGCTGCTCGGTGCCCAAGGCCCACGCCCTGCCCAGCGCGACCATTGATCCTCAGCTCCTCGCTGGCCTCCGGGCCTGCGCCGATGGCGCGCGGCTGGCCATCCTCCGGCTGCTGGCCGAGGATGCCTACAGCGTCCAGGAGCTGGGCACCATCCTGGGCCTCGGGCAGGCCACGGTGAGCCACCACCTAAAGGCCCTGGTCGATGTTGGGCTCCTCCGGCAGCAGCGGGACGGCACGCATCGGTTTTACCGCCGGGCCCAGCGTCCAAGCCCCCCAGGCCCGGGAGATCGCACCTTCGCCGCCCTCTTTGAGGAGCTCGACGGCGCGCCCCTAGGCCCGGCCCTGGAGGCCGGCGTGGCCCAGGTCATTGCCGACCGCGGCGCCCGCAGCCGGGCCTTCTTCGAGCGGAACGCGGAAGCCTTCGAGGCCAGCCAGGATCTGATTGCCCTGCCCGATCGCTACCTGCCGGTGCTGACGGAATGGCTCCCGGCCCGGGGCCCAAAGGCCCTGGAAATTGGCCCGGGGCTTGGGGAGTTTCTCCCCGCGCTGCTCGGCCGCTTCGATACGGTGTGGGCCGTGGATCGCTCGGAAGAGATGCTCCGCCGCTGCGCGCAGCGCCTTGCGAAGGACGGTGACGCCCTGCCCCACTTCCACTGCGGCGCCTTCGAACAGCTAAACGGGCAGGAAGCCGCCGCCCGCGATCACCGCGTTGTCGTGCTCGCCATGGTGCTGCATCACAGCCAAACCCCCGCGGCCCTTACCCGGGCCGCGGTACGCGCCCTCGCGGCCGACGGCGAACTGCTCATTGCCGAGCTGAGCCCCCACGAACAGGCCTGGGTCGGAGACGCCTGCGGCGATCTCTGGCTCGGCATTGCGCCGGAGGACCAGGACCGCTGGGCCCAGGACGCCGGCGCCCGCTTGCAGGAACGGCAATTCCTTACCCTAAGAAACGGATTTCAAATCCACCTCAGCCGCTATGCGCGGCCCCAAGCCCCCCTCGGCACCGCCGAAGCAAGGAGATGATGATGAGTTTCACCGACTACAAAGTTGCGGATATGAGCCTCGCGGAATTCGGCCGCCGGGAAATTGAACTAGCAGAGGCAGAAATGCCCGCGCTCATGGCGCTGCGTCGCCGCTACGCCGAAAGCGCACCCCTCGCCGGCGCCCGGATCATTGGCTGCATTCACATGACCGTGCAAACGGCCGTGCTCATCGAGACCCTTGTCGCCCTCGGCGCCGAAGTGCGCTGGAGCTCCTGCAACATTTTCTCCACCCAGGACCACGCAGCCGCGGCCATCGCCGCCGCCGGCATCCCCGTCTTTGCCTGGAAGGGCGAGACGGAAGAGGAATACTGGTGGTGCATCGAGCAGACCATCATGAAGGACGGCGCCCCCTGGGAAGCGAACCTGCTCCTCGACGATGGCGGCGATCTCACCCAGCGCATTCACGACGCCTACCCCGCCATGCTCGACAGCATCCACGGGATCAGCGAAGAGACCACCACGGGGGTGCACCGCCTCTATGAAATGATGCGCGAAGGGTCCCTGAAGGTCCCCGCCATCAACGTGAACGATTCCGTCACCAAGTCCAAGAACGACAACAAGTACGGCTGCCGCCACTCCCTTTCCGACGCCATCAAGCGCGCCACGGACATGCTCATGTCCGGGAAGAAGGCCCTGGTCATCGGCTACGGGGACGTGGGCAAGGGCTCGGCCCAGTCCCTCGACGCCGAGAAGATGATCGTCAAGGTCACGGAGATCGATCCCATCTGTGGCATGCAGGCCTGCATGGACGGCTTTGAGGTGGTGTCTCCCTACAAGGGCGGCCGGAACACGGGGCAGCGTGCCGATATCGACGAGGCGCTCCTGGGCAACACGGACCTCATCGTCACCACCACGGGTAACGCTAACGTTTGCGACAAGAACATGCTGGCCGCCGTGAAATCCGGGGCCGTGGTGTGCAACATCGGGCACTTCGATAACGAAATCGACACCGCCTACATGCGGGAGAACTGGCGCTGGGAGGAAGTGACGCCCCCGGTCCATCGCATCTTCCGCAGCGATGACCCCTCGGACTTCATCATCCTCCTGTCGGAAGGGCGCCTGGTGAACCTGGGCAACGCCATGGGTCACCCCTCCCGGGTCATGGATGGCTCCTTCGCCAACCAGGTGCTTGCCCAGATGCACCTGTTTGATCAGCGTTGGGCCGATCAGGATCCGCAGCAGCGGCCGCCGATCAGCGTGGAAGTGCTGCCCAAGCATCTGGATGAGGAAGTGGCACGTTACATGGTCGAGGGCTTCGGGGGCGTGCTCACGCAGCTCACCACCGAGCAAGCCGGCTATATCGGCGTGACCACGGAAGGTCCCTACAAGCCCGACTACTACAAGTACTAAATCACGCCCAGTTCGCGGAGACGCTGATTCAGGTAGCTCTCCGCGCTGTGGCGCGAGGACAGCACCACCTCCGGACGGGGATGCAGGAAGAGGGGCAGGGACAAACGTCGCTGCCTCGCTTCTTCCCCCCGGGGGTTCACCACCCGATGTACCGTGGACGGGAAGTAGCCGTCCGTGGCCTCCTGCAGCATATCCCCCGTGTTCACCACCACGAGCCCCGGCGTACAGGGAACGGACCGCCAGCGCCCGTCCCGGGCCTTCACCTCAAGCCCTGGCGCACTGGCTGCCGGCAGAATGGTCAGCAGATTGATATCCGCGTGGGCCGCGGCCCGCACGCCCTCTCCCGCCGTTTCCGCCAGCGGGGGGTAATGAAGAATGCGCAGAAGGGACACATCACTCCCCGCAATCATGCTCGAAAGCGGTTCGCTAAGCTGCTGCGCGATGGCGGCCGGTGCGTTTGCCTCCACCCACCCCAAAAGGGTCTGTCCAAGGGTGAGCACGGCGGCGTAGTAGCGCTCTAGATCGGGCCGCAGCGCCTCGGGGCAGCGCCCCCAGGGGTAGTAATGGAAGTATTCCTTCAGATCCCGGAGCGTCTCCCCCTTGGCGTGTTCCGCCTCCGCCGTGGAGAAGAATCCATCCTGCCGTTCCCGGTCGTAGCGAAAGGCCGTCTTTTCCGGGCTTTGAAAGAAGGCGAGCCAGGCCTCGTAGATGCGGGTGATGGCGTCATCGTCCAGGGGCGCGCCCCGGAGCACGGCAAAGCCAATCTCCCGGAGATCTTCCGTGAAGCGCGCCGGCGCATCGGCGGCGGAAAAGTCGATGGGCTTCAAGGATGAGGTCATAGGCTGAGGTAAAACCCGGCGAGGGCCGCGCTCATGAGATTGGCCAGGGTGGCCGCGAGCAAGGCGCGGAACCCAAAACGGGCGATATCCTCGCGGCGGTTCGGCGCCACGGACCCGAGCCCCCCGAGGAGGATGGCGATGGAGGAGAAGTTCGCAAAGCCACAGAGGGCGAAGGTGATGATGGCCTGGGTCAGGGGCGCAAAGGCCGCGCGCTGCTCCGTGAAGGACAGGTAGGCCACAAACTCATTGAGCACGAGCTTCTGCCCGATAAAGCTCCCCGCGGCCTCCGCCTCCGCCCAGGGCACGCCCAGCAGCCAAGCCAGAGGCTGGAAGACCCAGCCGAGAATGAGCTCAAGGGTGAGCTCGGGGTAGCCGATCAAGCCCCCAAGCGCCCCCAAAAGGCCATTCACCATGGCCATGAGCGCGATAAAGGCCACGAGCATGGCCCCCACGGCCAGAGCGATATGCATTCCCGAGAGGGCGCCGGAGGCCGCGGCATCAAAGAGGTTCACGCTCTTCATGCTTTCGAGATCGTCGAGCTCCGCGAGATCGTTCTTCGGCTGTTCCGTTTCCGGCATCACCATCTTCGCCATGAGCAGCCCCCCGGGGGCGGCCATGAAGCAGGCGGCAATCAGGTATTTAAGCTCGATGCCCATGGCGGCGTAGCCCGCCATGACGGACCCCGCAATGCTCGCCAGGCCGCCAACCATGATGGCGAAGAGCTCGGAGGCGGTCATGGTGGGAATGAAGGGTCGCGCCACCAGGGGCGCCTCGGCCTGCCCCACGAAGACGTTTGCCGCGGCGGAGAGGGATTCGGGACGGCTGGTGCCGAGGACTCGCTGCAGCGCGCCCCCTAGGAGGCGAATGGTCCAGCCCATGATGCCAAGGTGATAGAGCACGGAGACAAGGGCGGAAAAGATCACGATCACGGGCAGCACGTTCACGGCGAAGATGGGGGCAAAGCCCTTGGCTTCCACGGAGGCCGCGAGGGACCCCATGGCGCCGTTCGCGGACCAGCCAAACATAAACTCGATGCCTTCCCGGCTATAGGCCAGCACCTGCCCAACCCCGGCGGAGACCGCTTCCAGGGTGGCAATGCCCGAGGGCATGGCGAGCACCCAGCCGCCGATCAGCGCTTGTAGGAAAAGGGCCCCAAGGACCGTACGCCAGGCGATGGCCCGGCGATTTGTCGATAGCAACCAGGCCAGGGCCAGGAGCACGAGGACCCCCAGTAAGCTCATCACGAGGCAGATCCTTCGTTTAAGGGGGGCGGGCCCACGAGGGCCCAGAGTTCGAGCACGCTGGCTTGCAAAAGCTTCGCATCGTGCTCGGCGCGATGGGTGGCCTTCCCCAGGCGGGCTTCGGCCCGGGCCCGGGCCTCGGCCCAGCGAGGCAGGGCCGCTTCCGTAATCAAATTGCGTACCGTATCCACGCGGAAATGCTGGCTAAGGCCCGCGGCGTCGAACAGTCGGGCAACCCAGGCGGCGTCGAAGCC
This sequence comes from Gammaproteobacteria bacterium, assembly GCA_030433075.1. Classification (GTDB taxonomy): domain Bacteria; phylum Pseudomonadota; class Gammaproteobacteria; order Pseudomonadales; family Azotimanducaceae; genus Salivita. Next base: position 797 of record JAUILI010000015.1, on the reverse strand, counting down.
CCAGGCATCGCTATACACCCGATTCCCCGCAAGCTGGGCATTCAGCAAGGCCGCCACTTCCAGCACGGAACGTCCCTCCGCGAGGAGCTTCGCCCGGGGGAGGCCGTGGACCTGTTCGGCGCTCTCATCCCAGTGGATCCAGTCCGCTTCCGGGCGCAACAGATAGGCCACGGAGGTGCCGTCGGGAAAGGCCAGGCCAATCTCGATGGGATAGCTGCCCCGGCCAAAGCCCGACGCTTCCACATCCAACATAATGGGCCAGGGGCGCGCTTCGCCCTGGCCATCCCCGTGTTTCATGGCAGGTGCCTCTTTATTCTTGCCGCATTGTAGCCCGCCCCCTGGCTGCAGGCACGGCCGCAGGCTGAAAAAGCGCCGCTCCCCAAGGTACACTCCGCTCCCTCTATTCGCCCTTGGCGGAGGTTTTCCGTGCTCAGCCCCAAGCTTCCGGGCCCGCTTTTGCGCTACTACGGTGCCCAGGCCCTGAGCCCGGTCGCGGAACGCTTCTATGGCCGGCGCTGGACTCCCGCCACAAGCAGCAACCTGTCCCTGCGCGTCGACGACCACCGCGCCCTGGTGACCGCCTCCGGGGGGCATAAGCGCTTTCTCACCGGCGACGCCCTCATGCTCATGGCCCTCGATGGTACCGTCCTCGATGGCGCCGAGGGCGCCAAGCCCTCCGCCGAAGCCGCGCTCCACCTCGCGCTCTATGCGCGCGATGCCGCCATCGGAGCCGTCCTCCATGCCCACGCGCCCAGCACCGTGATCTGGACTGAGCGGCACCCAAGGGCCCCCGCCGT
>JAUILI010000014.1 GCA_030433075.1 Gammaproteobacteria bacterium | reverse complement strand
CCAACATCATCGGCTTAAATGAACGAGGCGCGATCCTCCACTATCACCATCGCACCCGGGACCGAGGCCCGAGCCGGAGCCTCCTCATCGATGCCGGGGCGAGCGCTGGGGGCTACGCCGCCGACATCACCCGCACCTACGCCCGGGAGCCGGGGCCCTTCCAGGACCTCATCCACGCCATGGACGCGCTCCAGCAAGGCATCGTCGCCCGCCTCGCCCCCGGCGTGCCCTGGGCAAGCCTCCAGGACGCCACCATGGAAGCCCTGGCTGACGTGCTGATCGAGAGCGGCATCGCTCGCGGCTCGAAAGCCGCCCTGCTGGAGGCCGGCGTGCCCGAGCGCTTCATGCCCCACGGTCTGGGCCACCTGCTGGGCATTCAGGTGCACGACGCCGGGGGCCAGCTGGCTAACGCCGAGGGGGACCTGACGCCGCCCCCGGCCAACCACCCCGCCCTGCGCTTAACGCGCACGCTGACTCCGGAGATGGTGGTGACCGTAGAGCCCGGGCTTTACTTCATCCCAAGCTTCCTGAAGACCCTGCGGGAGGGGCGAGAACGGGATCTTCTGAACTGGCCCCTCATCGAAACCCTTACACCCTTCGGGGGCATTCGCATTGAAGACAACGTGCGCATCACCCCGGAAGGACCGGAAAACCTCACCCGAGACGCCTTTGCGGGAGCAGCCACGCCGTGACCCAAGCCCTTTCTATCCCCCGGCTTTTCGCCTCGCCGCCCCTAGCGGGGCCCGCCCTCAGCCAATTTCGCTTTGCCCCGAGGGGCCAGGCCCTGGCCTGGCTCCAAAGCGCTGCCGACGACGGCAACCGCCTGGAACTTTGGCTCGGCACCTGGACCACGGGGGAGGACTTCTCCGCCCGGCGGATGTTTTCCGGCGCCGGGGACGGCCCGGAAGCGCCGAGCTCGGAAGCCGAGAAGGCTCGCCGGGAGCGGCTTCGCCTCTTCTTCTCTGGGGTCACGGAATTTCACTGGCGCGCCGACGGCCAGGCCCTGCGCTTCACCCTAAACGGGGTCGCCTATGAGCAGAACCTCGAGGACGGCAGCCCCGAGCGCCTGAGTCCCGAGGGCCACCAGGTCCATCAGCTCACCAGCGCCCCCGGTGATCCCCGCTTTGCCTACGTGCACGAGGGGGATCTATGGCTCGGCACCCCCGACGGCACCGTGGAGCGCCTCACGGAAGAAGCGGCCGACGGCATCGTGGTGGGCTTGCCGGACTTTATCGCCGCGGAAGAAATGCATCGTCAGGACGCCTTCTGGTTCTCCCCGGACGGCACGCAGCTCGCCTTTATCAAGGCCGACGAAACACCCATCCCCGAAACCCTGCGCTTTGATGCCACGGAAGCGGGCATCGAAGCCATTGCGCAGCGCTACCCCTTTACCGGGGGCCCGAATGCCAAGCTCTCCCTGGGGGTGCTCTCCCTTGAAGACCGCACCCTGCGCTGGCTGCCCTGGAGCGACGATCCGGAAGCCTACCTGGCCCGGGTCACCTGGGCCCCGGGCAGCGACGCGCTCTACCTTCAGCGCCAGCCCCGGGATCAGAAAACCCTGAGCCTGCTGCGCCTAGGCCTCGACGGCACCCTCGAGCTCGCCCTGGAGGAGTACAGCGAAAGCTGGGTGAATCTCCACGACGACTTCCGCCCCCTAGCCTCCGGCGGCGCCCTGTGGAGTGCGGAACGCGGAGGTCCCCGGCAGCTGTATTACCGCCCACACTTGGGCGAAGCCGAAGAGCGCCGCCTGACCCCCGAGGGCAGCATCGTGCACCGGCTCCTGGCCGTGGATGAAGACGCCGGCGTCGTGCTCATCGAGGGGACCCTGGGCGACCCCACGGCGCGCCAGGTGCTTCGAGCGCAGTTCGATGGCAGCCCCGTGGAGGCCCTCACCGCCGAGACAGGCTGGCACCAGGGCGCCGTGGCCCCCGGCGGCGCTTGGATGGTGGTGGTCGAGGAACATCCCGATCAGCCACCCGAGGCCACACTGCGCGACGGCGCCGGCACGCCTCGGGCGACGCTCCTGGCGAACCGCCTCAGCGACGAAGGCCACGCCTACGCGCCCTACCTCACCACCCGCGCGACCCCGGAGCTGGGCCAGCTCCCGGGGGAAGACGGGCAGCCCCTGTGCTACCGCCTCACCAAACCGGAGGGGGACGGCCCCTTCCCCGTGATTCTGGCGGTATACGGCGGCCCCGGCGCCCAGCGCGTGACCCAGGGCTGGCCGCCCCTGCTCCACCAGGTCTTCGTGCAGCATGGCTGGGCCGTGCTCGAGCTGGATAACCGGGGCAGCGCCGGGCGGGGCGAAGCCTTCGAGCGCCCCATCTACCGAACCTTCGGCGAAGTGGAAGTGCGGGACCAATTCCGCGCCCTCGACGCTTTCGCCGAGGCCCACTGGTTCGACGAGCGCCGAGTGGCGGTCTTCGGCCATAGCTACGGCGGCTTCATGGCCCTCCGCTGCCTCGCCGCGGCACCGGAGCGCTTCCGCGCCGCCGTTTCCGTGGCGCCGGTCACGGACTGGCATCTCTACGACACCCACTACACGGAACGCTACCTTGGCACCCCGGAGGAGAACCCCGAGGGCTATGCACGCTCCGGGGTGATGCCCTACCTCGCGGGGCTCGGCAAAGCGCCCGGCGCCCTACTGCTGGTCCACGGCATGGCCGACGATAACGTGCTGTTCACCCACAGCACGCGGCTTATGGCGGCGCTCCAGAAAGCCGCCATTCCCTTTGAGATGATGGCCTACCCCGGGGCGAAGCACGCCATCGCCGGCGCCGAGGTGAGCACCCATCGCTACGAACAGCTCTGCGCCTTTCTGACCCGCCGCTTTACGGAGCCCACCCCATGACCTTTTCCCTTCGGGCCGCCACCCTCGCGGATGTACCGACCCTCGCCGCTTTTCAATGCGCCATGGCGCTGGAGACGGAGGATCACGTCCTCCCGGAAGCCATCGTCACCGCGGGTATTGAAGGGCTCATCACCGTGCCGGCCCGGGGCCGGGTGTGGGTCGCCGTGGATGAGGCGGACCGCTGCGTCGGCACCGCCTCCGTCACCTTCGAATGGAGCGACTGGCGCGCCGGTACCTTCTGGTGGCTGCAAAGCGTTTACGTGACGCCCGCCTGGCGCCAGCGGGGGGTATTCCGTTCCCTCTATGAGACGGTGCGCAAGGAGGCCCTCGCAGATCCCACGGGCATCGGCCTGCGCCTCTATGTGGAGCGGGATAACCTGCGGGCGCAGCGCACCTACGAAGCCCTAGGCATGAAGGAAACGGACTACCGCTTGTTCGAGGAACTCTTCCCCCGAGCCTAGAACCGGCGCCTTAGGCCGAAAGGGACGTGCGGGCGAAAAGGCGTCGGTAGTTCTCCGTGGTCTGCTGCGCCAACGCCTCGGGGCTCATGCCCTGGCACTCGGCTAGGACCGCCGCCGTGTGGGGCAAGAGCGCCGGTTCGTTCTGCCGGCCCCGATGGGGCACGGGGGCGAGCCAGGGGGCGTCGGTTTCCACCAGCAGACGATCGGCGGGGACCTTCGCCGCCACCTCTCGCAGAGGTGCAGCATTCTTAAAGGTGACGATGCCGGAGAAGCTCACGTAATAGCCGAGGGCGATCGCTTCCTCGGCCATTTCCCAGCTTTCCGTAAAGCAGTGCAGCACCCCGGCTTCCGGCCGAGGCCCGGCGGCGCGCAGCAGGGCCAGGGTGTCCTCCTGCGCCTCCCGAGTGTGAATGATCACGGGCAGCCCGTGCTCCGCCCCCAGGGTCAGATGCTGCGCAAAGCGTTCTCCCTGCAGGGCCCGATCGGGGGCGGCGGGATCGGCGTAGTCCAGTCCCGTTTCCCCGAGGGCAACCACGCCCGGGGCGCTCGCCCGCGCCACCACCGCATCCCAGGGGGCGAGCTCGACGGTGACCGCCAGGGGGTGGATCCCGACGCTGCCATCCACCCCTTCCGCGCCCTGAACCACGGCCAGCACGCGATCGAAGTGCGCCGGATCGGCGCCCACGCACAGCATGTGCGCCACCCCCGCGGCCTTGGCCCGGGCGATGCTCTCCTCCGGGGGCGCGTCCAAATAGTCGAGATGGCAGTGGCTATCCACCAGCATGGAAAAACTCCTTAGGGAAGGGGGGCTAGAGCGTGTGCGTGGGGCGCTCGTCGGCCTTGAGCGCCGCGAGCTGCCGCTCGATATAGCTGCGCGCAGGGCAGTCGGGCTCGGTGAAGGCCACGCCGAGGCCGGCCTTGCGCCCCCCCTGCGCTCCCACCGGCGTGCGCCAGACCACCCGCGCCGCCGTGGGGAACTTCTCCGGCGCATCGAGCAAGCTCAGGAGCAGGAAGAGCTCCGTACCCAGGGGATAGAGGGTTTGGGTGGGAATGAACAAACCACCATGGGTGAGAAAGGGCATGTAGGCGCCATAGAGGGCGGCGCGATCCCGAATCTCCAGGGAGAGCAGCTTGCTGCGCTCCCCTGCCCCCACGGTGCTGGTCATGGCCCCTCCGCTCAGTGGTCGCCGCCCCGGGGGGCCGCGTAGCAGGTCACCTCTTCCCGGTCATGATAAAGCTGCTTGACCGCAAAGGTGTACTCCTCGGCCCGGGGGCCGAGAATCCGGAAGAAGCGTTCCCGCGCATCCATCACCGCAGCGTGGCGCTGCTTCATGGGCAGCTTCAAGTTGAAGATCGCCCGCATGGCCCAGCGCCGGCGCAGCCAACGGGCCAGCGTTTCCACCACCCGGGCAGGCTTATCCACCACGTCGCACACCAGCCAATCCACGGTGCGCGGGGGCTCATAGGTAAAGGCGTCGCCCTTTACGTGAATCACCAGGGGATCCTCCGCAAGGCTCGGATCCAGCGCCCCATTATCCACCGCCAGCACCTCGGCCCCGAGGCTGCGCAGCACAAAGGTCCAGCCCCCGGGGGCGGCCCCCAAATCCACGGCCGTCGGTCGGCCAGCGAAGGCCAGGTGGCGCTCCGTGGGGGACAGGAAATGCAGGAAGGCTTCCTGGAGCTTAACGCCGGAACGGCTGGGGGCACCGGCGAGGCGGCGCAGGCGCCGCACCCCTCCCGGCTCGGCCAGGCTCAAAGCCGCCGGCGCATAGCCCACCCAGGCGGAGGTGCCGCTTGCCAGGGTCACGTGGAGTCGCAGCTTCCGATCCTGGGGACCGGCGAGCTTCCCCGCATCCTCAAGGGCGCCGCGGATGGGCCCGGGCAGGCGCTTAGCGAGGCGCTCTAGCCCCGCATAGGCCGGGCCCGCGGGACTTTCCACAAGCACCTCGGCTGCGGGCCAGGGCGCCGCAGAGACGATGCCCGAAGCCCGGTCCGCCGGGTCGAGCGCCGTGAGCTGGGGTCCGGCCAGGGACAGCTGGCGACAAAACACCAGGTCCTGAAGGGCGGGAAGGGACCGCAGCGCCAGGAGCTCCCGGGCGCTCAAGCCATAGGCCACCCACTCCACAAGACCTTCCCCGGCCTCCGTGCGGGCATAGCCCCCGACACCCTCCTCCGCCAAGACGGTCGCGAGCTCCGCGGCGAGGTCGCCCTCAAAGCCCGGCCGGCAGAGCCCGATCCAACGATCCAGGCTCACCTTAGAAATCGTAGCGAACGCTTAGGTGCGCTCGCTGAGGCTGGCCAACGAAGTAGCGCTCATTCCCAAAGGCCAAATCCGCGCGCTCGGCGTAACGCTCATCTGCCAGGTTCAAAATGCGTAGAGCGACCGTAAGCTGATCAGAGACGGCGTAGCGCCCGCGAAGGTTCCAAACCCGGTGGCCGTCATAGCGCGCCGTGTTCCCCGCATCCATGAAGTAATCCCCCATGGTGACGTTCTCGAGCTCCACACTCACGGCGTCGCTCGGGGTCCAGCGCAGCTGCGCCGAACCCAGCCACCGCGGCGCCGTGTCGACGTCATCCCCCTTTTGAATCGCCTCTCCCCGCCCTAGATCCTGGCTAAAGGCATAGCGATGGCGCGCATAGGTCACCTGCCCCGCCACCGTCAGGGTGGGATAGATGGCATAGCTGAGCTGCCCCTCCACACCGTCGCTATCGGTCTTGCCCGCGGAGATATTGAAACCCTCCGCGTCCCGAAGCACCTGGTCCTCGGCCCGCTGGTCGAAGGCCGTCAAGCTCAGGCTAAAGCCGTCCCGGGCATAGCCGTAGGCCAGTTCAAAGCTGCGCACGAATTCGCTGCGGAGATCGGCCACGGTCTGTCCCGACTGAAGGCGGTAAAGCTCCGTGCTTTGCGGCGCCCGGAAGCCCGCGGAGGCGGTCAGGGCCAGCTGGCTGTGGGCGCTTAGGCCGTAAACGACCCCCAGGCGACCGGCTTGATCGGTAAAGCGATCCTTCCGGTCCTCCGGGCGGGAGTAGTTACAACCGCCGAAACCGCAGGCCGTACCGTCATCCCGCGTATTCCCAGCCACCATGCGGTTATCGTAGTCGTAGCGGAGCTGCTCGAGGCGAGCGCTGTGCACCAGGGTCAGGCGCGGCGACAGATCCAGAGAAACGTCATAGAAGGCTGCCGCCAGCGCGCTCTCCACCGCGTAGTCGTAGTGCTGCCCCTCGGGGCGGGTGGCTACGAGGAAGGCGGAACCCACCGTGGGGCCGTCCTGCCGCTGGGTCAGCCAGGTGTCGGCCCACTCCAGCTGCACCCCCAGGGCACCGCGCCAGCGCTCCCCGGCCTTGGTCACCCGGGCGATCACCCCCAGGCTATCCTGGCCGTTCTCCTCCAGGGGCTTCCCCGGGAGAAAGTGCTGTAGAAATTCCATTTCCGAACGGCGCGCGTAGGGCGTGATGCCCAGCACCGCGCCGCTGGGAAGATCCCGCTCAAGGCCCAGGGAGGCGCGCAGCGCGTAGGCCTCCCGGTAGGCCTCGGGGTTCGGGTTGGTGTTGCGAAGGGTGGCGTCGGCGAAGGCCTCCTCACCCACCACATAGCCCCCGGTGTTTTGATCCAGGGAGGCGCCGGAGAGCTGAAAGTCGTGGCGCCAGGCTCCGCGCTGCCCCTGGGCCCGCAGGCTACCCTTGCGATGCCGGAAGCCCGTGTCGTCCTGCCAGCCGTCCGTATCCACCACATCGAAGGTGGCCAGGATCCGCTCTTCGCCCAGGGGCGCCGCCACCTGTCCCTGAAGCCCACCATAGGACCATGGGCCCAGCTCGGCCTGAATCATGCCCTCGGGGGCGGCAAGGTCGGCCGCCGGCGCCGGGGTGAAGACGTTCACCGCGCCGAAGAGCGCCGTGCCGCCATAGAGAGCCGACGCCGGCCCCCGCAGCACCTCGACCCCCGCCGCCTGGGCCAGGTTCATCTCAAACAGGTTATTGACGTTGCAAAACCCCGCGGGACGCAGGGGAATGCCATCCTCCAAGAGCAAAAAGGCGCCGCAGGCCCCGGGGCCAGCCAGCACCGGGGAGCGCAGCGCCATGAGGTGCTCCTGCCCCGACCCCCGGGACACCCAGGCCCCCGGTACCCGTACGAAAAGCTCCTGGCCGTGCACCGGAGCCAGCCCCTCCACCAGCTCACCACCCAGCGTGGTGAGGGCCCCCACCTCCGTAAAAGCGTCGGACAGGGCCGGCCGCGCGGACACGGTGATTGTCTCTAGGCCTGGGGTCGCAGGATCGGCCTCCGCGGCGCCCGCAAGGGCCGGCGCCAGGAAGGCCGCGGCGGTCAGCGAAGCAAGGGACAAGCGACTCAGCATGGGGTCTCTCCAAGCGTTAGCAGGAACGGCGCAGGACCATAGCGCAGGGCCCTGGAGCCAGCAATGGGCCCTAAAAATCGGCGGGGAGCTGATCCTTCGGGAGGACCGTCACGGACTCCGTCGCCTCGTCATAGCACAGCACGGCCGTCCCCTGGGTAAGCTGGCCGCGCACCGCCGCCACCTTTTCTTCCAGGCTGTAGTCCCGGTGTCCGTAGTCCGTGCCCTCTTCCGTTACGAAGGCCTCAAGCACCGCCTGGAGCGTCTCCTCATCCAGAGCCTCCAGGGGAATGGCGATGGGCACCTTAGGCTTCCTTGACGGGGATGCGAAGCGCTTCAGGGCGCGCTGCCCGCTCCGCATCGAGGCCCGCAAAGTCAAAGAGCTCCCGGTCCATGAGATGGGAGGGCACGACCCGGCGCAGGGCCCCGGCAATCTTTTCGATGCGCGCGGGGTGGGCGCGCTCCCATTCGGCGAGCATGCGCTTAATCACCTGGCGCTCCAGGCCGTCCTGGCTACCGCAAAGATCGCAGGGAATGATGGGAAAGGCCTGAACCTCGGCCCAGCGCGCGATGTCCTTCTCCCGGCAGTAGGCCAGGGGGCGGATGAGGATGTGGTCCCCGTCGTCGGACAAAAGCTTCGGCGGCATGGCCTTTAGGGTGGCGCCATGGAAGAGGTTCAAAAAAAGCGTTTCCACGATGTCATCGAGGTGATGACCCAGGGCCACCTTGGTCGCCCCAATGCGCCGGGCAAAGTTATAGAGCGCCCCGCGGCGCATGCGCGAGCACACCGGGCAATAGGTCTTGCCCTCGGGGGTCAGCGCCTTCACCACGCTGTAGGTGTCCTGCTCGATGATGTGATATTCGATGCCCAGCCCCTCGAGGTAGGTGGGCAGCACGTGCTCGGGGAAATTCGGCTGCTTCTGATCGAGATTCACCGCCACGAGCTCGAAGTCGATGGGCGCCGTGGCCTGAAGCTGGCGTAAGATATCGAGAAGGGTGTAGGAGTCCTTTCCCCCGGAAAGGCACACCATCACGCGATCGCCCGCCTCGATCATGGCGTAATCGGCGATGGCCTGCCCGACCTGGCGGCGAAGCCGCTTTTGAAGCTTGGCGCGTTCATAAGCCGGAGTGGTTGCCATGCTAAGCCCATCCTTTCATCGTTGGCTGCGATGCGCCCTCCTTGGGAGCCTCGCGCTTCTTGGCGGCGCTGCCCTGGGCGCCGGCGACACCCTGCCGCCCAGCGTGGTGGTGCTGCAATACCATTTCGTGGCCACAGACACCCCGGCCAGCACCTCCGTCACGCCCGGGCAATTTGCTGCCCACCTCGAAGCGATCGAAGCGAGCAGAGCCACCTTGCTCTCCCTTCCGGAGGCGCTCGATGCGCTCCGAGCGGGGCGCACTTTACCGGAGACGGCGCTTGCCATCACCTTCGACGATGCCTACGAAAGCATTGCGGAGGCGGCCCATCCCCTGCTCCACGCCCGGGGCTGGCCCTACACCATTTTCGTGAACCCCGAGCCCATCGATGGGCGCCATGGCGGTTTTCTGTCCTGGGACCAGCTTCGGCGGCTGACGGCCGAGGGGGCGACCATCGGCAACCACGGCCTGCGCCACGACTACATGGTGCGCGGCGAAAGCCAGGGACTCCCGGACCCGGCGGCGCCGGCCTATGAAACCTACCTCGAGACCCAGGTCCTTGAAGCCCAGCGGCGCATCGACGGCGAGCTCGGCCCCCAGCCTAAGCTTTTCGCCTACCCCTATGGGGAATTTGCACCGCCGCTCCAAGCCTGGCTGAAGACCCAAGGCTACGCGGCGTTCGGCCAGCACTCAGGCCCCCTTTGGGCGGGCAGCGACCCCCAGGCCCTCCCTCGATTTCCCGCTTCCGGAATTTATGGGGATCTCACAAGCCTGCGCCCTAAGCTCACCATGAAGGCCCTCGCGGCCACCATTGAAAGCCCGACCTCGATGATTTTGCCCCGGGAAGTCGACCGCCCCACGCTGCGCTTTACCCTGCGCTTCCCCGAAGCGCACCGGGGACCGGTGCAGTGCTACTTAAGTGGTCAAGGCGCGATTCCCACGACGCGGGAGGGCAGCCGGGTGGACGCTTCGGCGCCCGCCCCCCTTCCCCTGGGGCGAAGCCGTTTCAACTGCACGGCCCAGGGACCGGGAGGGCGCTGGCATTGGCTATCCCAACCGCTGCTCCGCCTCCCCTAGTGATCGAAGCGCCCGAGCCGATTAAAGCGCATGATGGCGAGAAGATCGGCCACGTAAGCCGCCCGCCGCTCGGAATAGCGCAAAAGACCGGGGGCGAGCAGTTCCCCGGACAGGGGGCGCCCCTCGCGCCGCGCCGCGGCTCGCAGCACGCGGAAGGAACGATGAGCGGGGTGGCTATTGAGGTTATGCATGTAGCTCACCACGGAATCGGCGGAGTGCTCAAAGAGTCGCACTTCGTGCTCCGAGCCTTCTGGCCGTAGCAGAGGCACAAGGCCGCACCCCTGGCTGTAGCACCACTGGCCAAAGAAGTTCCGACCCACCTGGGCGAAGCGCGACGTGCCCCAGGCCGACTCCGTGGCGGCCTGGGCGAGGGCCAGGGACGGGGGGATGCGATCCACGCGGCGAAGCAAGCGAGGCAGACGATCAGGGCCGGCCCCGGGGGACGATAAGCCGTAGCGCTCCTCAAGGGCTGCCAGCCACGCCTCCGTCGCCCCGTCCCAGGGCCCTTCCGCGCGTAGGAGCGCCTCGATGCGGGCCCGGAGTTCATCGATACGTTGATTCTCTGCCTCGATGCGCGGCAGAAGGAAGGCGAAGAAAGCCGCTTTCCGAGCACTCACGGTCGGCAGCGCGGCAAAATCCGGGACCTGCTCCGGGGCCGGGCCGGAGGCGGAGGGCGCCGAGGCATCCTCCTGCGGGCCCTCCCCGGCCCACCACAGGAGCACGGCCAGCACCGCGAGCGCCGCGCCAAGGCCCTGCCAGTGCCGAGGCGACGGCCGCGGCAGCCCCTTAAGGCGCGCCAGAAGCGCCCGCAGCGTTTTCACGCCCCGTGCTCCCGAAGGACAGTGAGGGGCGGCACGGAAACCACCTTGCGGGTGGCCAGGAGCCCAAGGGTGAGCACCAGCGCCACCCCCAGCACGGGGCCCAGGAACCAGAGGATTCCGTGGCTCTGCGCCGGAAGACCGAAGAGTTGCGTTTCCATTGCCCAGATCATTAGTTCAGCGCCCAGGGCCGCCAGCATGCCCGAGAAGACCCCGAGGGTAGCAAATTCCACCACCAGCGCCCCTTGAAGGCGCTGCCGGCTGCCTCCGAGGGCGCGCAGCAGGCCGTACTCCCGAAGGCGCTCATCCATGGTCGACTGAATCGAGGCGAGAAGCACCAGGGCCCCCGCCCCCAGCACCAAAAAGAGTACGACCTCGACGGCGATGGAGACCCGGGCGACGATTTGCTGAAGCTGAGCGATGAGCCCATCTACAGCAATGATGCTGACGCTGGGGAATGCGCGAAGGAGGGTCGGCAGCGCGCTTTGCTGCTCCGGCGGCAGGAAGAAGCTCGTGAGGTAGGTGGCGTCTCGATCTTGGAGCAAGCCCGGCGAAAGGAGCAGAAAGAAGTTCGGGCGCAGGGAGTCCCAGGCCACGCGGCGCAGCGCCACTAGAGGCAGATCAAAGCGCTGATCCCCCACCTCGAGGGTGACCCGATCCCCCAGGGTGAGCCCCACATTCTCGGCAAAATCCGCCTCGAGGGACAGCCCGGGGGCTGCCCCCGCGGCCGCCCACCACTGGCCCGCCACGACCTCATTGCCCTCGGGCAAGGGGCCGCTCCAGCTTAAGTTCCGCTCCTCCGTGAGCCGGGCCGCGGCGCGGCTGGCCTTCGGGTCGAGGACCTCCCCATTCACCGCCGTGATCCGCCCTCGAGTCATGGGGAAGGCCGGCTGGGGGGCAACGCCCTGGGCTTCGAGGGCTTGCTGAAAGGCCGCCCGATCCTCGCTGTCCAAATTCAGCACGAAATGATTGGGCGCCCCCTCGGGAAGCTGAGCCCGCCAGCTATCAAGGAGCGAGCTACGCAGCACGGTCAGGGTGAGGAGGAGCATGAGCGCCGTGCCAAAGACCAGCATTTGCACGATGCTGGCCCCCTGACGCCGGGACAGCGCCGCGAGGCCCAAGCGCCAGGCGCGCCCGGCCTGCATTCCCAGCACCCGTCCGCTTCGAAGCAGGACAAAGGCGAGCGCCGCAAAAAAGGCCGAGGTGCCGCCAAGGCCCAGGAGCACCCAGCCCGCGAGCTGAGCGCTCCCCGCGTAGGCGAAGAGGAGCCCCAGGAGGGCCAGGAGCCCCAGCCCTCGATAGAGCGGCCCCTTCCGGGAGGCCTGGGCCAGATCGCGGCGCAGCACGCGCACCGGCGTCACCGTCTCAAGCTCGAGAAGGGGCGGCAGAGCAAAGGCCAGCAGGCACAGCCAGCCCGTTAGCGTCCCCAGCACCCAGGGCACCCAGCCCGGCGCCGGCAGCGCCACGGGCACATAGGCGGCCAGCAGCGTAAACAGCGCCTCCTGAACCCCGTAGGCCAGGCCCAGGGCCAGCCCGGTCACCAGCGCGCCCAGCTGAAAGAGCTGCCCAAGATAGAGGCGCCGAATGGTGCCGCTGGAGGCGCCCAAGGTTTTCATCACCGCCACCGCGTCGGCTTGCTGGGCCGCATAGCGCGACGCTGCGAGGGCCACGGCAAGGCTGGCCAACAGCACGGCCATGAGGCCCCCGAGGCGAAGAAAGCGCTCCGCCCGCTCCAAGGCCCGTCCCAGGCTCCGGTTTCCGGTGCGCACGTCCTCAAGATCAAAGCGCGCGTCAAAATCCGCCGGAAGCTGCGCCTCGAAGGCCCCGAGGGCCGATTCCGGGCCCGCAAGAAGCAGCGCGTGCTCCACCCGGGCCCCGGGGCGCAGCACCTGGGTTTTGGCCACATCCTCTATGGCCATGAGCACCCGGGGAGCCAGCAAGAAGTTCCCGCCCTGATCCGGCGTATCGGTCAGCACCCGGTCGATGCGCAGGGACGCGGCCCCTAGATCGAGGGTCGCCCCCACCTCCAGGCCCAGAGACAGGAGCACCCGGGGTGCCGCCCATAGCGTTCCCGGGGCCGGGGTATCCGTAGTGACGGCGCCCGCGGCCAGGGGATTGCTGGCCGTTTTTAAGGCGCCGCGCAGGGGATAGGTCGATGAAACGGCCTGCACCGATACTAGAAGGGCATCGAGATCGGAAAAGGCCATGGAGGTGAACCCCACGGTGCGCGCCGTCGCCAGGCCCAGGGCCTGGGCCTCGGCCTCCCAGGCCTCCGGGGGGACCTCTCGCCCTTCGATGCGCCGGTCCGCGGCCAGAAAGGCGCTGGCCTCGAGCACGAGAGCCCGCTCGAGCCGGTCCACGAAGAGGGAAATGCCCGTAACCGTGGTGATCGCCAGAAGCAGCGCTGCGGCGAGGAGCCTTAACTCCCCGCCCCGCCAATGCCGGCGAAGCATGCGCTGCGCAAGGCCGCGGCTCACGGAGTCAGTTCCTGCTCGGGACGCAGCTGCCCCGCCTCGACGCGCAGGGCTCGATCGCAGCGGGCCGCGAGGGCGGGGTCGTGGGTGACCAGCACCAGGGTGGTCTGGGCTTCTGCGTTTAATTCAAACAGTAAATCGGCAATGCGCTGCCCCGTGGCCTGGTCCAGATTGCCCGTGGGCTCATCAGCGAAGAGGAGCTTGGGCTGGGCGGCGAAGGCCCGGGCCAGGGCCACCCGCTGCTGCTCCCCCCCGGAGAGCTGGCGCGGCGTATGGCGGGCTCGGTCTCCCAGGCCCACCCGCTCCAGATAGCTGCGGGCCAGCGTCTCCGGGGCCTCCCGCCCCGCAAGCTCCAGGGGAATCATGACGTTCTCCAGAGCCGTGAGGGCGCCCAGGAGCTGAAAGTTCTGAAAGACAAAGGCGATGCCCTCGGCCCGGAGGGCTGCCCGGCGATCCTCGGACTCCGAACTAAAGGGCTGGCCTGCAAAGCGAACCTCCCCTTCCGTGGGCGTATCGAGGCCTGCCAAAAGGCCCAGGAGCGTGGTTTTTCCCGAGCCCGAGGCCCCTACGAGGGCGACGCTATCCCCTGCCTTGATCTCAAGATCGATCCCCGTAAGGATGGATAGCTGCTCATCCCCAAGCGCCAGGCGCTTGCCCAGGTTCCGGGCGGATAAAATGACAGGACGATCCGATTCCATGACGCTACGCCTACCCTTGCTCATGCTCCTGCTGATCCTCTCCCTGCTCGAAGCGCAGGCAGAGGACCGGAAGGTGCTGGTTTTCGGAGATAGCCTCAGTGCGGGCTACGGCCTTCAAGCGGGCGAAGGCTGGGTGGCCCTGCTCGCCGAACGGACGCAGGCAGCGGGCCTGCCCGTGGCGGTGATTAATGCCTCGATTAGCGGGGAGACCACCCGGGGGGGCCTACGGCGCTTAAGCGATGTTCTTAGCCGCCAAGCGCCGGACGTGGTCGTCCTCGAGCTTGGCGGCAACGACGGTTTGCGAGGGTACCCGATCGGGCAAATTCACAGCAACTTAAGCGAAATGGTGAAAACCATTAAGGCCACGGGCGCCGAAGTCCTGCTGGTCTCCATCCCCCTCCCCCCCAACTATGGGCCCCGCTACGTCCGGGCCTTCCAAGGGGCCTTCGAGGCCGTCGCCGCGGCAGAGGAAGTGCGGCTGGTCCCCTTCACCCGATCCCTCCTTCCCCTGGACGAGGACATGATGCAGGCCGACGGCATCCATCCCACCGCCAAGGCCCAGCCCCTGATGCTTGAAGCGCTCTGGCCCGCCCTCGCCCCCCTCCTGGGCGAAGGCGCCGCAGACATGGCGCCCCAGGAAAGTCGTGAGGCTGCTACACTCCCCTAAAAAAGGATCCTTGTCCGTGTCCGAATCCGCCCTCGATGCCGTCCGTGGCGATACGAAAGCCAGCCTGATTCTCTCGGGCCTTGAGCTGTTCTCCACCCAGGGCCTCGACGCCGTCTCCATGCGCACCATCAACGCCCATGCCGGCGCCCGGAACGCCTCCGCCGTGCATTATCACTTCGGCTCAAAAATGGGGATGGTCAAGGCGATCATCGAGTTCCTGAAGGGTCAGCTCGACGTGCATCGCGTGCCCATGGTGAACAACCTAGAAGCCCGCGCCGCCGCGGGCGAGACGCTCACCGTTCGGGAGATTCTCGGCGCGAATTACTGGCCCTACATCCGCCTCTATGAAGATCCGCAGGTGGGGCGGCACGGCGTGCTCTTCCTGGCGCGGCTACACACGGACATCGACCCGGATACGCAAACGCTCCTGAATCAGGACGCCCACGGCACCCCCGCCCGTCTCGATGCGCTGCTGGCTAAGGCCCTGCCCGAGCTGGGAGAGCAGGAGCGACGCACCCGCTATATCTATTCCTGGAGCCTCACCTTGCACGGCCTAGCCGCCGGCGGCACCTGGAAAAAGACCTCCCTCGGGGATCTGCACACGAGCAGCGCTCAAGCCAGCTACGAGCGCCTGCTGGACTACCTCGTGGGCGGTATGACCGCCCCGGGAAGCCAAGAAGGCTAGCAGCTCCGTTCCCGACAGCCGGCCTTAGAGGCTACTGACCAGGTGGCCGCCATCGACCGTGATCACCTGCCCGGTCATGTGCGCGCTGGCGTGCCCCGCCAGGAGCAGGAAAGCTCCGTCGTAATCCTCCAGCACCCCCGCCCGACGCTGGGGAATGGGCCGTAGGAAGGCCTCTGCCTCCGGACTGTCGAGGAGCCGTGCGCTCACGGCGCTGCGGAAGTAGCCCGGCGCCAGCGCGTTGCAACGCAGGGAAAAGCGCGCCCCTTCCAGGGCAATTTGCTTCGTCAGCTGCACCACCCCGGCCTTGCTGACGGCGTAGGGCGTGACCCCCTTCTGCTGGCGGAAGGCGAGGATGCTCGCAATGTTGACGATGTTCCCCCCCTGCCCTGCTTCCCGCCAGGCCCGGGCCGCAGCCCGGGCCATGAGCCAGGTCCCCTTGAGATTCGTGTTGATGGTGGCATCCCAGCCCGCCTCGTCGAGATCGAGGAAGGAAAACACCCCAGGCTCCATGCCCGCGTTGTTCACGAGCACCGTGGGCAAGCGCCCCGCAAGGGCTGCAAACACCTGCTCCACGGACGCACTGTCGGTCACGTCCAGGGCCAGCGCCTCCGCCGTCCCTCCGGCGTCCCTAAGCTCCGCGACCAGGGCCTCAAGGGCTTCGACCCGCCGCGCCGCCACCACTACCTCGGCCCCGGCGTCCACGGCCAGGCGCGCAAAGTGGGCCCCAAGGCCGCTCGAGGCACCGGTAATCAGGATCCGTTCTCCCGCCAGGGGCTTCGCATCGATCATGGGCTTTCATCCTTCTTAGGCTGGGGGGCTAGATGGGTTTCGCCCCGGGCCTCGGCCAGGGATACCTGACGAAACCGCTCCCGCCGGGCGGCGCGCTGGGCGGGCGTCAGGGATTCAATGCAGTAGGGGCAGCTGACGCCCGCTTCAAAACCATTGCTTTGCCGATCCGTCGGCGTCAGGGGCCGCCGGCAGCCGTGGCACAGGGTCGTCTCCCCCGGCGTTAGCGCCCCGGTGAGGGCAACCCGCTCATCGAAGACAAAGCACTCCCCTTCCCAGCGCTGCTCCGCCTCGGGAATGGCATCGAGATAGGCGAGGACGCCCCCATCGAGCTCGAGCACCGCTTCAAAGCCCTGGCCACGCATCCAAGCGGCGGCCTTCTCGCAGCGAATGCCGCCGGTGCAAAACATGGCCACGGTGCGATCCCGGGCGGGATCGAGATGCTCCGCCACCCAGGCCGGGAAGTCCGTGAAGGCCTCCGTCTTCGGATTAAGCGCCTCGGGAAAGGTGCCCACGGCCACTTCGTAATCATTGCGCAGATCGATGACCGGAATCGCCGGATCATCGAGCACCGCGTGCCAGGCCTCCGGCGCCACGCGCTGGGGCGTGCCCGGATCCTCCAGGGGATAGCCCTCGAGGGGGATAAGATGGCGCCGCGCCTTAATCTTCAGGCGCCGAAAGGGCGGCTCGGAAGGGGCAGGCAGGCGTCGCAGCCGATAGGCGTCAGCGCCCAGGGCGGCGTCGATGGGTGCGAAAAGGGCCTTCAGCGCCGCTTCCGGTCCCCAGAGGGTGAAGTTCAAGCCTTCTGGCGCTAGATGCAGCGTGCCCCGAAGGGTCGGCGCCGCGGCCCCGCGGCAGGCCGCTTCTAGGGCCGGCGGATCCGCGAGGGGCGCAAGGGCAAAGCCGGTCCAAAGCGCCGGCGCGGCGTCACCGTCCACTGCCGCCCCGACACGCCGGGGAGTCGGTTACCCCACTTCGCTGCGCCCACTCCTCAGGGGTGAAGGTGTGCAGTGCTAGGGCATGAAGCCCCTCCGCGAAGAAGGGCGCAGCCACGCGGTTCACGGCCCGGTGCCGCCCCACGAGCCGCTCCCCGGCAAAGGCGTCGCTCACCACCGTCACCCGGAAATGGGATTCGGAGCCCGGGGGCACGTTATGGCTATGGCTCTCGTTTAAAACCTCGAGCACGGTCGGGGCCAGGGCCTCCGTAAGCGCAGCCTCAAGGGCCGCTTGGCGCGAACCGGGCGCGCCCCGCGATGCTTCATCCATGGCACTACTCCAACGCTGCGTGCGCGCCTAGCCTTTCTCCGTGAGCTGGAATACCCCATCCCAGTCCGCCGGCGGTGGCGCTTCGGCGTAGAGTTTACTCCGTGCGAGCAGGGTCTCCGAGGGTCCATCCCCAGGAAACTTCACCAGCACGGCCTCGAAGGCGGCGACGGCCGCGGGAAAATCTCGGCGCTGGTAGTGACTGCGGGCCTCGGTGAAGGCCTCCCGGAGGGCGGCCTCCTCCGGCCGCAGCTCCCCCGCCCGGGCCAAGGGCTCAAAGAGGGTGACCGGCTCGTTTTTCCCCACCACCCGGACCACATCGACCTCGCGCACTTCAAGGGCATCGCCCACGAGGCGCTGCGTATGCTGGGAGATTAGGGTAGCGCTGCCGTAGAACTTATTGACCCCTTCAAGGCGGGCCGCCAGGTTCACCGCGTCCCCCATGATGGTGTAGTCCATGCGCTGCGCCGAGCCCATGTTGCCCACGAGAATCTGTCCGGAGTTAAGCCCCATGCGCACCTTCAGCAGCGGACGCCCCTCCGCCTCGAGGCGCTTCCGGTAATCCACCATATAGCGCTGCATATCGATGGCCGCCAGACAGGCCTTTAGGGCGTGATCGGGCTGATCGAGCGGCGCGCCCCAGAAAGCGATAATGGCGTCCCCTTCGAACTTATCCACCGTACCTTCATGCTCGGCGATGATGTCGCACATGGCCGTCAGGTATTCATTGAGCAAGGCCACGAGCCCCGCTGGAGTCAGCTGCTCGGAGATGCTGGAGAAGCCCGCCACATCGGAGAAGAAAGCGGTCATTTCCCGCTGCTCGCCCCCTAGAGAGAGGCGCGAGGGATCCTTCACCAGGATATTCACCACCTTCGGCGATAGGTACTGGCCAAAGGCATCGCGAATGAGGGTCTTCTGCCCCCGCTCCACCAGGTAAAAGCGGATGTTCATGAGCACAATGCTCAGCACCGCCGCGACCCCCGTATAGGCCATGGACAGCATGATCCCCTGATCCACGTAGAGCACGGTGGCGAGCGCTGCCCAAAGACCCAGGGCAACCAGGGAGGCCGCGAGGCGACCGGCGGGGTTCTGCAAAAGCCCCGTACCCACAAGGGCCAGCAGCAGCCCCAGGGCTACCGCTGCTTCAAGGCCGAAGCTCGCAGGCATGAGGGGGCCCCCAGCGAGGAGCGTGGCAATGGTCGCGCCAATAAGCTCGACGCCATAAAGACGCCCCACGGGCGTTTCAAAGTAGTCGTGGGAGACCTCTGAGGTATCGCCGAGGATCACAATTT
The DNA here is from genome assembly GCA_030433075.1 of Gammaproteobacteria bacterium. GTDB lineage: Bacteria > Pseudomonadota > Gammaproteobacteria > Pseudomonadales > Azotimanducaceae > Salivita. The sequence continues at coordinate 21,809 of JAUILI010000014.1, read as the reverse complement.
TGTCTTCCACCCAGAAGCGCAGCTCCCAGGCTTCGTCCTCTTCGAGCTCGTCTAAGCGGAGCATTTCGAGCACGGGAATGCCGAAGTCCGCGACGTAGCCCTGCGCCCCCGCAGGGAAGGACGGAAAGTCGAGGGCCAGCCGATGGTTCTGGTCCAGCTGCACGGAAAGCTGGTCGCCGAAGCTCAGGACCCGCGTTTCCCGATCGTAGCTCGGCGTTTCTCCAAGGTAGAGGCTGACCGCCTGCACGGCAAAGGGCCAGCCATTCTCCATGGGGATGGCCTCCGGGAAGAGGCGCAGATCGCTAATGACCTCGCTTAAGCCGCTGCGGGACTCCACGTTCGTGTAGCCGGTGCGGGCCACCCCGTTGATGGGCTCCACGGGCTGCTTGATGTAGATGAGCCGCCCATCCTCCACCACCCCCTGGGACACGAGGAGCAGCCCCGGCACCCCCTCAAACTTTTCCGCCGTGGGGCCGTCTTCCCCGTAGGAGGAGGGAAAGTCGAACAGATTATCGACGGCCATAACCCGGCCCCCGAGGGCTTCAACATTTTCCGCCACCCGGGCCAGATCAAGGCGCCGGAGGGGCCAGCTGCCATAGTCCTCGAAGAAGGCTTCGTCCTGGTTCACAAAGACGATCTTGTCTTCCGGGAAAACCCGCTCCGCATCGGCCATGCGGAGAATTTGCCGGAAGGATTGGGTTTGTAGTTCTAGGGCCGCGAAGAGATCCGCGCGCTGCGCCCCCATGGCAAGCAGAAAGAGTATTGCCGCCAGGAGAAAGTCCCAGCGGCCTTTGAAATTTGCCATGCGGCCCTCCCCGGTCGCTTACAACGCCAGCAGCTAGAGCTGGCGTTCCATCTCGATGGTGTTGAAGGTAATCGCTTCCTTTTCCTTCAGGTCCATGAGCTTCAGATCGTGATAGGCCTTAATGAGCAGCGGACGCATCTCGTTTTCCGCCGGGTAGGCCTGGAAGAAATCTCGGTAGAGGTCCATGACCGGCACCAGCAGCCCTGCCTCCTCGTAGACCTCGGCGAGGGAGAACACGTCGTTCTGGTTGGGGTCGGCCTTCCGCGCCTGCACCGCCTGGTGCAACGCCTCGGCTTCCGCGCCGGCGAGCCAGGTCAGCGTGCCTGGCCGCCGCGGGGCATAGACCTCTTCCCCGTCCAGATAGATGAGCATCTCGTACTCGTATTCCCCGGGCGCCTGCGCAGGCACGGAGAAGCGGATCATTTCCGCGGTGGAGGCCGGGGCCACGGTGTAGCGCTCGCTGCCGACGCGAAGCACGTAGCTAAATTCCGGCCCCGCGTTGGACCACACCACCTCGGAATGCTCCGCGGTCAGCACCAGCTTGCGCGCGGTGTCGATCTTCGGGAGATCCTCGGCTTTCTTCACGGAGCGACGCACCGTGGTGTAGCGCTGGGAGGTGGCAAACTTGTTCTCGACCCCCTGCCAGAAGCCCCCCGCCGCGTCACCGGAGGCGCCCAGCCCCGAACCGGCGAGCACCTCAACGCCAGCCTCGAGCACCCGTAGATGGGTAGAGGCACCGAGATCGCGAATCTCCCCCGACGCCTGGCTCGACAGCTTCGCCGAGCCATCGGCGCCGGTGCGCACCTCGTGCCCGGGGAAGAGGTATTTGTTCCGGGAGAGCATTTCCCAGGCCTCGCCATCGCGGCTGAACTCCACCGTGCCTTCGAGCTGGCTGAGCTTCGCCACCGGGCCCGCGGCCAGCGCCCCCAGGGGCGCGAGAAGGCCGAGTACGAGGACCCAGGCCATGCGCTGAATCTGTTTCATCCGTTCCACTCCTTAAAGCCGTTAGCTTGGCTCGAGTTTAGCGCGTTATCGACTGACCATCATGAAGGCTGCCCACACGTAGGGATAGCCCCAACGCGGGGAAGCCGCCAGCTCCCGCTGCGCTTCCCGCAGCGCTTCCCGGGGCGCCATGCCTTCCGCGAGGCGTGCATACATGGCGGTCATGAGGGCCTGCGTACCGGCATCGCTGACCTCCCAAAGGGACGTGACCACCTCCCGCACCCCGGCCTCCTGAAAGGCTCGGCGAAGGCCATACACGCCCTCCCCTTCGTGAATCTCCCCGAGCCCCGTTTCGCAGGCGGAAAGCACGGCCAGCTGGGTCCCCGTGAGATCCAGGTCGAGCACCTCCATGGCCGTGAGCACCCCATCGTTGCGCGTATCAAGCTGCCCGAAGAAGGGCGCATTCTCGTTGATGCCGGCGAAGGCGAGGCCCGCCCGGAGCAAGGGGTTATCCCCGGGCGGGGGAATGACCATCTCCGCCGAGCGCTGGGCCTTCATCAGGCGCTTGCGAAGCTTTTCCTCCGGCGCCAGGAAAAAGCCGTGGGTGGCCAGGTGGAGGATGGTCGGCGGCGCCGTCAGCTGGCCGAGCACGGCCTCCTGGGCGTCTAGAGCCGTAAGAATCTCCGGCGAAGCGGAGGGCTCCTCGCCGAGGCGCCGGACGATGAGTTCCCCCTCTAGCCGCGCCCCGGGCAAGGGGCTAAAGCTCAGCCCCCGGAGACCATCGGAGGCGGCCCGGAGGGACTCGAGCACCACGGCGGCGCGGGAGGTGGGCAGGGCCTCTTCCTCCTGCCCTCGGCGCGGCGCTGGCGCGGGGCGCCCCGCTGCGCGGCTTCGGGCCTGGGCCAGCTGCTCCGGGTCCGCCACGGCGTCCGTATCGTAGTCGGGGCCAGCCATCACCAGGGGCGGCGCCCCTGCCGCGGGCAAGCGATGGGGCAGCAAATCCCGGGCGGAGGACAGCACGCGTAAATCGAGGGTTTCGAGGAGGTAGCGCTCGTCCTCATCCACCAGCGCATCAAAGGGTAGGATATTCAGCAGCCCATCGGGAACGAGGTACACGGGCAGGTCCGGGTCCAGGTATTCAGCCACCGGCGCCCAAACGTCCTCGTAGAGGAACATGCCCTCCTCCAGAAGCTCGTCATCGCCCACGCCCTCGTCCTGGATCAGCTCCCGGTAATAGCGAATGCCCTCTTCGATCTTGTCCAAGGGGGCAAAGGTCACCGGCTGCACCGCCAGGCTCCCGTCAGGGTCACGCTGTAATACGGCAGCCAGGAGCCTCCGCGTCCCCTCATCGTCCCGATAAGCGAGGAAGTCCACGAGCGCTGCGCCTTCGGCCGGAAGCTCGGCTGCGAGCTCATCGACGCTCGGCGCCTCGATGGTTTGCTGGTAGCGAAGGCTGGCGCGACCCAGCGCCCGCTGAAGATCCTCGATGCGCCCTTCCTCCGCGCGAAGCTTCGCGAGGTGCGCAAGCGGATCCCCCTCCCCGGGGCCGCCGAGGGTGAGCTGAGCAAGCGTTTCCCGCGCGTCCGCAAGGGCTTCGGTAAGCGCCGATAGCTCGGGGTTCAGGCCCAGGGCAGCGATTTGGGCGATATCCGAGGCAATGGCCAAAAGCAGCCCCTTCCGCGCCAGGCTGACCTCTAAGAGGGCTCGCCCCGCTTCCGCTTCGTCGGGGTGATCAGGAATTAGCGCTAGAAACGCGTCGAGCTCTGGACGATGGAGACGAAGATAGCCCTCCCGGGCGTTTTCCCCGGTCACCGGCAGCACGCGCTGGAAGAACGCCGTGCGCCGCTCAAAGCCCGTGCGCTGAAGGCGGAAGGCCGCCTCCTTCTTACCCTGCTGGCGCAGCACCGCCGCCAGCGCATTGAGGGCGTCAAAGGTATAGGGGTGCGCCTCCCCCAGCCCCCGCTCCGCCCGGCTGAGCGCATCCCGAAGCCGGGCCTCCGCGGCCGCGAGGGCCCCCTCCCGCTGCTCCAGGGACCCGAGGTCGATTTGGGAGCGGATGACATCCCGATGCAGGGGGCCGTAGCGCGCCTCGCGCCCCGCCAGGGCGGACAGCAAGCTCTGCCGAGCAGCATTAAGGTCGCCGAGGAGCGCTTCTGCGCGGCCCCGATTATTCAGCGCCCGGAGCGTATCGGGGTGGGTCGGCCCAAGCGTTCCGGCAAAGCGATCGAAAAGCTCAGCAAAGCGCCGCTGCGCCTCGGCCCCGGCCCCCTGCAGCAGATAGAGATAGGCCAGGTTGTTTTCCATGGCGAGCGCTTCCGGCCGGTCCCCCTGGCCCTGCGCCCGAAGGGTCTCCAGGGGCTCCAGATAGAGCGCCTCGGCTTGATCAAAGGTGCCCTGGCTTTCAAGGAGCAGGGCCAGGTTATTCATGATGGTTAGGGTTTGGGGATGGGTGGGGCCAAGCACGGTGCGCGCCGCGGCGAGGGCATCGCGCAGCAGCGGCTCGGCCTCATCGAAGAGCCCCACCTGCTCGAGGAGCATGCCCAAATTGCTCATCACCGTCAGGGTGGCGAGGCTTTCCTCGCCGTAGCGCTGTTCAAAGCCCGAAAGCACCTCCCGCCAGGCCCCCTCCGCCGCGGGGCGATCCCCGAGGCGAAGGGTAATGGCCGCGAGCAGATTCTTCGTTTCCAAGAGCAGAGGATGATCATCGGCAAACAGCGCTTCGCGAAGGCGCAGGCTTTCCTGGGCCGCTTCGAGCGCCTGCCGATCGGCCCCCGCATCGAAGGCGAGGCGCGCCTGCGCTTCCTTCAGCTCCGCTGTCATTTCGGCCGCCATTTCCGACCCCAAGGCGCCATCGCTAAAGCCCGGGGCTGAAGCCAGCGCTTCCAAGCGCGCCCCGGCCGCAGTCCGCTCTCCCAAAGCCCGCTCGAGGTTGGCCCGGTCGAGCTCGCCGCGAAGGGTCTCGGGGGCTTGCCCACCAAAGCGCTGCGTCCGCTGGGCCTGAAGGGCCTCGAGGGCCGCAAGCGCCTCCCCGGAGCGCCCGCCCCGGGCAAGCATGACCACACGGCTTTGGCGGCACTCGAGCACGGGGCCCAGCAGAGGATGGCCCGCCTCGGCGAGGGCATCGCAGGCAGCTTGCACAGCGCTTAGGCCCGCGGAGAGCTGCCCCGCCTGATCAAGCCTCCGCCCCAGGGCCCGGGCAAGGGTCGCGCGATCTAAAGGGTTTTGCGCGGCGCCAAGGGCCTGTTCGGTGACGGCGGCAGCCGCAGCCATGCGCCCTTCCTGTTCATAGAGCTCCGCAAGCCGAATCCGCGCAGTCTGCGCCAAGGCTGGGGCCCCGCCCTCCACCACCGCGCCATAGAGGCCTTCGGCACGCCGAGGATCCCCAAGAACAAGGGCGAGATCCCCCAGGGATAGGCTCAAGCGTTGGCTTTCTTCGCTGCTCGCACCCAGGACGTCATCGGCAAGCACCAGGGCCAGCTCCAGCGTTCCAAAGGCCTCCTCCGCCGCGCCGTCCTCAAAGAGGGCCTGGGCCTCCAGCTGTAAAAAAGCCAACTCATCGAGGAACGCCTGGTTGTCGGCGCTCCCCCCCGCCTCAAGCATGGAGGCCGGCGGTAGCGCCGACGGGGCACGAAGGGCGTCGAGCAGCGCCTGCTCCCGAAGGCCAAGGGCATTCGGGGAAAGGCCCGCCCCGAGGGCGGCGGAAAAGGCTGCGCGGGCATAGCGCAAACGCCCTTCCTGATCACCGCGGGCTTCGCTATGGGCCAGCGCCAGCTCGAGGAGGGGAAGATGGTCGGGGTAGCGAAGCAGCAGTTCGGCCAGGCGCGCCTCCCCGCCCTGCTCCGGATCCTCGAGGGCAAGGGTGAGCTCAGTGAGGGCTTCGGGCGACGGGCCCGGCGCTGCGCAGCCCCCCAGCAGTGCCATGAGCACGAGCCCCAGAGCGGCGTGAATGTGGCGGCGCGTCATAGAAAACTCCCCCCTTTGCCCAGTGCCAGTGTAGACGGCTCAACGAAGGCGCGCACCTTATCAAGGCGTCTGATCATAGAGCTTCGAAGCAGAGTCCTTCATACTCCTCCGCCTTCAGCATAAGGACCCCCCTATGTGGTTTCGCGCCCTTCGCCTGTGGCAGCTCCGCGCCCCCTGGACCCTTTCCGATGAGGACCTTGACCAAGCCCTCGCGGCCCAGCCCTTCACCCCCTGCGGTCCGGGGCAGACGGAACGGAGCGGCTGGGCGCCCTTGCTCGAAGATGAGGATGGCGCCCACGTGCTTGGCCAAGGCCCCTTCCAGCTCTGTCGCCTGCGCACCCAGGAGCGCATCCTGCCGAAGGCCGCCATCATGGAGTGCTTCCCGGAGCGCGCCGCGGAGCAGGAGGCGAAAACGGGTATTCCCGTGAAGGGCATGGCCCGGCGGGAGCTCATCGAGACCCTCACCAGCGAACTCCTCTCCCAGGCCCTGGTTCGGTCCCGCCGCACCTGGGTCCTGATTGACCGGGACCGCGGCCTTCTGGCCACGGAAGGCAGCGTGGCCGCCAAGGCCGAGGCCGTGCTCGAGAGCCTCCGAGGCGCCCTGGGCAGCCTGCCCATCGCCCCCCTGCGCTTCGAGAACCCCTTGGACGGCGTGCTAACCCGCTGGCTCATGGGGGATCCCCTGCCCGCGGGCTTTTCCCTGGGGCAATGGGCCGATCTCGAACATCCCCTGGACCGGGCGAATAAGGTCCGCTTTCGGGGCCAGGACCTCGACGAAGCGGAGGTCCATGCCACCCTTGAGCGGGGCCTTCGCGTCACCGCCCTCGAACTTCACTACCAATTGACGGACGACGCGGCGGTCAGTTTCGTGCTCGATGAGGAAGGGGTCATCAAGCGGCTCCGCCTTCCCGAAGCCGACGACGACACCCCCGCAGAGGACGCGGCGGCTGCTCTAGATGCCAACCTGGCCCTCCTCGCGCCCACCCTCGGCCAGCTCATCGACGCGCTGCTGCCGGCCCTTGGGGGCCTCGCGGAGGACAGCGGCAATGACTGAACTTCATTTCAGTAGCGCCTTCCCCGGCGGCAACGGGCGCCTTCGAGCCTGGCATCCCGAAGCGGCCACTGCGGACGTGGAGATCACCCCGGACCCCGGCGGCGAGGGCAAGCCCTTTCTCCAATGGTTTTACTTTCGCCTCTGGGGCACGGCGGGGCAGCGGGTCACGGTACGCCTGGTCAATGCTGGGGATGCGGCCTACCCCCGGGGCTGGGACGATTACGCGGTGGTGCTCCGCCACGGCGGCCAGGGGTGGCATCGGCATCCCACCACCTACGCCGAAGGAGTCCTTAGCTGGGAGACCCCCTTGGAGGGGGGTTGGGTGGACTGCGCCTACTTCGTCCCCCACGACCAACCCGCTATCGACAACCTTTTAGCCTGGGCCAGCGCCCAGGGCGCGGCACGCCACTGCTGGGCCGTCTCCTGCGACGGGCGCCCGGTGGAGGGGCTGCGCATCGGCAAACCCGGGGGCACGCCGATCTGGGTAATTGCTCGCCAGCACCCCGGGGAAACCATGGCCAGCTGGGCCAGCGAGGGGCTGATCCGCGCCCTGCTCGATCCCACCCGAGACAGCAGCCGACGGCTCCGGGAAGTCTTTGAGTTCCACATCGTCCCCAACATGAACCCCGACGGCGCCGCCCAGGGCTATCTGCGCACCAACGCCGCGGGCACCAACTTGAACCGCGCCTGGCAGGATCCGGAGGGGCTTTCCGCCCCAGAGGTGGCCGGGGTATGGGAAGCCATGACGACCAGCGGGGTTGCGCTGTTTCTCGATCTTCACGGCGATGAAGCCCTACCCTATGTCTTCACCGCGGGCTGCGAGGGGGTGCCGGGCTTCGGAGAGGGCGAGGCCGGCGCGCGCTGGGCCGCCCGGCAGCAGCGCTTCCGCGATTGCCTGGAGGCCTTGAATCCGGCCTATCAGCAGCGCTACGGCTATCCCGTAGCGCCCCCGGGGCGCGCCAATCTCACCATGGCCACCGCCGCCGTCGCGCACCGCTTTCACTGCCCGGCCTTTACCCTGGAAATGCCCTTCAAGGATGATCGCAATCATCCGGACCCCGGGGAGGGCTGGTCCCCAGCCCGGAGCCAGGCCCTCGGGGCCGATCTGCTCCCCGCTATCCTGCAAACCTTTGAAACTGAACACCCCTAGGAGGCCCCATGGATCATCCCGCCCCAACGCCAGAACAAAACGCGATCGAGGCCGCGGCCTTTCGCCGGCTCCTTGAGCACCTAGACAGCCATCGGGACGTACAAAACATCGATCTGATGAATCTGGCCGGCTTTTGCCGGAACTGCCTCAGCCGCTGGTACCGGGAAGCGGCAGAAGCCGCGGGCACGCCCCTGGAAGACAGCGCCGCCCGGGAACGGGTGTACGGCATGCCCTACGAGGTATGGAAGCGGGACTTCCAGAAGTAGGCCCCCCACTGGAGACTGATCGCCCATGACCGCCCCCCAACGCCTGACCCTACGTACGCCGGACGATTGGCACCTACACCTTCGCGATGGCGCGATGCTCGAAGCCGTGGCGCGAGCGACCAGCGCCCAGTTTCGCCGCGCCATCGTCATGCCGAACCTGGTGCCCCCGGTGCGGCGCAGCGAAGACGCAGCGCGCTACCGAGACGCCATCTTGGCAGCGGTGCCCCCGGGCCAGGCCTTTGAGCCGCTCATGACCCTTTACCTCACGGAAACCACGGAGGCAGAGGATTTGCGCAAGGGCTGGGCCGCGGGCCTCGTCACTGCGGTGAAGCTCTACCCCGCCGGGGCCACCACCAACTCCGATGCTGGGGTCCGGGACCTCAAGGTGCTCGATGCCGTCTTCGAAACCATGGCGGAGCTGGGCATGCCCTTGCTCATTCACGGCGAAGTGGTGGACCCCGAGATCGACATCTTCGATCGCGAGGCCGTCTTCATCGAACGCGAACTAAAGCCGCTGCGCCAGCGCCATCCGGGGTTGAAGGTGGTGTTTGAGCACATCACTACGGCGGAGGCCGTAGCCTACGTGGAAAGCGAAGGGCCGAACCTCGCGGCGACCCTCACGGCCCATCACCTTCGGCTGAATCGTAACGATCTGTTGGTGGGCGGCATGCGCCCCCACCACTTTTGCTTGCCCGTGGCGAAGCGGGAAGCCCACCGCCTCGCCCTTCGTCGCGCCGCCACCAGCGGTAACCCGAAGTTTTTCCTTGGCACGGACTCGGCGCCCCATTTGGTTAGCGACAAGGAAAGCGCCTGCGGCTGCGCGGGCATCTTTAGCGCTCCCGTGGCTATGGAAAGCTACGCCACCACCTTCGAGGAGGACGGCGCCCTCGACAAGCTCGAGGCCTTTGCCAGCGAATTCGGACCGCGCTTCTACGGCCTACCGCTAAACGAGGGCACGATCACCCTAGAGCGCACGGAAGACCCCGTGCCCGTGAATTGGGCCACGCCCCTCGGGGACGTGCGGATCTACCACGGCGGAGAGGTGCTCCCCTGGCGGTTAGTGGGGGACGCGCGTTAGCAGGCGCGTGCTAGCGGCGTGCGCTAGCGGCGCCAGCGCGCCAAAAGCCAGCCCACGAGGGCCGCGGGGACAGCGCAGGCCAGCACGAGCAAGCTTGCGCCGAATAGAAACTCCGCCAGCAGCGCAGGGTCGAGCCCCCAGCTGTCCCAAAAAATCCAAAAGAAGCCTCCCAGAAGGGCGCTTCCGAGGAGGATGCGGCGTCGAAGCGTGCTTCCCGAGCCAGCCATGGCGAGCCTCTCCCTAGGCCGTGGATTTTTTGATGCGCAGCGCGGAGGCGCAGAGCGCACTCAGCCCATAGAGCACCAGGAACACCTGGAACGCCAAATCGTACGCCCCGAAGCGATCAAATACCCACCCGGCAAAGGGTAAGCCAGCGATTTGCAGGGGCATCATGGCCGGGCGCATAAGCCCCATGACCTTGCCGAAATTCTCCCGCCCAAACACCTGCCCCGCAATGGCCCCGTGGAGCGGCACGATGCCCCCCATGCCAAAGCCAAAGAGCGTCGCAAAGACCGCAAAAAGCGCGTAGTCCGTGGTCTGTAGCATGCCCAGCTGCCCCAGGAACTGGGTGCCGATCGCCGTATAGAGGGCCACCCGGGGATCGACCCGATCTACCAGGTAGCCAAAGAGCACCTTCCCAAGCACCCCCGCCGCGGCGCCGAAGGACAATATGGGCGCCGCTTCAAGGACGGTGTAGCCAAGATCGCTCACCCGGGGAACCATGTGCGTAAGCGTCGCGCTCATGCAGCAAAAAAGGCACCCCACGCAGAGGGTCAGCATCCAAAAGTTCCGATCGCGCAGAAAACCGCGGGTCGCGAGCACGGGCCTCGGCGCGGTGGGGGTTGGCGATGGTTTATCGCCGTCCGGGGCAAGGCCGAGGTGCTCGGGAGACGACACCACGAAGCGCAGCGTCACGGGCAGCACGAGAAGCGCGGTAAAGGCGCCAAATACCAGAAAGCCCCCGCGCCAGCCGACGGCCTCAATCAGCAGCGCCGAGAGCACGGGCATCAGCACACCGGAGAGGGAAATGCCCATGGTGGCCACGCCGAGGGCCATGCCTCGCCGGCGATCGAACCAGTTGGCCACGAGCTTAGCCGTGGCCAGACCGCCCATGGAGTTCAAGCCGAAGCCAATGAGGGTGGAGAGAATCAGATAGAACTGCCACTGCGCGGTGATAAGGCTCAACAGGCAAAAGCCGAGGCTCATGGCGGCGGTGCCCGCGGCGATCACATATTTGATGGGATAGCGGTCCAGGGCCTGCCCGAGAAAGGGCGCGAGGAGCGCGCCCACGGCGTTCACCAAGGTCAGGCCCAGAGAGACGTCAAAGCGGGCCCCGCCAAACTCCGCGGCCAGGGCCTTGAAGAACACGCCATAGGAATAGAAGAAAAACCCCACGGCGATGAAATCGACGAAAAACGCCACCGCCACCATGCGCCAACCCAGGAAGGGGGCCATTCGGCGGCGGAGCGTGGAGCTGGCGGGATCCTCGGCCGCCGCGGCGGCCGGGCTTCGATCCTTCGCCATGGCGCCGGATCAGTCTTCAGGGTTGATGGCGAGAAGCTCTACCTCAAAGACCAGCGCCGCGTTCGGGGGGATGCTATCCCCGGCCCCGCGGCTACCGTAGGCCAGCTCCGGGGGAATCCACAGCTTGAAGCGATCGCCCACGGCCATAAGCTGGAGCGCCTCCTGCCAGCCCGGAATCACCCGGCTGACCCCGAAGGTGGCGGGCACGCCACGAGCTTCCGAGCTATCAAACACGCTGCCGTCCGCGAGTTGCCCGGTGTAGTGGGTGCGCACCGTATCCTCGGGCGTCGGCCGCTGCTCGCTGTCGCTCCGCTTCAGCACCTGGTACTGAAGCCCGGACGCCGTGACCACGACCCCCTCCTGGCTTTGGTTTTCCTCGAGGAAACGGGCGGCTTCCTCCGCAGCCGAGGCCGCCTCGGCGTCCGCTTCCGCCTGGCGCCGTTCCACGATGCTATCCCGGGCGTCGTTCAGGCCAGCCTCATCCACCTGCTGGGGCCGCCCGGCCACGGCGTCGGCTACCCCCTGGGCGAAGGCCTCGCCGTCGAAATCCCCCTCAAGCTGTCCGGCAAGGCTTTCTACGGTGTTGTAGCCGAGGCCGTAGCTGACGCGCCCCGCGTCGCTCGTGGGCGCCGCCTTCGCTTCGTCCCCGTCCTTCGGGGCGCAGCCGGCAAGCAGCAGGGTACTGAGGGTGGCGGTTAAAAGGGCGGGCTTGAAGAAGGCCGTAGCCATAGCAAGGGTGCTCCAGGGCAAGGGAATGGAACCGGGGCCCTCCCCGGGGCCTTCGGTGCGGGGCGACGCTGCGGTTGCGTGGCCCAAATGGCGACGCCTACTATACCGAGGCAAAGGGGGCCTGGCACGCGAGCGCGCCTCGGCCTTCGCACTCACGCTCACCTTAGGATGTGACGCATGCGAAACCCGCTTCTCCGGCCGCTGACCGCGGCCCTTCTTGCCCTGTCCTTAACGGCTGGGGCTCAGGCCCTAGGCCCCGAGGAGGGCCCCCTCACGCCCCTTTCGCCAGAGGCCGAACATCCCGAAACGGCCCTCGCGGTCCTCGAACAGCTTGCGCGCCACCATTACGTGCGCCGGGCCATCGACGACACCCTGTCCAGCGATACGCTAGATCATTACCTCGATGCCCTAGACCCCCAGCGTGCCTACTTTCTCGAGGGTGACATCGCCCAGTTCGAGCGCTATCGCTACACCCTCGATGATGCGCTGCGGCGCGGAGATCTGGCCCCGGCCTTTGAAATCTTCAACCGCTATCAAGCGGCGGCGGAAGCCCAGCTGGTGGCGCTCCTTGCCTTCCTGGAAAGCGGCATCGAGACCCTCGATTTCAGCAAAGAGGAATACCTCGCCATGGATCGCAGCGAGGAGCCCTTCCTCGCCAGCGCTGAGGCGCGCGAGGACCTCTGGCGCCGGCGCCTAAAGGCCAGCGTGCTATCCCTAAAGCTCGCCGATAAGGCGGACGACGAGATCGGCCCCCTGCTCGAGAAGCGCTACAAAAACCGCCTGCACCGCTTGAAGCAGACCACCGCCGAAGACGCCTTTCAACTGTTCATGAACGCCCTGGCGGCAAGCTACGACCCCCACACGCAGTACTTTTCTCCGCGCACCTCGGAGAACTTCAACATCCAGATGAGCCTATCCCTCGAAGGCATTGGCGCCGTACTGCGGGTGGAAGACGAGTACACCACCATCGCGAGCCTGGTCCCCGCAGGGCCGGCGGAGAAGAGCAAGCAGATTAAGCCGTCCGATCGCATCAGCGCCGTGGCCCAGGGGGCAGACGGCGAATTTGTGGACGTCGTGGGCTGGCGCCTTGATGACGTCGTGGACCTCATTCGCGGCCCCGCGGGCACCACGGTACGCCTCGAAGTGCTGCCGCCGGACAGCGAAGCCGGGGCCCCGCCCCGGGTCCTGAGCCTAGTGCGGGAAGCGGTGAAGCTCGAAGAACAGTCGGCTCAAAGCGAAGTCATCGAGGTGCCCCGGGGCCAGGACACCTACCGCATCGGGGTGATCGACATCCCGACCTTCTACATCGACTTCAAGGCACTTCAGCAGGGAGATCCCGAATATAAGAGCACCACCCGGGACGTGCAGCGCCTGATCGAAGGGCTGCGCTGCGAGGCGACAGAGGCCACAGAGGAACCAGACGCTGACGACGCCGCGCCCTGCGAGCCGGTGGACGGCATCGTCATCGACCTTCGCAACAACGGCGGCGGCTCCCTTCAGGAAGCCAACGCCCTTACGGGGTTATTCATCGAAGCAGGGCCCACGGTGCAAATTCGCAGCGCCAGCGGCCGGGTCGATCTCTTTAACGACGAAGACGGGCAGGTCGCCTGGGAAGGGCCCCTCGCCGTGCTGGTGAACCGCCTATCAGCCTCCGCCTCGGAGATCTTCGCCGGCGCCATCCAGGATTACCAACGGGGCCTGGTCCTCGGGGGGCAAACCTTCGGCAAGGGCACGGTGCAAACCCTCATCCCCTTAAACAGGGGCCAGCTCAAGATGACCCAGGCCAAGTTCTACCGGGTGTCGGGGCAAAGCACCCAGCACCAGGGCGTGATCCCGGACATCGAATACCCGGAGGTCTACGACCGGGATGAGATTGGCGAGAGCACCCTCGATGACGCCCTGCCCTGGGACGTGATCCGCCCCACTCGCTATCGCCGAGGCCCGAACTTGGCCCCGCTCCTGGCCCTCCTCGAGGACCGGCACGAAACCCGCGTGGAAACGGACCCGGACTTCGCCTACCTGGAAGCCATGGTGGAACGGGCTCGAGCCCGAAGCGCCCGCAATCGCCTTTCCCTCAATGAGGCGCAGCGCCGCCTCGAGCGCGAAGAAGATGAAGCGCTACGGCTGGCCATTGAGAACACGCGGCGGGAGGCGAAGGGCCTCCCCGCGGTGGCCAGCCTAGAGGCCCTGGAGAAGGACGACGATGAGGCCTCCGAAGGTCAGGACGGGGACAGCACGGAAGACGCCACCATCAAGGCCGCCAGCGCCCTCGTGGAGGATCTTGAGAGCGACGCCCCAAGCGAACTGGACGAAGAAGAAGACGACGAAGAGGACCGGGATGCGCTGCTCGCCGAGGGCGCCGAAATCCTGGTCGATTACCTATCCCTACGCCAAACCGCCGCGGTCAGCGCCCCCTAGGGCACCGCGGCTCGCTGGAGAAAGACGCACCATGCACCCTGGAATACACGCCGCTAAAAACCCCGACAAACCTGCCTATATTTTTGCCGCCTCGGGGGAGACGGTCACCTACGGAGACCTCGAAGCCCGCTCCAATCAGGGGGCCCAGCTGTTCCGTAGCCTAGGGCTCGCGGTGGGGGACCACATCGCCATCATGATGGAGAACCACCCGGCCTTCTTCACTCTATGCTGGGCGGCGCAGCGCGCTGGGCTTTACTACACGGCCATCAGCTACCGGCTCCAGGAAGAGGAAGTCGCCTACATCGTTGAGGACTGCGAAGCGAAGGTGTTCATCACCACCCATGCGCTGCGCGACCTCGCCGCCCGCCTGGCGGGGCGCTTAAACGTTCACCGCTTCATGCTCGACGGCACCATCGAGGGCTTTGAAAGCTGGGAAAGCGCCGTAGCTTCCCAGCCTGCCACGCCCATTGCCGACGAAACGGAAGGGGCGGACATGCTCTACTCCTCCGGCACCACGGGGCGCCCCAAGGGCATCAAGGTGCCCCTGAGCGGTGAACCCCTCGGCAGCGCTGGGGGCCTTCTCGGCCTCACCCAGGCCCTTTATCAAATGGATGAGAACGTCCGCTATCTGTCCCCGGCGCCGCTCTATCACTCGGCACCCCTGCGCTACAATATGGCGGTGATGCGCCACGGGGGCACCTCGGTCATCATGGAGCGCTTCGATCCGGAAGAAGCCCTCGCCCTCATCGAGAAGCACCAGCTGACCCACGGCCAGTTTGTGCCCACCATGTTCGTCCGCATGCTGAAGCTCCCCGAGGCGGATCGGCTCCGCTATGACGTCTCAAGCCTGAAGGTCGCCATCCACGCCGCGGCCCCCTGCCCCGTCCCCGTGAAGCAGGCCATGATGGATTGGTGGGGCCCGGTGATTCACGAGTACTACGCCGGCACGGAAGGCAATGGCTTCTGCGCCGCCGGTCCCCAGGAATGGCTGGCCCATCCCGGTACCGTGGGCCGCCCCCTCCTCGGCGCAGTGCACATCTGCGACGACGACGGCCGCGAACTCCCGCCGGGGGAGACGGGCACCATCTACTTCAGTGACGGCGGCACCTTCGAATACCACAACGATCCGGACAAAACCGCCGACTCCCAGCACCCCTCCCAGCGCGGCTGGACCACCCTGGGGGACATGGGCTACGTCGACGAAGATGGCTTCCTGTTCCTCACCGATCGGAAGACCTTCATGATCATTTCCGGGGGCGTGAACATCTATCCCCAGGAGGTCGAGAACCTCCTCGTGACCCACGAGAAGGTGGCCGACGTTGCCGTTTTCGGGGTGCCTAACGAGGAATTCGGCGAAGAGGTGAAGGCCGTGGTCCAGCCCATCTCCATGGACCTTGCCGGGCCCGAGCTGGCGGAAGAACTCATCGCCTTCTGCCGAGCACAGCTGGCGCACCTGAAGTGCCCTCGCACCGTCGATTTTGAAGCGGAGCTGCCGCGCCACCCCACGGGCAAGCTGTATAAGCGCCTACTCCGGGATCGCTACTGGGAAGGGCACGGGAAGTCCCGCATTCTGTAGGCCTGACTTTTGTAGAACGAACTAGGGCCGGAGGTCCTCCGCGAGGGCTTCCGGCACCAAGCCATAGATCGCCGCATCGTGCCGCCCGCTGGGCAGCAAAAGTCGGCTTTTGAGCACCCCTTCCATTTCCGCCCCCAGCGCCTCGGCGACGCGCCGGCTCGGGGTGTTCTCCACCGCAACCAAAATCGACACCCGCTGCACCGTCCCCGAGGCGAAGGCTGCCTGGCAAAGCGTAGCGGCGGCTCGGCGAGCCACCCCGCTACGCTGAACATCGGCGCGCACCCAGTAGCCCAGCTTCCAGACGCCGTCGTAGCGATCCACGGGCATGAGGCTCACCGCGCCCAACACCGCTTTGGCGTCCTGGCTTGGAAAGATCAGGGTGCGATGTTCGAGGGTGAGTTCGCTGAGAAAGTCCTCAGCGCTGGCCGGGGTGTAGCGCGCCGTGCACCAGGGCAGCCACGGCGCGAGCACGTCCCGGGAGGCATCGACGGCCTCATAAAGCGCCGCCGCCTGGCTTGCCTCGGCCGGGCGGAGCCACTCCCCCCCGCGGGTGCGGAGTGGCTCGCCGAGGCCCATGGCTAGCCGGCCGCCTCGACGCCGTCGAGGAGAAAGGCCGGAGCCCGGGCCTCAATGGTCTTCAAAAGCGCCGCAACGAAGGCGTCCTGGCTCAGGGTTAGCTGCTGATCCACGCCGTAGCGACGGAGGGTGACCGTTCCCTCCTCCACTTCCCGCTCGCCAATGATGAGCAGGTTCGGGATCTTCTGCGTGGTGCCTTCGCGGATCTTCCGTCCCACCGTTTCCCCTTCCGCGGCCATTTCAGCCCGCACCCGGTGACCCCGGAGCCGACGCACCAGGGCCTGGCCGTAGTCGTTGAAGCGATCGGCGACGGTGATGACCTGCACCTGCACCGGCGCCAGCCAGGCCGGGAAGGCCCCGCCGTAATGCTCCAGAAGGAAGGCCACCATGCGCTCATGGGTGGAGAAGGGCGCCCGGTGAATCACCCAGGGCGTGTGCAGCTCCCCGTCCGCACCCTTGTACTGAAGGCCAAGGCGTCCCGGCTGGGCAAAGTCGAGCTGCACCGTGGAAACCGTTTCTTCCCGCCCCGTTACCGTTTTGAACTGGATGTCGATCTTCGGCCCGTAGAAGGCGGCTTCCCCGGGCCCATCGAAGTAGTCCCAGCCCAGCTCATCCAAAACCTCCGCGAGCACCCGCTCGGCGTGGGCCCAGGCCTCGGGATCGTTGATGTACTTTTCCTTGCCCTTCTCGTCCTCCGGATCCCAGCGGGACAGGCGCACCCGGTAGTCGGTCACCCCGAGCACCGCGTAGGCCTCCTGGTACATCTGGAGCACGGCTTTGAATTCGTCCTTGATCTGCGCTTCCGTGCAGTAGATGTGCGCGTCGTTCATGCACATCCCGCGCACCCGCACGAGGCCGCCCACGGCGCCGGACTCTTCCCAGCGATACACCTGACCGTACTCGGCAAGGCGCAGGGGTAGATCGCGGTAGGACCGGGGCCGGGCCGAGAAGACCCGGTGGTGGTGGGGGCAGTTCATGGGGCGAAGCACGTAGCGCTCCTTCACCCGGGCGCCTTCGCCCTCCCCCCCCTCACCCTCGGCAGCTTCCTCGGCGTGATCCTCGACTTCCATCACCGGGAACATGGCATCTTGGTAATAAGGCAAGTGCCCGGACTGCCAGTACAGGTCCACCTTCGCCAGGGGCGGCGTGGTGACCCGCTCATAGCCGTAGGCAAATTCGAGGTCCTTGGCGTAGCGCTCGAGCTCGTCTCGGATCACCGTGCCCTTCGGCAACCACAGGGGGAGGCCTTTCCCGATGGTTTGATCGATATGGTAGATGTCCAGCTCACGACCCAGCTTCTTATGGTCCCGGGCCTGCGCGTCTTCGTAGGCCGCCACGTGGGCGTCGAGCGCTTCCTTGGTTTCAAAGGCCCAGGCGTAGATGCGCGTCATCATCACGTTGCGGGAATCGCCGCGCCAATAGGCGCCGGCGAGGCTCCGCAGCTTGAAGGCATCCCGGGGAATGGCCTTCGTGGTATCCACGTGAGGCCCTTCGCACATATCGACAAAGGGACCATTGCGATAGAAGGTCAGCTCGGAAAGGTTGTGGCGCTCAAAGAGCGTTTCCGCGTATTCCCGCTTGTAGGGCTCCCCCATCTCCTCGAGGCGCGCCATGGCGGCATCGTAGGGCAGGTTTTCGCAGTCGAAGCGCTGACCCTTTTTGATGATCTTCCGCATGCGCCGTTCGATTTCCGGGAAGTCCGCGTCGGTTAAGGGCTCGGACAGCAGGAAGTCGTAGTAAAAGCCGTCGTCGATGGGCGGACCGAAACCCAGCGTCGAACCGGGACGGAGCTCCAGCACGGCCTGGGCCAGGACGTGGGCCAGGGAATGTCGGATTCGGTACAGGGGGCGATCCCGATCTTCTTCGCCGCCGTGCTCAAAGCGTGCCATAGGTCCTCGCTGGTCTGGGGGTGCGCTGGCGTTGCATCATAGCGCTCAGTCCCTATTATGCCACCGCTACGCGGGCCCCCTCGACTATCGCTGCGCTTCCTCCCGTTGCGCCGCCAAGGATCAGCTCATGGATTACCGATGGGTCCGAAAGGCCGTCGCCCGCGGGGACGCGGTCAACGCAGAGATTCTCTCCCTCGATGGCGTCATCTACCTGGCGCTCATTAACGACGAGCCCTTGAAAAAGCGGGACGCCGACGGGCAAGCGGCATCCTTTCCCAGCGCCCACGCGGCGGGCCGGGCCCTCTACGCCCTGGGGCTTCGGGAAGGCATGCTGCGTCACCATTCCCCCTACGACGAGATGATCGGCCGCGGCGATGACGGCCCGCCCCCGGCGCCCCTGCGCACGCCCCTGCGCTTTTCCGCCGTCTAGCCCTTTAAGCCCCGCCCCCGGACCCCATATAGAGGGTCAGATTCGAACGTCCTACGGGAGCGGCACCATGACGGAAGTGATCGAACCCAGCGCGGGCGATGGGCAAGCCTTGATGGTTGCCGGCGACGCCCTCCCCGGCACCATTTTTCTCCTGGCCCAGGATGCGCGACCCTTTTTCCCGGGCCAGGCCTTCCCCGTGGTGATGAGCGCGGAGCTTTGGCTCCCCACCTTCAAGGCCCTAAAGGACCGGGGCCAGGACGTGGTGGGGGTGGTCATGGCCCGGGGCGAGCTCAAGGAAGCCCCCACGGCAGAGCGCCTCCACCGCATGGGGACCCTGTGCCGTATCCATAAGCTCCAGCGCCATGATGACGTCCTCCACGTGCTTCTCGAGGGCCTGGAGCGCTTCGAGATTCGCAGCTGGACTCGGGAAAGCCTGCCCCTGGCGGCGCGGGTGCGCTACTTCCCGGAGCGCGCCCTCCCCCCGTCGGACCCGGACGCGGTGAAGGCCTACGCCGTTGCGGTCATCAATACGCTTAAGGAGCTCGTGCCCCTAAACCCCCTCTATGGGGAGGAGCTGAAGCTGTTCCTCGCGCGCTCCAACCCCAATGCGCCGGCGCAGCTCGCGGACTTCGCGGCGAGCCTAACCTCCGCCGATAGCGCCGAGCTTCAGCGTATCCTGGAGACCCTGCCCCTCCTTCCGCGGCTAGAGAAGGTCCTTGAGCTCCTGCGCCATGAAGTGGCCATCGCCCGGGCGCAGAAGGAGATTCGCGATCACGTCGATGGCACGGTGGCGGACCATCAGCGCAAGGCCTTTCTCCGGGAACAGCTGAAGTACATTCAGAAGGAGCTGGGGCTGAGCAAGGACGATCGCCAGGCCGACGCGGAGCGCTTCAGGAAGCGCCTTGAAGGTCGCACCCTTCCGCCGGTGGTGAGCAAGCGCCTGGAAGAGGAGTTCGAAAAGCTGGCCGTGCTCGAACCCCAGGCGCCGGAGTATGGAGTCACGCGAAGCTATCTCGACTGGGCCAGCCAGGTGCCCTGGGGCCACTTTGGGCAGGACCAGCTCGATCTTGCGCAGGCGGCGAAGGTGCTCGATGCACACCACAGCGGACTTCAGGACGTGAAAGATCGCATTCTCGAGCATCTTGCCGTGGCCGCCCTGAAGGGCGAGGTGGGAGGCTCAACGCTCCTGCTTCTGGGCCCGCCCGGCGTCGGCAAGACCTCCCTCGGGGAAGCCTTGGCAGAAGCCACGGGGCGCCCCTTCTTCCGCTTCTCCGTCGGCGGACTGCGCGACGAAGCCGAGATCAAGGGTCACCGCCGCACCTATCTGGGAGCCCAGCCGGGCAAGCTCGTACGCGCCCTCGTGGACAGCCAGAAAATGAACCCGGTGATCCTCATCGACGAAATCGACAAGCTGCACCAGGGGCCCGGGGGCGACCCCGGCGCCGCGCTGCTGGAGCTGCTCGACCCGGGGCAGAACCACGCCTTCTTAGATCACTATCTGGACTGCCCCCTCGATCTGTCGCGGGCGCTCTTTCTCTGCACCGCCAACCAGCTCGACACCATTCCCGCCCCCCTGCTCGATCGCATGGAGCGCATCACCCTTTCCGGCTACCTGGCGGAGGAAAAGGTGGCCATCGCAGAGCGCCACCTCGTGCCCCGGCACCTGAAAAAGGCGGGACTCAAAAAGACCCAGTTCAAGCTGCCCCGCGCGAGCCTTCGCCTCTTGATCGAACGCTATGCCCGGGAAGCCGGGGTACGCCAGCTCGACCAAACCCTTGGCGCCCTGGTGCGGAAAAGCGCTCGGCAACTTCTCGAGCACCCGGAGCAGCCCGCGCGCTGGGACCGAGACGCCATTGAACTGGCCCTGGGGCCCGCCCCCGAGCCGCTCGGACTCCCCGAAGATCGCCCGGGGCAAGCCCAGGGCCTCGCCTGGACGGCCCTCGGGGGCGCC
Organism: Gammaproteobacteria bacterium; assembly: GCA_030433075.1. GTDB lineage: Bacteria > Pseudomonadota > Gammaproteobacteria > Pseudomonadales > Azotimanducaceae > Salivita. Next base: position 1,458 of record JAUILI010000014.1, on the reverse strand, counting down.
ACCCTACCCATCGAGGTGGCGGCCGTGACCGATGCCCAGCCGGGCTTTGTGCTCACGGGGCAGCTCGGAAGCGTGATGCAGGAGTCAGCGACCCTGGCCTGGCAGCATCTGCGGGATCAGGCCGAAGCCCTTGGCGTGGACCTTGCCCCCCTGCTGAAAAAGAAGATCCACCTGCACGTGCCTGCCGGGGCCACGCCCAAGGACGGCCCAAGCGCGGGCATCACCATGGCCACGGCGCTGCTCTCCCTGGCCCTGGGGCAGGCGCCAAGGAAGCGCCTGGCCATGACCGGGGAACTCACCCTCGGCGGCGCCGTGTATCCCGTCGGGGGCATTCGGGAGAAGCTCGTGGCCGCGCAACGGGAAGGGGTGAAAACGGTGATTCTCCCCGCGGCCAATGCCCGAGATGTGAAGCCCCTCCCGGCCGCGGTCACCCGGGGGCTCACCATTCACTACGTGAGCCGCTTCGAAGAAGTCGCTAAGCTCGCCTTTCCCTCCCGGTTCTAGGGAGGGTCCATAGGGAGGCGGGGACGGCACCATGGCGGGACGGGGACAATGGCTTGAGCGCGCGGGGGGCCGGCTCGCCCATTTTTTGACCGTCCCCCGGCCCGGCAAGGGCGCCGCTCCGGTTTCCGGGCTGGGCTCCTGGCTGCCCTACCTGGAAACCGGGGATGTCCTGTTGGTCGAGGGCAGCAGCCGGATTTCCACGGCGATCAAGTATCTCACCCAGTCCACCTGGTCCCACGCCGCGCTCGTGCTGGGCCCCCATCCGGGGCCGGAAGATCCCGTGCATCTGGTGGAAGCGGACGTGGTGGAGGGGGTGCGCTGCGTCCCCGCCTCAATCTACCTAGGCGGCAACGTGCGCATCTGCCGCCCCTGGGGGCTGGACTCTACGCAGCGCAAGGCCGTGGCAGACCACGCCCTGGCCCGCCTTGGGCACCATTACGATCTGCGGAACATCGTGGATCTAGCTCGCTACCTTTTACCCCTGCCCCCCGTGCCCTCCCCCTGGCGCCGTCGCCTGATCACCCTCGGTTCCGGGGACCCGACGCGAGCCATTTGCTCCACCCTCATCGCCGAGGCCTTCCAGTCCCAGGCCTACCCCATTTTGCCCGAGCTCATCGACTCAGAGGCCCTACGCCGGGGCGAACCGCTTCCCCTCCAGGCGCGGCACCATTCCCTCATCACTCCTCGGGATTTCGATCTGTCGCCCTTCTTCGAGGTGCGTAAGCCCAGCTTCGTTTTAGCCCAGGAAGCCGGCCGGGCGCTGATTTATTCAGACGCGATTCACGAGGCGCCCTTAAACTAGCGCCTGCTCCCTGATTGCGTGAGTCGCCCCCATGCCCGCCATGCTTCTCCCCGTCGCAGCCCTGCTGCTTTCGGACGCGCTCCTATTGGTGGGTCACGGACTTTCGTTCACCGTTCTGCCCCTTCGAGCCGTCGCCGAGGGCTTTAGCGACG
>JAUILI010000109.1 GCA_030433075.1 Gammaproteobacteria bacterium | reverse complement strand
CGCCCCGGAGCGATGGCCCGCCTCGATGACCACGACCCCCTGGCTGAGCCCGCTCACGATGCGATTGCGCGCGGGGAAGTGGTGGGGACGGGCGCTCATGGTGGGGGGAAACTCGCTAACCACGGCCCCTTGCTCAAGAATCGCTTGGGCCAGCGGACGGTGGGCCGCCGGGTAAATGCGACGATGGCCACTTCCCAGCACCGCGAGGGTCAGGCCCCCGGCCGCAAGGGCGGCGCGATGGGCCACCCCATCAATGCCGAGGGCCAGACCGCTCGTGATTACCCAGCCGCTGCGGGCAAGATCGCCGGCGAGGCGGCGGGCATCTCCCTCCCCAAGGGCCGTCATGCGCCGAGGGCCAATAATCGCCAGCTGCGGTTTGGCCAGGGCTGTGAGATCCCCTTCGACATAGAGCACCGTTGGGCCATCCGCACTGCTCAGCAGCATCCGGGGGTAGGCCGGATGGGCCGGGGTGAGGAGGGTCACCCCGTGGGCCTCCGCCTCTTCCCGCGCCTGCTGAAGGCGGGCTTCGGACACGCCTTCTAGGAGCCGCGCCGCGAGGCTTGCACGGGCGGGCCGGGGGAGGGTTCCCACATAACCGGGGCCTAAGGTGTACTGGCCCTGCAAGGCCGCCGCTAGCCAGCAGTCTTCCGTGAAGGGTTTGAGGTTCGCTCGGTTCATGGCAGGAGTATGGCGGTGCCCGGAAGCACCCCGGGTCCGCGTTTACCGGTGAGGACGTGCCGACCTCACTGCTGCTGGGCTGCGCCCTTTCCTAAAAGAGCCCAGGCATTCGCGGCGCCTCGCGGAGCGCGGTAAACTGGCGTTCTCTGGTTTTTCAAAGGTTGACCCATGGCTCGCCTGGAGATTTTAGAGTTCCCCGATCCGCGGCTGCGCACCGTGGCAAAGCCCGTGCGCGCTGTCGATGATCGCATTCGAACGCTCTGCGATGACATGCTCGAAACCATGTACGACGCCAAGGGCATCGGCCTTGCAGCGACCCAGGTCAATGTCCACGAGCGGGTGGTGGTCATGGATTTGAGCGAAGAGCGCAGCAGCCCGCAGGTCTTCATCAACCCGGAGATCGAACCCTACGGTGAACTCATCGAGGGTGAGGAAGGATGCCTTTCCGTTCCCGGGTACTACGACGCCGTCACCCGGGCGGAGCGGGTACGGATTAAGGCCTTGGATCGGGAGGGAAGTCCCTTCGAGATCGACGCCGAAGGCCTGCTTGCCGTGTGCATTCAGCACGAGTGCGATCACCTTGCCGGGAAGGTCTTCGTCGATTACCTCTCACCCCTCAAGCGCACCCGGGTTCGGAAGCGGCTAGAGAAAAGTAAAAAGCAGTCTGCCTAGGTGAGCCTTCGCCCCGAGCGCATCGTCTTCGCCGGTACGCCGGCCTTCGCGGCAACCCTGCTTTCTGCCCTCCTCGACGCCAAGGTGCCGCTGGTCGGCGTGCTGAGCCAGCCCGACCGCCCCGCCGGGCGGGGCCGTAAGCTCACCGCAAGCCCAGTGAAAAGCCTGGCACTCGATGCCGGCCTACCGGTGGCCACGCCCCCGTCGCTCCGCAAGCCGGAACACCGGGAGATCCTAAAAACCTGGGCCCCCGACCTTATGATCGTGGCCGCCTATGGTCTTATTCTGCCCCCGGCGGTGCTGACCTTACCCCGGCATGGCTGTCTCAATGTTCACGCCTCTCTCCTACCCCGCTGGCGCGGGGCTGCGCCCGTAGAGCGGGCCCTCATGGCCGGCGATGAGGAAACGGGGGTGTGCATCATGCAGATGGACGAAGGGCTCGATACGGGCCCGGTCCGCTATCGCCTGAGCCTGCCCATCGACGAAACCACAACCGGGGGCGCCCTTGAAGCCGCGCTGGCCACCCTGGGGGCCGAGGCACTGCTCACCGTTTTAAGCGATCTAAGCCTTCCAGCCCATGCGCCGGAACCCCAAAGCCCCACCGGCGTCACCTACGCCGAAAAGCTTGGCGCCGAAGATCGCGTGTTAGACTTTGCCGAGCCTGCCCGTGTCATCGCACGGAAGATCAACGCATTAAGCCCACGCCTTGCATGCTCCATTGAAAGCGAAGACTCACTCCGAATCCGCTGCCTCGGCGCCGCGGCAGCCCCCGAGATCCCTGCGGAGGGCGCAGCCCCGGGCACGGTGCTGTGCTGTAACAAAGAGGGCCTCTATCTCGCGACCGGATCCGGGGCCCTGCGTCTTCATCAGCTACAGGTACTGAAGGGGAAAGCCGCAGTCCTCGATGCTCCGGCGTTTTTTAACGGCTATGGCCGCCACCTACCGGTAGGGTTGCGCTTTGCCTCCGCCCACTAAAGGGGGGGCCAGCCGGGCCTGCGCCGCTCGGGCCCTGGGCGCCGTGCTTCAGAGCCAGGGCAACCTGAAGGGTCAGCTGGAAACCCAGTTTCAGCGAACCTCCAGTCTGTCCCCCGTGGACCGGCGCTTCGCGACCCAGCTGGCCTTTGGGGGCGCCCGGGTCAGCCTTCGCCTTTTGCCCCTGATTGACGGGGCCCTCAAACACCCCCTGAAAGAGCGGGATCAGGACCTCCGCGCACTCATGGTCGGCGCGCTCTACCAAATGCACTGGCTGGGAGCCGCCCCACCCCTCTGCGTGAACGGGGCCGTGGAGGCCACGCGGGCGCTGAAAAAGCCCTGGGCCAGCAAGCTGGTGAACGCCGTGCTTCGAAAGTTTCCCACCGAGGCCCTTTCCGCCACGCTGGTGGCGCAAAGTCCGGAGGTGCAAAGCGGCCTGCCCTCCTGGTGGTACAACGCTCTTGCCCGCGCCTACCCGGATCAACTTGCCGAAGTGATTGCAGCGGGCAATAGCGAACCCCCCCTCACGCTCCGCGTGGACGGAGACCGGGACGCGGTGGCTGCGGAGGTGGAAGCCCTTGGCTTTGAGCCCCGCCTAGGAACCCTAAGCCCCAGGGCCCTCTACCTCGATAAGGCACCACCGCTTGAGGCGCTCCCCGGCTTTCTCGAAGGGCGTCTCACGGTTCAAGATGAAGGGGCACAGCTCACCACCGAACTCCTCGACCTTGCGCCAGGGCTAGCAGTGCTCGATGCCTGCGCGGCGCCTGGAGGGAAGGCCAGCGCCATGCTGGCGGCCTGCCCCGGGCTTCAGCTTACCGCCTTAGACCCGAGCCCAAAGCGCGTCGAACGCTTGCTCGACACCCTGAAGCGGACCGGAAGCACGGGGTTTTCCGTGCACTGCGCCGATGCTTTAGGGCCGGGCCCTTGGCAGCGGGCGGAGGGCTTCGATCGCATTTTGGTCGATGCCCCCTGCAGCGGAACGGGAATCCTACGGCGCCAGCCCGATATTCGCCTGCTGCGACAACCCGAGGAGCTTGCTAAGCTCAGCGCACTGCAGGGGGCCCTCCTTCGCGCCCTCTTCCCTCAGCTCAAGGTGGGCGGGCGCCTAGTGTACTGCACCTGCTCCGTGCTACCGGAAGAAGGGGAAGCGGTGGTCGCCAAATTCGTCGCGGAAACCCCGAACGCCCGAGCGCTTTCCCTTCCGGAACGCTACGGCATCGCCGCCGGCCCCGGCCGACAACGGCTACCCACCCGCGAAGGTCCCGATGGCTTTTTTTATGCCGTTCTTGAGAAGGTGCCTGCGCCATGAAAATTCTGATCCTGGGGGCCGGACAGGTCGGCGGCACGCTGGCTGAGAACCTCGCCAGCGAGAATTTCGACATTACGCTGGTGGACACCAACGGTGATCGGCTTCGAGAACTCCGGGATCGCCTCGATATCCAAACCATCGAAGGTATGGCCAGCCGTCCGGACGTACTACGAGCTGCCGGGGCGGAGGATGCGGACATGCTGGTGGCCGTGACTAACTCCGACGAAGTGAACATGGTCGCCTGCCAAGTCAGCTTCTCGCTCTTCAAAACCCCCACCAAAATTGCCCGCATCCGCGCCAGCGCTTACACCACGCAAGCAGGGGGCTTGTTCTCCAAGGAACACATGCCCATTGACGTTCTCATCAACCCCGAGCAGGTGGTGACGGAACACATCGAGCGACTCATCCAATTTCCCGGAGCCCTCCAGGTACTGGATTTTGCCCAGGGGCGAGCACAGCTGGTGGCGGTCAAGGCCTACGAAGATGGGCCCCTGGTAGGGCAGGCCCTCGCCACCCTTCGTGAGCACGTACCCGGGGTCGATACCCGGGTCGCGGCGATCTTCCGCCGTGATCGCGCGATCATGCCCCAGGGGAATACGGTCATCGAGGCCGATGATGAGGTGTTTTTCATCGCCGCCAAGCGGGATATCACCGCGGTAATGAGTGAGCTTCGCGGTCTCGAGGCCCCTTATAAGCGCATCATCATCGCTGGCGGCGGTCATATCGGGGAGCGGCTCGCCAAGGTCACGGCGAAAGGCCATCACGTTAAGATCATTGAGTACGACGCCGGTCGGGCCATGGACCTCGCCGATACCCTCGAGGGCGCCGTGGTCATTCAGGGGGATGCGACGGACGGCGACCTTCTGATGAACGAGAACATCGAGCGCACGGACGTCTTCTGCGCCCTCACAAACGATGACGAAGCCAACATCATGAGCTCCATGTTGGCGAAGCGCCTAGGCGCGCGAAAGGTCATGACCCTCATCAGCAAGCCTGCCTACGTGGATCTAGTCCAGGGGGGGGTCATCGACGTCGCCATTTCTCCCCAGCAGGCCACCATATCCGAGCTTCTGGCCTATGTTCGTCGGGGCGATGTGGCGCGGGTCCATTCCCTTCGGCGCGGCGCGGCGGAAGCCATGGAAGCCATCGCCCACGGCGACAGCCATTCGTCTAAGGTCGTCGGGCGTCGCCTTGACGAGATTCGCCTGCCCCCGGGGGCTAGCATCGGGGCGCTCGTGCGCGGCGACGACGTGCTCATCGCCCATGATTCCGTGGTCGTAGAAAGCGACGACCACGTATTGCTCTTTTTAACGGACAAGCGGCAGGTTCGGGCCGTGGAAAACCTTTTCCAAGTGGGTCTGAATTTCTTCTAAGGTCTGCCATGTTACGAAGTGCGCTGTTTCTTCTGACCTACGTCGTTCTGACAATCCTCTGGGGCTCGCTAGGGGTGCTCGTCGGTTGGATGCTCCCCTATCGTCAGCGCTTCGCCTTTATCATCGGGACCTGGACGGCCATGGTGCTCTGGGCCTTTGAGCACCTTTGCCAAGTGAAGGTTGAGGTCGAAGGCCGGAATCATATTCCCGCAACGCCTTGCTTGGTGCTCGCCCGCCATGAAAGCACCTGGGAAACGCTGTTTCTTCAGCAGCTGTTTGCCCCCCAGGCCACGGTGATTAAAAAAGAACTGCTGGCCATTCCCTTCTTCGGTTGGGCCTTCAGCCTCCTAAGGCCCATTGCCATTGATCGTAAGGATGGTCGCGGCGCCCTCAAAACCCTCATTCGCGAGGGGAAGGCAAGGCTCGAGAACGGAAGCTGGGTGGTGCTCTTTCCCGAAGGGACGCGCCTTGCGCCTACGGAGCAGCGGCGCTTTGGCCGGGGCGGCCCGGCGCTCGCCCTCGCGGCGAAGGTTCCCGTGCTTCTTGTGGCCCATACCGCCGGCGACCGCTGGCCCGCCCGGAAGTGGCGCAAGTCTCCGGGAACCCTTCGCGTTCGCATCTCCCCGCCCTTTGTTGCGGACGGGGAGAGCTCAAGTGCCTTTACGGCACGCCTGGAACGCTGGCTGGAAGAGGCCCAACGAGACCTTCGCGCTTAAACGTCGAGGTTGGCCACGGAGAGCGCGTTGGTCTCGATGAACTGGCGGCGCGGCTCCACCGCATCCCCCATTAGCGTGGTGAACACCCGATCCGCGGCGATTGCATCCTGCACGGTGACACGCAGCATCCGTCGGGTTTCCGGGTTCATGGTGGTTTCCCAGAGCTGCTCCGGGTTCATCTCCCCGAGGCCCTTGTAGCGCTGGATATCCTGACCGCGGCGGGAGTCCTTCATTAGCCACGCAAGCGCTTCCTCGAAGCGGGCTACGGGGGCGGAGCGCTCTCCGCGACCGATGCGCGCCCCGGGGCCCAGAAGACCTTGAAGAGCTTTCCCGAGTTCGACAACGGCGCGGAAATCCCCCGACTGGAAGAAATCGACGGAGAAGTTCACGGGCTTACTCAGACCATGCTCGCGAACTTCCACCTGAGGAACGTAGCGGCTGCGCTCCGCGTCAAAGCGTAGGGTGACGTGATACTCAGCGCCGTCGTCCCCGTCCTCCGCAAGGCGAGCCTGCAAACCGTCGCAGAAGGCCTGAACCACCGCCTCCTCCGCCCAGCCCCCCTCGTCCGGGGCGGGCACCCAGATCATGGCTCGAGTAATGACCTCAGGGTAGGTTCGGGAGAGGCGCTGCAGACGCTTCTCCACCGCTTGATAGGCGTGCACCAGTTGCTCGAGCCCCTCCCCGGTAATGGGCGGGGTACCTTCGTCAGGGTAAAGCGCTGCCCCGTCGAGGGCCTGCCCCGTGAGGTAGGCCGTCAGCGCGTCATCGTCTTTCACGTACTGTTCTTGCTTGCCCTTCTTCACCTTATACAGCGGGGGTTGGGCAATGTAGATATGTCCCGAGGTAATGAGCTCGGGCATCTGGCGGAAAAAGAAGGTGAGCAGCAGCGTTCGGATATGGGAACCGTCCACGTCGGCATCGGTCATAATGATGACTTGGTGGTAACGCAGCTTTTCAAGGCTGAACTCATCGCGACCAATACCGCAACCAAGGGCAGTGATCAGGGTGCCCACCTCCTGGCTCGACAGCATCTTGTCGAAGCGGGCCTTCTCCACATTCAGAATCTTACCCTTCAAGGGCAATATCGCTTGGGCGCGGCGGTCCCGGCCCTGCTTTGCGGAGCCCCCTGCGGAGTCACCCTCTACCAGGAACAGCTCCGACT
>JAUILI010000108.1 GCA_030433075.1 Gammaproteobacteria bacterium | reverse complement strand
CCCACGGGGGAGCTGGTGAGTGTTACCTTGGTGCGGTCGAGCGGAAACGCGGCGTTTGATCGCTCCGCGGAGCTGGCCGTGCGCCGCGCCGCGCCTTTCCAGGTCCCGGAGGACCCGGCGGTGTTTGATGCCTATTTTCGCTCCGTAACCGTGACCTTCTCTCCCAACGATTTGAGGTACTGATGGTGCTGGCCTTTTCGGGACGACGTCCCCTCTCCCTGCTGCTTCTATGTGTCGCCCTGGCGCTGGGCTCTTCGGCCCGGGGGGAGTTGGCTATTGAAATCACCCAGGGGGTCGACGCCCCCGTGCCCGTGGCCGTGGTGCCCTTTGCCTGGCAGGGGCGGGGCCGGCCTCCGGAGGATCTGGGCAAGATTATTCGTTTCGATCTCGCGCGCAGTGGGCAGTTCGCCATGACGGCCCCGGAGGACATGCTCAGCCTGCCGAGCCGCCCGGAGGATCTCTACGTGCGGGACTGGCGGGTGCAGGGCATTGCCTACGTCCTGCTCGGGTCCGTCCGGCCCACGGAGTCCGGCTTGGAGGCGCGCTATGCGCTCTTTGACGTGTTCGCCGAGCGCCTGCTCTTTGACGAAACCCTCGAGGCGCCGGCGGGGCAGCTCCGAGCGCTAGCCCATCGCATTAGCGACCGGGCCTACGAGCAGCTCACCGGCATCCCCGGTGCCTTCTCTACCCGCCTGTTGTACGTGGTCGCACAAAACATCGCCACGGAAGCGGAGACCTTTCGCCTAGAAATGGCGGACGCCGATGGGGCTAACGCGCAAACGCTGCTGAAGTCCCGGGAGCCCATCCTGTCCGCCAGTTGGTCCCCTGACGGTCAGACGGTGGTGTATGTGTCCTTCGAAACGGGGAAGCCGGCGATCTACCTTCAGGAGATCGCCACCGGGCGTCGAGAGAAGCTGACAGATTTCGAAGGATTGAACGGCTCGCCGGTTTTTTCCCCGGACGGCAAGCAGTTAGCGCTGGTGCTGTCGGCCGGGGGGAACCCCGATATCTTTGTCCTCGACCTCGAAACTCGCAAATTACGTCAGCTCACGCGCCATTTTGCGATTGATACGGAGCCGAGCTGGACTGCCGATGGCGAGGCGGTGCTGTTCACCTCGAATCGGGGTGGGGGACCTCAGATATACAAGATGAACGTGCGCTCCCGGGCCATTGAACGACTGACCTTCGTGGGGGATTACAACGCCCGGGCCCGCATGCTTGCCGATGGACGCTATTTGATCTTCGTTCATCGCCAGGACGGGATCTTCCACATCGCCACCCAGGACCTCGAACGGGGTACGGTGCAGATCCTGACGGAAACAAGCCTTGACGAGTCGCCGAGCGTGGCGCCCAATGGCTCCATGGCGATATACGCGACCCGAAGCAATGGGCGCGGTATACTCGCCGTAGTTTCGATTGATGGCAGAGTGAAGTATCGTCTACCGTCAACGGAGGGGGATGTGCGCGAACCAGCCTGGTCCCCGTTCCTGTGAGCCAAATTCTTTTGCTAGGACAACCCCTTAGGAGCTCGACATGAATCGTATGTCCTTGCGGACCCTTCTCCTCAGCCTGCTCGCGGCCCTGGTGCTGGCGGGTTGCCAAAGCACGGGGGAGGCAGAAGTCGCCCCGGAACCGGAGGTGCAGGCCCCGGTGGAAACGGCTCCCGCCGCTCCGCCCATGGTGACCCCGGCGCCGCGCCCGGTCACGAACGATGAAGGGTTCCCGCTGGACGCCTCCGGTCGGCCCATTGGCTACGTGTTCTACTTTGAATTCGATCGCACGGAGCTTAAGCCCCGGGCCCGGGCACTCCTCGCCGAGCACGCGGAGTATCTGAAGGAGAACGGCAGCGTTCGCATCACCATCCAGGGCCACGCCGACGAGCGCGGCACCCGGGAATACAACCTCGCCCTCGGGGAGCGCCGGGCCTCGGCGGTCCGGGACTACCTCCAGTCCATGGGCGTGGCCAGCAGCCAGCTGCGCATCGTGAGCTACGGGGAGGAGCGCCCCGTGGATCCCCGTTCCACCGAGTCCGCCTGGTCGAAGAATCGTCGCGTGGAGCTCGCGTACTAAGCGATGAACACCCTGCTGCGCGCCGCCCTGGGCGGCGCTCTTCTTTCCGCTTCCCTGAGCCACGCCGCCGTGGCTCCGGTGGAAGACGCCACGCCTAGCCTGAGTCGTCCCGCTCCGAAAGCCCCGAGGCCTGCGGTGGTCGATGGCGTGCCCTACCAGGCCCCGGAGCTGATCCTTGAGACGCCTGAAGCACCGGCTGCCGCGGCCTCCCCGGGGGTAGTTTTTGAGCAGCTGCAGGCGCTCCAAGCGGAAGTCATGATGCTCCGCGGGCTGGTGGAAACCCAGGCGAAGGCGCTGGAGCGCCTTGAAGCGGCGCAGCGCGATCGCTACATCGATCTAGACCGTCGGGTCGCCCGCCTCTCCGGGCTTGCGCCCGCCACGCCGGCGGCGCCCTCGGCCCCGGTGGCGGAAACCCCCAGCACGGCAGTCCCGGTTTCCGGCAACGAACGGGAAGCCTACGAGGCCGCCTTCGCCCTGACTCGGGATAAGCGCTTTGCGGACGCCATCCCCGCCTTCCAGGCGTTTATCGAGGCCTACCCCGCAGGCACCTACATCCCCAACGCCTGGTACTGGCTTGGGGAGCTTCACCTCGCCCTGGCCAACCCGGATCTCGAAGCCTCTCGCCAGGCCTTCGTGCAGGTGGTTTCCCTGTGGCCCGAGCACCCGAAGGTCCCTGACGCGCTCTACAAGCTTGGGGTGGTTTACGACCAGCTCGGCGTTGCGAGTGATGCCACGCGCTACTTCCAGCGCGTCCTCGCGGAGCACCCCGACAGCGCAGCGGCGCGCTTAACGCAAAGCTACCTCGACCGTCGCGGCGCCTAAGCGTGCAGGCGAAGGCGTCCCCTACGCTCCGGATCACGGAGATTTTCCATTCCCTGCAGGGGGAAGCACGCACCGCGGGCCGCCCCACGGTGTTCGTGCGCCTTACGGGCTGCCCCCTGCGTTGTGGCTACTGTGATACGGCTTACGCCTTTTCCGGCGGAGAAAGCCGCACCTTTGAGGCCATTCTTGAAGAGGTCGCCCAGTACGCGCCGCGCTTTATCACCGTGACCGGGGGGGAGCCCCTGGCCCAGCCCGGCTGCGTGGCGCTTCTGACGGCCCTATGCGATCTGCCCACGGCGCCGGAGGTTTCTCTGGAAACGAGCGGCGCCCTACCCATTGCGGGGCTCGATGCGCGGGTGAGCGTGGTGCTCGATCTGAAAACCCCGGGCTCCGGCGAAGTGAGCCGGAATCTTTGGGAGAACATCCCGGAACTCAAGCCCACAGATCAGGTGAAGTTCGTGCTGTGCGATCGCGCGGACTACGAATGGGCGCGGCTGAAGCTGGAATCCCTGGCCCTCGCTGAGCGAGTGGGGGAGGTGCTGTTCTCCCCGAGCACGGGCGTGCTGGCCCCGGACACGCTCGCGGGCTGGATCCTCGAGGATCGCCTGCCCGTGCGCATGCAGCTTCAGCTGCACAAGATCATTTGGGGCGATCGCCCCGGCGTTTAGGAGAGGATCATGGCGGAGCAGCGGGAGCGAAGCGGCCCCCTAGCGCCGGGAGAGGGACGGCCCGCGGTGGTCCTGCTCTCCGGAGGGCTGGATTCGGCCACGGTGCTGGCGGCGGCGAAAAGCGCGGGCTACGCCTGTCACGCCATTGCCTTCGACTATGGCCAAAAGCATCGCGCGGAGCTCTTCGCGGCGGCTCGGGTTGCCGAGGCCCAGGGGGCGGAAAGCTTCCGGATCATTCGCCTCGATGCCGGGGCCTTTTCCGGCTCGGCCCTTACCGACGACGACCTCGCCGTGCCCGAAAGCCCCACGGAGGGCATCCCCATTACCTACGTGCCGGCGCGGAACACCATCTTCCTGGCCCATGCCCTGGGCATGGCCGAAGCCCTCGGGGCCACGGACCTCGCCCTGGGGGTGAACGCCGTCGATTATTCCGGCTACCCCGATTGCCGGCCCGCCTTCATCGATGCCTTTGAGGCCCTGGCGAACCTAGCCACGAAGGTGGGGGTCGAGTCCGGGGCCTTTAAGGTCCATGCGCCCCTACTCATGCTGACAAAGGCAGAGATCATTCGCTGGGGGACGGAGCTGGGCGTGCCCTACCACATGACCGTGTCGTGCTACCAAGCCACGGAGGCCGGGCTGGCCTGCGGTCGCTGCGATAGCTGCCGCCTGCGTCGGGAAGGCTTTGCGGCAGCGGGGGTCGCAGACCCCACACCCTACCGCTAGGGACCATTGTCATCGGGGCCGAGATGTCTATAATGCGCCCCTCGCCGCACATCCTCGTGCGGCCAATCGCTCCGGGCCGTTAGCTCAGCGGTAGAGCAGGTGGCTTTTAACCACTTGGTCGATGGTTCGAATCCATCACGGCCCACCATTTTTCCCGCCCCTTTAGAACGCTCTGGTGACTCCCAGCAGCAGAAAGCCTTGCACGGGGCTGTCTACCAGCGGGCTGTCGGCGCGATCTCCAGTGAGATAGGCCACCCGCGCAACGGCGGTCCAGGACCACTTCCTCGCTAGGGGTTTACGCAGCACCGCACTCATGGCCACTTGCTCGAGACCCGAGCCCGCCTCAAAGGCCGGAAGGCCCGCGGGGGTCGCTTCACGGGGGCGAATCCCGTACTGGGCGCGCGCATAGGCCGCGTCGACGACGCGAAGGCTGGGCCCAAGGCTCCAGAAACCCTGGGGCCCGAGGCGCCCTCGGCGGGCAAGCCCTAGATCCAGGTAGGCGCCTTCGTGCCCGGTACCCAGGTCTGCTGCCGCGGTAGCACTCAGACGCCAGAGCCCCCGGTCTCGCTCCCAGAATACCCGCGCTTCCGTGGCGACGCCGATCTCCTCGAGCCCGGGGGCATCGTCACGGGTGCCAAAGCCTGGGGCGAGGGCCACACCGATCTTACTTTGGCCGCGGTATAGGTAAGTGCCGAGGCCTTGCGGTACGTTCGCGAAGTGGCGGACGCCGCGCTCATCAAGATAGCGAAAATCAAAGAGGGGAATGGGGCGAAACTGGTAGCTGTCGCTGCCGGGGCGTTCGGGGTTCAGGATGGCGCCGAGGCCCAATTCCCTTTGCCAGCCCTGGGGGGGACCCGGTTGAGCAAGGGCGATGTTGGTGAGGCACAGCAGCGTGGCCAGGGCCAGGCAGCGGAAAAGGAGGATGCGAGCGGGCATGGGGGGCTCCTAGCGTGGTGGGGACATCCGTACGCTCGGGCCCGATTATAGGCCAGGTGCCGGCCCCTCGGGGCCGGCACCTGGGTCTTACCTAGCCCTTCGGCTGCGCGGCTTTGCGAAGGTAGGGCAGGGGGCAGGTGAGCTCCCCGAAGCGCGCCTTCGCCTCTTCATCGTTCAAGCTCAGGGCCACGATCACCTCGTCCCCGGGCATCCAGTTCGCCGGCGTAGCCAGCGGGACGCCGTAGGTGGCCTGCAGGGCGTCGAGGGCCCGCAGCACTTCCGCGAAGTTCCGCCCCACGGACATGGGATAGCTCATGGAAAGCTGGAGCTTCTTATCCGGGCTGATGACAAACACCACGCGAACGCTGGCGGAGTCCGCTGCCGTACGGCCGTCGGGCAGATAGGCGTCGGCAGGCAGCATGTCCAGGGCCTTGGAGACCGCGAGATCTTCGTCGGCGATGATCGGGAAGGTGGCTGGGGCGCCGGCGTAGGCCTCGATGTCGGCCTTCCAGGCCTTGTGCTCTTCCACGCCGTCGACGGAGAGGCCGAGCACGCGGGTGTTGCGGGCGGCGAAGGCCTCGGCCAGCTGGGCCACGGCGCCGAATTCCGTGGTGCACACGGGGGTGAAATCCTTCGGGTGGCTGAAGATGATGGCCCACTGGTCGCCAATCCAGTCGTGGAGGGCGAAGGTGCCTTCGTCCGTGGGCAGGGTGAGGTTCGGAATCGTTTCCCCAATGCGGATAGCCATGGTGTATCTCCTTGAACGGCTAAGGGGGCGTCGCGCCCCGGTGAGATCATTAAGCTATAACGTTATTCCAATTAGAAATCGATTGTTCAGATAATTTCCATAGTCAGAACCTATCGCTAGCGAAACTCTAGCCCCTCGAAGGTCCCGGCATCCCGCCAGCCTTCAAGCAGCTGGAAGAAGCGCACGGGCCCCCGGCCGTAGCTACCGTTCTGCACGCTCAGGGGATTCGGCTTGCCCTCGTTGTTGTAGTAGCCCGGGGTGCACTCGGCCTGGAAGCTTTCGCTCGCCCGGGAGGCCTTCAGCATCGTGTCCACCCAAGCGTCCTGCCCAGCCTCCGTGGCTTCTATGATCTGCGCGCTCCGCGCCTTCAGCCCGTGCAGTAGGTAGGCCATGTGCTGAGCCCGCTCATCCATCGCGTGCGGGAAGTTGGTGGTGAAGCCCGATTGGGCGTTCGAAGTAATCATCAAATTCGGGAAGCCATGGACCAGTAGCCCATGGAGGGAGCGCATCCCCTCGGCCCAGGCTTCCGACAGCTTAAGGCCGCGCCCGGTGACGTCGTAGCCTGCCCGATGGGTGAAGGCCGTGCCCACCTCGAAGCCCGTGGCGAAGATGATGCAGTCCACGGGGGTTTCCACGCCGTTGGCGACCACCCCCGTCTCCGTGATGCGCTCGACCCCCTGGCCCTGGGTGTCGATGAGGTGGACGTTCGGGCGATTGAAGGTCGGTAGGTACTCGTCGTGGAAGCAGGGGCGCTTGCAGAACTGGCGATACCAGGGCTTGAGCGCCTCCGCGGTGGCGGGATCTTCCACGATCGCGTCCACCCGGGCCCGGATGGCGTTCATCTTCTGGAAATCCGCCAGCTCCATGAGCCGGGGCACCTCTTCCCGGGGAATGGCCGTGCCGCGGAAATTCGCCATGGAGATGAGGTTGCGGATGATCTCGGTCCAGCCATCCATCACCAAATCCTGCTCCACGATGCCCCCGGAGGTCAGGATGTTGAAGTTCTCCATCCGTTCCTTTTGCCAGCCG
>JAUILI010000107.1 GCA_030433075.1 Gammaproteobacteria bacterium | reverse complement strand
AACAGTCTCTTTCCGGCGCGAATGGCATCCGGGCTCTTGCCCGCGATTTCCCGCGCCAGGGCCAGGGCCTCAGCCCGGGGGTCGTCGGCCACCCGGGTCACAAGCCCGAGTTCCGCCGCTTCCTTCCCAGACAGCACACGGCCCGTGAAGGTGAGCTCCTTCAGCACGTCGAGGCGGATGAGGTCGCGCACCGTTTGCGTGAGGCCCATGTCCGGGACCAGGCCCCACTTGATTTCCATCACCGACAGCTTGGCATCGGGCGCCGCGATGCGGATATCCGCGCCCAGGGCCACCTGAAGCCCGCCGCCAAAGGCCACGCCGTGGAGGGCGCAGATTACCGGGACCGGGCAGCGCTTCCAGACCATACCCGGGCGCTGGGCGTGATTCTCCGGCAACTCCGCACTCGTGGCCGCGCCCACCGTCGCTTCCGCGCCGGGCTTCCGCTCCCGGTCGCCCATGCCCTTGAAGCTGGAGAAATCGAGGCCGGCACAGAAGCCGCGGCCTTCCCCGGACAGCACCACCACGCGCACCCCGGGCAGGGACGCCACCTTCTCCCCCGCTTCCGTGATTGCCGCGAACATTTCCGGGGACAGGGCGTTGTACTTATCCGCCCGATTCAACCGTACGTCGGCGACGCCGTCTTCCACCGTAATCGTGACCAGTTCCGTCATCGTCATCCCTCCCTCAAAAACCCGTGAAGTCTCGGCCTACCCCTCACCCTGCTGGGCCGCAAGCTGGCGCTGAAAATCCGCCATATCGAAGTAGTCCCGCCAGCAAGCGATCTTGCCGTCCACCACCTCGAAGGCCCCCATAACCGGCAGTTCGAGCCAGCCCTTGGCCAGCTTGAAGCGATCGAGGCGCTCGTTTAAGACCACCCCCGGGGCGACCTCCGCTTGGTAGGCAATCTGCCAATCCATTTCCGACGCAAGGCCCAGATAACCACGGATGACGGCCTCGATGGCCGGGCGTCCGGATACCGGGGGACCAGGCATGTTGTGGTACACCGCATCGTCCGTGAAGGCGCCGACGATGGCGTCGATGTCCATGGCGTTGAAGGCCTCCATGAACGCTTTCACTACGGTGTTCGCTTCACTCATGGCGTTTCTCCCAGGGCCCAGGCCGTCAGCAGCGCCGGGGCGCTGGGCGCCACGGTGATGCGGGCGCGATCGGCGGGCCGAACATACCCCTCCCCCTCCGCGTGATCGAGAAAGGCGAGCAGGTGATCAAAATATCCCTCGGCGTTAATCATGCCACAGGGCTTGGCGTGGATGCCCAGCTGGGCCCAGGTGAGCACTTCGAAGAGCTCATCTAGGGTGCCGAAGCCCCCGGGCAGCACGGCAACGGCATCGGCGAGGCCCAGCATGCGCGCCTTGCGCTCGTGCATATCGGCCACCACCTCGAGGCGGGAGGCGCCGCCATCGATGGACAGCCCGCTGTGAGCCTGTTCCCGCTCCACCAGATCTTCAGGGATTACCCCCACCACGGCGCCCCCGGCGTCCAGGGCGGCGTCCGCTACCCGGCGCATCATGCCCTGCCCGCCCCCGCCATAAACGAGGGTCACGCCGGCTGCGGCCAGGCCCGCCCCAAGGGCATCGGCGGCTGAGCCGTAGGCGGGAGAGGCGCCCAGGCGAAAGCCGCAGTACACGGCAACGCTATGAATACTCATCGGGCCACCCCCGCGGCGCGGAGGGCCGCAATGGCCTCAGCGCTGAGGCCCGCTTCTGCCAGCACGGCTTCCGTGTCGGCACCTAGGAGCGGCGCCGGCGCCAGGCGCAGCGGCGCTCCATCGCGCACCGGGGGACGGGGCTGACGCATGGGACCGGCGACCGGGTGCTCGTGGGGTACCAGGCTTTCCGACGCCTGCACCTGAGGATCGTCGGGAACGGCGGCGCGCGGCAGGGCGGGGGCGCAGGGAATGTCGTACTCATCGAGGGCGGCCATGGCCCCTTCCGTGGTGAAGTCCGAGAAATCCACGCCGGCGCCGACAATGGCGCAGAGATGCCCATCGGCGGTGCGGGAAATGCCAAAGGTGTCGGCAAGCTCGGGATGGGCCTCGGCCTCCGGGCTCAGGAAGGTGTGGTTCCAGAACAGATCGGACCAATTGAAGTAGAGCGCCGCATCAAGCATGGACAGGGACAGGCGCCGCCCACCCTTGCCCTGGGCCCGGGCAAAAAGTGCCGCGCTTAAGGCCTGGGCCGCGGTGAGGGCCGTCACCTTGTCACATACGAGGGTGCGCATGAGGCTCGGCTCCGCGCCCCCCTGAGCCTCGGCGAGCCCCGATACGGCCTGAATTACAGGATCGTAAACGCGGCGCTTGGTGTAGGGGCCCTCGGGGCCGAAGCCGGAAATGGATAGGTAAATCACCTCCGGGCGCACGGCCTTGATGGCTTCATAGTCGAGACCGAGGCGGGCCGCAGCCCCAGGGCGGAAGTTCTCTACAAACACATCGCACTGGGCCGCCAGCGCCAGCAGGGCGTCCCGGCCCCGGGGATCCTTCAGATCGAGGGCGATGCTCTTCTTATTTCGGTTCACGGTAGCGAACATGGCCGTGAGGCCCCGATACTGGGCCCCAAGGGCTCGGGTCATGTCCCCGCCCGCAAGGCTTTCCACCTTCCACACCTCCGCCCCCTGATCGGCCATGAGCCCCGTGGCCAGGGGGCCGGAAATGACGGCGGACAGATCGAGGATGCGAACGCCCTCGAGAAGGGGCGGCAGGGTGTCGGTCACGGACGGCTCCTTTTAGCGGGAACGAAGGGCCCGCAGCGCGAGCGTTAGGGCTGGATCATCGCCCCCTTCCCCACCCTGCTCAAGGGCCTGCTCAAGCGCTTGCATAAGCACCTCCCGCCCCCCGGGGCCCAGATCGCAGGAAAGAAAATCCGAGGCTTCGCCGCCCCGGTGGCCCGCGGGCTTACGTAGGGGAGCCGCCGCTAGGGCCTCGGCGAGGGGCTCCCGCTGCGGGTGCGCAGCAGGCAGAGCGGCGAGGATGGCTGCCAGAACCGGGCGACTGAACACCTCGGGCGCTTCGCAGCGGGCTTGGTATGCGGACCAGCTGGGGGCCGGGACGCCCCCCGCACCCAGCGCTGCGCGAAGGGCGTAGCAGGCGTGGCCGCTGGCCAAATACTTGGCTTCGAAGGGGCTTAAGGGCGGTGCGCTATCCGCCGGCAGGGGGGCCAGGGTGCTCGGAATCTCAAGGCTCGCAAGTACGACCTGCCACTCCTCAAGATACAAACGCCAGTTGCTCCGGACCTCGAGGTCCCCACCGAGCCCCAGCAGCCAGGGAAAGGCGGGATGGGCGGGCCAGCGGCGCTTGTAATGGCGTGCCTTGGGCCAGGGATTGGGATAGGGCAGGTAGTGGGCTTTGAGGCGCCAACCCGCGGCCACGGCGCAGCGCCAAAAATCCCCGAGCTCCGCCCGAAGGAGGCGCGCGTTCGCGGGGAGGGCTGACCGGTGCCGGCCGAGCCGATCGGCGGATTTGTCCACCCCCACCACCCAGGCCTCGGGATGGCGCTCCGCGAGATTTCGGGTGCTTTCCCCGGTGCCGCAGCCCGAGTCAAAGATTAGGGCCCCAGGGGTCGGGCCCAGTTCGCGCTGCAACGCCTCGAAGGCCGCCTGGGTATGGGCCGCCACGGGCGCCGTGGGCAGGCGAAGCAGATGCCGCTGCAGGCGATCGAGGAGCCCGTCGTGGGGCGTCGCCTGAGCGGTTTCGATGGGTTTAGCTGCGGTGAACAAAGCCGATCCCCTCGCCATGGGGGGACGAGCCTAGCATGGGCAAAAAAAAGCGGGGCGCAGCAATGCGAGCGCCCCGCAGAGGGGAGGAGGGAAAAACTTACTTGGCGGCGATGGTGTCCGTGGCCATACCGTTGGCCAGGGCAAAGCGACCTTCGGAGGTCCGGACGTTGCTCAGCTTGCGGCCGTTGGGGGCCGTTTCGCAGTACACCCGAACGTCCGTGCGGGCATCGCCCTGCCACGCCGTACCGTTGATGAAGTAGGTATTGCCTTCATCAGACTTGGAGATGAAGTAGTCGCGCTTCGCCACGAGACCGGGAAGGGCTTCCGCGGCGGCGTCGAAGCACGCGGCGTAGCCGCGGGACTCGGCGGGAGAGCTTAGGCGAGCTTCCGCGGAGAGGGCGCTGGTGAGAAGAGCTGCCGAAATGAGGGTCGTTACCGCTTTCATGATGGGACTCCAAAAAGGTTCAGGGGTGTGGGGGAGGTGGGGCCCTGAACTCGTTACCTAAGGTAACAATGAGGAGCTTGCGTGGGAACCTAAGTAACGTAGAATGGGTTTCTCATTTTTATGCAGGGTAACCTGCATAATGTTCATAAATGTAACACAGAAAAGCCCTTAAACCGCCCCACGCCCCAAGATCGTGCGGAGAACTCCATGCCCGGCCTCGCTAACCTCGATTGGAACCTGCTACGCAGCTTTGAAGCCGTCGCCCGGGAAGGGGGGCTTGGTCGCGCCGCCAAGCACCTCGGCCTCGCCCACCCCACGGTCGCCCGGCATATCCAGCAGCTGGAGGAGCAGCTGGGCCAGACCCTCTTCGACCGGACCAGCACGGGGCTGGCCTTGAACGATCTTGGGCGCCGGCTGGCCTCCGTCAGCCAGGCCATGGGGGAGGAAGCGGCGCAGTTTCTGGCCGTGGCGGAAACGGCGCGAAATACCCCGGACGGCGTGGTCCGCATCACCGTCGCCGAGCTCCTAGCGGACCTCGCCCCTACCCTCCTTTCCGGGCTCCAGGACTTTACGGGGAAACGGCAGCGGGTCTTTGAGCTCATCGTCAGCGCCGAGGCCTTGAACCTGCTGGAGGGAGACGCGGATATCGCCCTGCGCCACCTGCGCCCGGTGCAACAGGAGCTGCTCTGCCGGCGGGTCGGCGGCCTGCCCCTGGCCGCCTATGCCAGTCCTGCCTACCTCGATCGCATGGGCACCCCCACCCGGGATAGCTACGACGAGCATTGGTATATCGATGGGGTCTCGGAGCAGCGCTTTACCGCGGCCTTGAAGTCCCTCGGCGGACTCATTCCTCCGAGCCGCATCGCCTTCCGCTCCGACGCCCTCAGCGCCCGGGCTGCCGCAGCGGCGGCGGGCTGGGGCATCGTCGCCCTGCCCCGACACCTCGGGGACGAGGACAGCCGTCTTCAGCGCCTCGCCCTTGGCACCGATGAGGAACAGCAAAGCCTGCCCATTTGGGTGGTGGCCCGGCCCAGCGCCCGGCAGCGGGTTCTCCTGCGAACGGTAAGCGACACCCTTGCCGCGGGCCTCGAAACGCGCTTCGGCGGGAATCGGGAACATTTTGAACCCGCTTAGGGGCGCCTTCAGAAGCCCTGAGGACCATTGCGCCTCGAAGCCGTGCTGGGGACACTGGGCGTATAACGACCGGAGCACACCATGATCCTACGCCCCTTTCCGCCCCAGGACCCCACCTGCCCCTGGCCCACCCAGGCCTGGCCCCGGGGGTCCCTGCCCGAGGGCCTCGATCGGGACGCCTATCAGCGCGCCTTTAAGGCCCTTACCCAACCCGGGCCCGCGGACGGCGAGTGCTACGCGGTGCTCGTCGTACATCGGGGGCGCCTTGTGGCCGAGCACTATGGGGACGGCGCCACGGCGGAGAGCACCCTGGCTTCCTGGTCCATGGCCAAGAGCCAGCTCCACGCCGTGGCGGGCCTGATGGACCGGGAGGGGCTCATCGACCTCGATGCCCCCACGGGCCTTCCGGCCTGGGCTGGGGACTCGCGCGCGGCCATCACCCTGCGCCAGCTCTTCGCCATGCGCAGCGGCCTCGAGTTTCGGGAAGATTACGAAGACGGCACGGTCTCCGACGTCATCGAAATGCTCTGGGGGGCGGGGAAGGACGATGTTGCCGCCTATGCAGCGGCCAAGCCCCTGCTCCACGCCCCGGGCAGCACCTTCAGCTACTCCAGCGGCACCACCAACCTGATTGCCCGGATTCTGGCCAACCGCCTTGGCGAGGAAGGGGCGCTTCTAGCCCGGCTCCAGCAGGACCTCTTCGCCCCCCTGGGCATCACCGGCGCCGTGCCCAAGGTGGACGGCACGGGGCTGTGGAAAGCCTCGAGCTTCTGTTTCTGCACGGCGGAGGACTTCGCGCGCTTCGGCCTGCTCTACCTGCGGGGCGGGTGCTGGGAAGATCGTCCCCTGCTTGAGGAAAGCTGGGTCGATGGCGCCCGCACCCCCACCACGCTGACCGCGGAGGAAGGCTACGGCCTGCACTGGTGGATTGACCCGGCCGATCCTCGGCGCTTCTACGCCAGCGGCTATGAAGGGCAACGCATCCTGTGCGATCCCGCCCGGGACGTGCTCGCCCTGAGGCTGGGAAAAAGCCCGAATGGAGAGGTGCCCCGGATCATGGCGCCCCTCCACGCCCTCGTCGCTGTCTTTCCCGAACTCGGGGGCTAGGCCCGACCGTTAGACGAAGCGGAGGCGATGCCCGGTAAGCCGGGCGTAGGCATCGAGATAGCGATCGAGGGTTTGCTGCAGCACGGCGTCGGGGAGCAGGGGCCCGGGTGGCTGCCGGTCCCAGGCCCCTTCGGCCACCAGGGTTTCCAGGTAATCGCGAATGAACTGCTTGTCGAAGCTGGCCTGGGGCTGCCCCGGGGTCCAGCCGTCGGCGGGCCAGAAACGCGAGGAATCGGGGGTGAGCACCTCGTCAATGAGCACCAAATCGCCCTTGCCGTCGAGGCCAAACTCGAACTTCGTATCGGCCAAAATCAGCCCCCGAGACGCCGCATAGCGGCTCGCTTCCTCGTAGAGCATAAGCGTCGCCTGGGCGAGGGCCTCCGCCAGCTCCGGGCCAACGGTATGCTCAAGGGTCGCAAAATCGATGTTTTCGTCGTGCCCCGCGTCCACCTTGTGGGCCGGGGTAAAGATCGAGTGGGGGAGCCGATCGCCGTTGCGCAGCCCCTCGGGAAGGCGGTGGCCACAGACGGCCCCATCGCGCTGATACTCCGCCCAGCCGGACCCGGCCAGGTAGCCCCGGGCCACGCACTCTACGGGGACCACGGGCAGGCGCTTGCACACCATGATGCGGCCTTCGAGCAGGGCCCGTTCCTCGGCGGAAAGGCCCGGAATGCGCGCCGGATCCGTCGTGATCACATGG
>JAUILI010000106.1 GCA_030433075.1 Gammaproteobacteria bacterium | reverse complement strand
CCGCCATCGCGACGCGGAGGAAGGCTGGCGCCTCGTGGTGAATGGGCACGCCGAGAACGTCGATTGCTACCCCGCGGCGCACCCCGTGGGCACCACCGTCGATGTGGAAGACCTCTTCTTTAACACTCCCGCGCGGCGAAAATTTCTCCGCACGGAGCGCACGGAAAGCACCCGGATCGAAGAGGTGCTCCGGCGCTTGGCCCTGGCCCACCCGGAGGTCACCTTCGCCCTGCACACGCCGGGGAAGGCGGTCCGCCATTTTCCCGCCGTAACGGGGGAGCGGCAGCTCGAGCGGGTCGGCGCTATCTGCGGCGAGGCGTTCCTGGCCGCGGCCTTCGCTTTGGACGGCAGCCGGGATGGGCTGCGGCTCCACGGCTGGGTGGCCGAGCCCACCTTTTCCCGAAGCCAGGCCGATCTCCAGTACTTTTTCGTCAATGGCCGGGCGGTGAAGGATCGGGTCATCGCCCACGCCGTGCGTCAGGCCTATAGCGACGTGCTGTACCACGGCCGCCACCCGGCGTTCGTGCTCTTCCTGGACCTGCCCCCGGACGCGGTGGACGTGAATGTCCATCCCACCAAGCACGAGGTGCGCTTCCGCGAGCAGCGCCAGGTTCACGATTTCCTCTTCGGGACCTTAAAGCGCGCCATTAGCGATATGCGCCCGGAGCACCGCCTCGCGGCCAAGCGCAGCGTGTTTGGCGCCCCCGCCCCGGATACGGAGAGCGCGGGCTTACAAAGCGAGGCCCTGGCTTCGGCGCCGGCGGCCTTTGCCCCCCGGCCCCAGGGCGCGCTGGCGTTTGGATCGTCGGCCCGGGCCTCCGGCGCCACCCTTGCCCTTTACGAGCGCTTAGCCAGCGCCGGCGCTGAGCCGACGGGCGCTTTTCCGCCAGCGGCGAGCGGTTCTTTGGCGAGCGGTCCTGCGGCCAGCGCGCCGACCCTGCCCCCGGAATCGGAGGCGGGGCCACCGCCCCTGGGCTACGCCCTGGCCCAGCTCCACGGCATTTACATTCTGGCCCAGAACGAAGACGGGCTGATCCTCGTGGATATGCACGCGGCCCACGAGCGCATTACCTACGAGGGCTTAAAGCGGGGCCGGGAGGCCGAGGGGGTGCGAAGCCAGCGCCTGCTTGTGCCCGTGGCCGTGGCCGTGAGCGAGGGGGAAGCGGATCGCGCCGAGGAGGCGCGGGGGGCCCTGGAAGCGTTGGGGCTTCGGGTCGATCGCGTCGCCCCGGGGCAGCTGCTCGTGCGGGAGGTGCCGGCGCTTTTGGCGGAGGCCAACGTGGAGCAACTGCTGCGGGATGTGCTCGCCGATCTTCAAGCGGAGGGCAGCAGTGCGCGGGTGCAGGCCGCGGAGGATGCGCTCCTGTCCACCATGGCGTGCCACGGCAGCGTACGGGCGAATCGCGCGCTCACCCTCGCCGAGATGAACGCCCTGCTCCGCTCCATGGAGCACACGGAGCGCAGTGGCCAATGTAATCACGGTCGCCCCACCTGGACGGCCTTAAGCCTGCCGGAGCTCGATCGCCTCTTCCTTCGGGGGCGCTAGCGTGGCCTGGCCCGCTGTCGCCCTTCTGGGGCCCACCGCTTCGGGGAAAACGGCCCTCGCCTTCGCCCTGGCCGATCGCTACCCGGTGCACCTCATCAGCGTGGACGCCACCCTGGTTTATCGTGGCCTGGCCATCGGTGCGGCCCAGCCCACGGCGGCGGAGCTGGCCGCCTATCCCCATGAGCTCATCGATATTCGTGACCCCGCGGACTCCTACTCCGCCGCCGATTTCCTCGCCGACGCCCGGGCCGCCATGGCGCGCGCTCGGGAAGCTGGGCGCATCCCCCTGCTCGTGGGCGGGACCATGCTCTATTTCCGCGCTTTGCAGGAGGGGCTCGCGGAATTGCCCGAGGCCCGCCCCGCCTACCGCGCAGCCCTCGAGGAACGGCTGGCCACGGAGGGGCTCTCGTCGCTCATCGAAACCCTTAAGGCTCAGGATCCGGAGGCCGCTCGGCGCGTTGATTTGAAGAACCCTCGACGCGTGCTCCGGGCCCTGGAGATCATGGACGCCAGCGGGGAGCGGGCGAGCGTGCTCTGGGATCGCCCCGTGGTGCGGCCCTTGGAGGAGGATGGCTTTTCCCTTCAGTGCTTTGGTCTTTGGCCCGAGGATCGGGCGGCGCTCCACGCCCGCATCGAGACGCGCTTTGACGCCATGATCGCGGCGGGCTGGCTCCAGGAAGCGGCGGCGCTGCGTGCCCGGGGTGATTTGTCTCCGGCGCTGCCGGCCCTCCGCGCCGTGGGTTACCCCCAGTGGTTTGCTCACTTGGACGGGACCCTATCCTTCGAAGCCGCCCGGGCGGCGGGGCTTTCCGCAACCCGGCAGCTGGCGCGGCGCCAGCTGACCTGGCTCCGGGGCTGGGACGGGCTTAAGCGCTTGCCCCTCGGCCCAGATTTTGCCTTGCCGTCTGTCTCCAGCCTGGCAAAGGCCTTCCCCTGCCCTTGAATTCCCCCGGGGTGAGCCCCATGATTTCCTGACGATAAGAAGCTCTACCCCCACCTTTGGCGCTCGCAGTTGGCTTGAGCGCTTCGCCTAGGAGCCCCACCGATGTCCAAAGGGCAATCCCTTCAGGATCCTTTCCTAAACGCGCTGCGGAAAGAGCGCATTCCCGTGTCCGTTTACCTGGTGAACGGCATCAAGCTTCAGGGGCAGATTGAATCCTTCGATCAGTTCGTGGTGCTTTTGAAGAACACCGTGAGCCAAATGGTCTACAAGCACGCCATCTCCACCGTGGTGCCCTCAAAGAATGTGCGCATGCCCGGGGCCGGGGGCGGCGACGATCAGGGGGGCACGCCCAGCTAGGGCGCGAGACCACCATCGCCAACCTCTTTTTCGAACGGGAAGCGGGCGGAGAACGCGCCCTGCTGGTCTCTGTTGCCTTGGAAGGGGAGCCGGACCCGGAACCGGAAGAATTTCTTGAGCTAGCCCGGGCCGCCGGCGCGGAGGTGCTGGCCCTGGAGACCGCGAAGCGGCGCCAGCCAGACCGGCGCACCTTCCTTGGGTCGGGGCGCGCGGAAGCGCTCCGGGATCAGGTGAAGGCCCTAGACGCCGATCTGGTGATCTTCGACCAGGACCTCTCCCCGGCCCAGGAGCGCAATCTCGAGGCCCTGGTGCAGGCCCGGGTGCTGTCCCGCACAGGCCTGATCCTGGATATCTTCGCCCAGCGAGCCCGCACCCACGAAGGGAAGCTCCAGGTGGAGCTGGCCCAGCTGGATCATTTGTCGACGCGCCTGGTGCGCGGCTGGACCCACCTGGATCGGCAAAAGGGCGGGATCGGTATGCGCGGCGCCGGGGAAACGCAGCTCGAGCTCGACCAGCGCATGGTGCGCACGCGCATTGGTCAGGTGAAGCGGCGCCTCGCCGACGTGCGGGCTCAGCGGGCCCAGAGTCGTCGGGCGCGGCAGCGCCGCCGCGTCCCCTCCGTAGCCCTCGTGGGCTACACCAACTCGGGGAAATCCACTCTCTTTAACGCCCTCGCCGAGGCCTCCGTGCTGGCCGCGGATCAACTGTTCGCGACCCTCGATCCGACGCTACGGCGCCTTGCCATTCCCGGGCTTGGCCCCGCGGTGCTCGCCGATACGGTGGGCTTTGTGCGTCGCCTGCCGCACCGCCTCGTGGAAGCCTTCAAGGCCACCCTCGAGGAGGTGTCGGAGGCCGATGTGCTGCTGCTGGTGATCGACATCGCCGATCCCGGCTGGGAGGACAAGCGCGCCGAGGTGCTGGCGGTCCTCGAGGAGCTGGGCGCCAGCCGCGTGCCGCGCATCGAGATCCACAACAAGATCGATTTGACGGAGGATCGGGAGCCGCGCGTCCAAACGCGTCCGGAGGCGCCGCCCACGGTGCGCGTCTCCGCCGCGGATCAGCGGGGCTTCGAGCTGATTTACGATGCCCTGGCCACGGAGCTGGGGAAGGCCCTGGGCGGATCGATTCGAGGGCGGGGCACCTTGCCTCCGGAGGCCGGGCGCCTGCGCGCTGAACTCCACCAGAAGGGCTGGGTCGAAGAGGAGGTCTTCGACGGGGACGGGCAGATTTCTCTCGAGTTGCGCCTGCCCCGGGAGGCCCTGGAGCGCCTTACGGCGGAGGGGCTCCGCTTCGAGCCCGCCTAGCGGCAACCCTTACCTTGCAGCAGCCTAGGGGGCTCCCTAGAATGCGAGCGACACGGGGTGAAAACCTTTTTCTCACGGGCGTTTGCGCCGCCTCTCGGGGCAGCGCGGCTTCGCAAGCGCAGACGGCAATGGAGCATCGGATGTCTTGGAATGAGCCCGGCGGTGGTCGCCAACAGGATCCCTGGGGTGGGGGTCGCGGTGGCGATCAAGGTCCCCCTGATTTAGACGAAGCCTTCCGCAAGCTGCAAAGCCAGCTGGGCGGGCTCTTCGGTGGCGGTGGCGGCTCCGGCGGCCGCGGCGGGGCCGGGGGCTTTGGGGCGAAGGCCGTGGCCCTGGTGGCCGGGGTCGTGCTGGCGCTGTACGCCATTGGGGGCTTCTATACCCTCGATGAGCAGGAGCGGGGCGTGGTGTTCCGCTTCGGCGCGGTGCAAGACGAAGTCATGCAGCCGGGTTTGCGGTGGCGCCCCCTGGGTGTGGATTCCGTGGTTCCCGTGAACACCACCCGGGTGTTCGTGGAAGAGCACCAGGCGCAAATGCTCACGGAAGATCAAAACATCGTCGACGTCAGTTTGACGGTGCAGTACCGCATCGCCGATCCCGTGGCCTACGTGGTGAATGTGCGGGAGCCCCGGGAAAGCCTCAAGCAGGCGACGGAAAGTGCCCTTCGCCACGTGGTGGGGTCCTCCACCATGGATGACGTCATTGGCCAGGGCCGGGAGGCCATGGCCGCTACGGTGCAGGAGCGGCTCCAGGTTTATCTTAATGTCTATGGCACGGGCATGAGCGTGCGTTCCGTGAACCTTGACCGGGGCGCGCCGCCGCGGGAGGTGGAAGCGGCCTTCGACGACGTGCAAAAGGCCCGGGAAGACGAAGAGCGCTTCATCAATGAAGCCAACGCCTACGCCGAGCAGGTGGTTCCGGAAGCCCGCGGGGATGCGCAGCGGATCATCGAGCAAGCCAACGCCTACCGGGATCAGGTCGTGGCCCGGGCCGAGGGCGAGGCCTCCCGCTTCACCGCGCTCTTGGCGGAGTATCGCCAGGCTAAGGACGTTACCCGGGATCGCCTTTACATCGACGCCATGGAAGAGGTGCTCGGGCGGACCAGCAAGGTGCTCCTCGATGTCGAGGGGGGCAACCAGATGCTGTACCTGCCCCTCGACAAAATTGTGCAGGGCCGGGACTCGGCCGCCCCCGGGGGCGGTGTGCGGCCTTCCCAGAGCACGGTGGATCAGCTGACGGACGCCGTGCTGCGGGAGCTTGAAGCACGAAGCAACAATGGCAGCTCCCGGAGGCCCCGCTAATGTCTACCCGTGCAACGCTGCTCACCGTTATTGGGGTGATTCTTTTCTCCCTCGCCTCCGACGCGGTGTTTGTGATGAAGGAAACGGAGCGCGCCGTGCTGCTCCGCTTTGGTGCCTTGGAGTCGGCGGATATCGCCCCGGGGCTCCACTTCAAAATGCCCTTCGCCGATGAGGTGAAGCGCTTCGATGGTCGGGTTCTCACTTTGGACTCGGAAACCCAGCGCTACTTCACCGTCGATAAGAAGCCTCTGAACGTCGATTCCTACGTGAAGTGGCGCATCAAGGATGTGGCCCTCTACTACACGGCCACCTCCGGGGACGAGCGCAATGCCTCGGACCGCCTCTCGGAGCGGGTACGCACGGGACTGCGGAACCAGTTTTCTCGCCGCGATGTTTATGAGGTGGTGTCCGGCGAGCGCGACGAGCTCATGGACGATCTGACGGCCAGCCTGTCGGAAGTGATGCAAAAGGAATTCGGCGTTGAGGTCATCGACGTGCGGGTGAAGCGCATCGAGCTGCCCGGCGACGTCAGCAACTCCGTGTTCCAGCGCATGAGCGCCGAACGGGAAGTGCTGGCCCGGGAGCATCGCGCCCGGGGCCGGGAAATGGCCCAGGGCATTCGCGCCGACGCCGAGCGCCAGGCCGTGGTGATCCGCGCCGACGCTGAGAAAACCGCGGAGGAAATCCGCGGGGAAGGGGACGCTCGGGCCACGGCCACCTATGCCGCGGCCTTCAACGCCGACCCAGAATTCTACGAATTTACCCGGAGCCTCAACGCTTATCGTCGCGCCTTCTCCGGTAAGGACGACGTGCTGGTACTTGATCCGAGCAGCGACTTCTTCAAGTATCTCGGCGCGAACGACGGCAAGGACTAGGCCCCGGTGGAAGCGCTGCTGACGGCGCTCAGCCTGGTGTTGGTTTTAGAAGGTCTGCTGCCCTTTGCGGCCCCGGCCCTGTGGCGCCGGGGCATGCTGCGGGTGCTGGCCAGTGATGACGCGGCCTTGCGCCGGGTGGGTTTGGTGAGCATGGCCCTGGGGCTCGTGCTGCTGTATTCGGTGCGCTAGGGCAGCGCGCTGCCTCAAGGACAGGAAAGAAAACCATGGGCGACCCCACGGACGGCGACCGCTGGCTACTGCCAGAGGGCGTCGACGAAGTCTTGCCGCCGCGGGCGCGGGCGCTGGAGCGTTTGCGCCGCACCCTCCTCGATCTCTTCCATTTGGCGGGCTTTGAGCTCGTCGATCCACCGCTTCTTGAGTTTGTGGATTCCCTCACCGTGGCCGGTGGCGCCGAGCTCGATCTGCAAACCTTCAAGGTGGTGGATCAGTACACGGGCCGCATGATGGGCCTGCGCCCCGATATTACGGCCCAGGCGGCGCGCATCGATGCCCGGAGCCTTCAGCAGCCGGGCCCGGTGCGGCTCTGCTACGCCGGCCCCGTGTTTCGCGCCCGCCCCGAGGGCCTGTTCCCGTCCCGCACGCCCGTGCGCGTGGGGGCCGAGCTCTATGGCGTGCCGGGGCCCGAGGGGGACGCGGAGGTGCTCGCGCTCATGGGGGCGGTGCTGGAAGCCGTGGATGCGGGTCCCGTGGTGCTTGAGCTTGGGCACGGAGGCCTCTGCCGAGCCCTCCTCGAGGCCGCGGCGCTGCCCGAGGATCGGGAGCGGGCCCTATTCGACGCGCTTCAGCGCAAGGCC
>JAUILI010000105.1 GCA_030433075.1 Gammaproteobacteria bacterium | reverse complement strand
CATAGCGGTCACAAAGATGGCAGCCGGCGTGCTGTTCTTCGCGGGAATGCGCGAGAAGGGCCGAGTGCGCAGGGCGGTCCAGAGGCCGCTAGCGACCAGCGCCTCCACCAGCGCGCTGCGCTCTACCCCGGCGATGGCGTCAGGACCGATCACCGGGAAGGCGACGGCGCCGCCGGCAGCGTCCACGTCAATGACCACGGATTGGAGCGCCCGCTTAGCGCCGCGGTGTATAGCACTGATCGTGCCTGCCGCTGGCGCCGTAAAGACCACTCCAGGATTCTTTTTATCGTCGAAGAGAACCTGGCCCTTCTCCACCCGGTCCCCTTCTTGGACCGCCATGGTGGGCTTCATTCCGATGAAGTCGGGGCCGAGGACGGCGACCTGTCGCGACGGCCGCGCGTCTTCAATGATTGGTTCGGGGGTGCCCGTAATGGGCAAATCGAGACCACGCTTAAGGCTGATCATGCTTTGGCTGCTGCACCCTTGCTCAGGCCGACAAACGCTGTTTGTCGATGGCTCGGCCCACGAACACGCGTGGGGGTGGCAGGCTCCAAAACTGCGGGACATTTCGTGTGTTTCCCGCCGCTCGCCCGACGCAGCAACGGCCGCCCTGGGGCTGCCGAAGCATTTTGGAGCCGGCGGAATTATAAAGATCGTGTTTCGACCCTGCCAGTTGGACAGGGTCGAGAGTGAGGTGAACAGGGCCTATACAGGCCCTGGAACTTTCATGGACGACGGCTTAAAACGGTTTAAAAACCCGTTTTTGCGACGTCGCTCGGAATGAGGGGGTAGCGGATGCCCGCCCAGCGCTGGACGATTCGCACTACCTGGCAGGTGTAGCCGAACTCATTGTCGTACCACACATAAAGGACGCAGCGCTTGCCATCGACGATGGAAGCCTCCCCATCCACGATGCTCGCGTGCCGGTTCCCCACGAAGTCCGTGGACACCACCTCGGGGGAGGTGGTGAAGTCAATCTGGCGCTGCAGGGAAGAATGGAGCGCCGCCCAGCGAAGGTACTCATTGACCTCCTCCACCGTGGTTTCCGTTTCCAGCGTCAGGTTACAGATGGCCAGGGAGACGTTCGGCGTCGGCACGCGGATCGCATTCCCCGTGAGCTTGCCGGCGAGCTCGGGCATGAGCTTCACCACAGCAGAGGAAGCGCCGGTTTCCGTGATGACCATGTTCTGCGCGGCGCCCCGACCCCGGCGATTCTTCTTGTGGAAGTTATCGATGAGGTTTTGATCGTTGGTGTAGGCGTGGACGGTCTCAAGGTGCCCATAGGCAATGCCGAACTTGTCCTGCATGGCCTTCAGCACCGGCACCACGGCGTTCGTGGTGCAAGACGCCGCCGCCAAGATCGTGTCGCTGGGCTCCACCAGGTGACTGTTCACCCCGGAGACGATGTTCTTGATCGCCCCCTTCCCCGGCGCCGTCACGATGACCTTCGAAGCCCCCTTGGCCTTCAGGTGCTGCCCGAGGCCCGCTTCGTCGCGCCAGGCACCGGTGTTGTCGATCACGATGGCATTGCGAATACCATAGGCCTCGTAGTCCACGGTGGCCGGATCGCTCGCGTAGATCATGCGAATGACGTTGCCGTTGGCGATGATGGCCTGATTCTCTTCATCCACCCGAATGGTGCCCGTGAAGCGCCCATGCACCGAGTCCCGGCGCAGCAGGCTCGCGCGCTTCTCGAGATCATTCTCTACCTTGGAGGGGCGCACCACGATGGCGCGCAGGCGAAGCTGCTGACCCCCACCGGTCTTTTCAATGAGCAAGCGCGCCGCCAGCCGGCCAATGCGCCCGAAGCCGTAGAGCACCACGTCCTGGGGCTCGCTGATGGGCGGAACATGGCGCCCAATCACCTCAGCGCAGGCCCGGCGCACAAAGGCTTCCGCGTCGATGCCGGTCTCCGCCGTTTCCGCCATGAACTGGGTGGCCAGCTTGCCCACGTCGATGTGGCAGGGGCCGAGGTCGAGGGACGCCATGGCTTCGAAGATGGGGTAGGTCTCGAACTCCGACAGCTCGTTGCGTTCGACCTGACGCACATAGCGGTGCGCCTTCATGATGCTGGTGACGCTTTGGTTGTAGAGCGCCCGGCCGTAGCAGTAGGTCACCACGTTGCCGCGATAGAGCTTACCGATGATCGGAATCATGGCCTCGGCGAGGGCCTCGCGCTGTTTCCAATCGGGGAAATAATCATCAAGGCTCGGTAAGGCCACGGCGTACTCCTTGTACAGATTTTCTAACCCCCGGAGCTGGGGGCAGAGACCGGAAAGGCGGGCATTATCAATACTTCCCCCCCCCTTGGCCACCCCACGGGGTGTACACTAGGCGGCCCCGAGTTCGTGAGGCCCCCATGAGTCACCGCGCCGATCCCTTCGCGCCCCCGCGTCCCCACACCGCGGAGCGCCGCCTGCGCTGGCGCGGCCTCCTGCCCGGGGCCGACGCCCTCGCTCTGGCCGCCGCCGCCCGGGCTCAGGATGCCCCCGTGCTCGTGGTCACCGCTGACACGGAAAGCGCCAACCGCCTGGAAAGTGAGCTGGCCTTCTTCCTGAGCCAGCCCTCGGACCCGGAGGTGCTTCACTTCCCGGACTGGGAAACGCTCGCCTACGACAGCTTCTCCCCCCACGAGGCGATCATTTCCCAGCGCCTGGCCACGCTTGCGGCCCTGCCCTCGCTGCGCCGGGGCGTCCTCGTAAGCCCGATCACCACCCTGCTCCACCGCATCTCTCCCTTAAACTGGCTCCTCGGACGCACCCTTTCCCTCAGCAAAGGCGATCAGTTCGATCGGGACGAGAGCCTTCGGCGTTTCCACGCCGCGGGGTACCGGCGTGTGGATACGGTGCTCGAACATGGGGAGTACGCCGTGCGGGGCGCGCTCATCGATATCTTCCCCATGGGCAGCGCCCACCCGTTCCGCATCGATCTTTTTGATGACGAAATTGAATCACTGCGCACCTTCGACCCCGAATCCCAGCGCACCCTCGAGACCCTTGACGCCCTACGCCTTCTGCCAGCGAAGGAATTCCCCCTCGATGAGGCCGCGCTGAAGGGCTTCAAGGATCGCTGGCATCTCGCTTTCGATGTCGACGCCCGGGCCTGCCCGATCTATCAGGACGTGGCCCAGGGCAGCGCACCCGCGGGTATTGAGTACTACCTGCCGCTCTTTTTCGATGCCCTCGACAGCCTCCCGAGCTACCTTCCGGAGGGCACGCTGGTGGCCTTTCTCGAGGGCACGGCGCCTGCGGCGGAGACCTTCCGAAAGGAGGTGGAGGGGCGCTTCGAGAATCTGCGCTACGACCCCCAGCGACCCATCCTGCCTCCCGATGCGCTCTTTCAAAGTGCTGATGAGCTCTTCGAGCAGCTCGGACGCTTTGGCCAGCTCCGCCTGAGCACCGACGCCGGGGACGGCTTCGACTTTGCCGTTCGCCCCCTTCCGGACCTTAGCTATAGCGAGGATACGCAGGCCCGCCTCGATCGCCTCAAAACCTTCCTCGCCGGGGAGGACGCCCCGGAGCGGGTCCTGATCTGCGCCGAATCGGCGGGGCGTCGGGAGCTGCTCCGGGAAACGCTAGCCCGGGGCGGCCTGGCGGTCGCCGCCGTCTCCGATCTCGAGGCGTTCTTCGCCGAGGGGCTCGGCCTGGGCCTCACCCTCGCCCCCCTCTTCCACGGCTTCCACCTCCCGGAGCAGAAGCTTGCGGTAATCACGGAAGCGGACCTCCTGGGCGAGCGGGTGCAGCAATCTCGGCGGCGGAAGAAGGGCGCCGGGGACGCCCCGGAGCTCATCGTTCGCAGCCTGTCCGAACTCACCCCCGGAGCCCCGGTGGTACATAACGAGCACGGGGTCGGTCGCTACCTAGGCTTAGAGACCATGGCCCTGGACGACGGCGCCCAGGAATTTTTGACCCTCGAGTACGCCGGGGGCAGCAAGCTCTACGTGCCCGTGGCGAACATGCATCTCATCTCCCGCTATAGCGGCGCCGATGAGGCCCATGCGCCCCTGCACCGCCTGGGCTCGGAACAGTGGGAGAAGGCCCGGCGTAAGGCCGCGGAAAAGGTCCGGGACGTCGCCGCTGAGCTTTTGGACATCTACGCCCGCCGGGAGCTCCGGCCCGGCCACGCCTTCCCGACCCCGGACGGGGACTACGAACGCTTTGCCGGCGCCTTCCCCTTCGAGGAGACGGACGATCAGGAACGGGCCATCGCTGCCGTGCTCGAGGACATGACCGCAGCGCGAGCCATGGATCGCCTGGTCTGCGGAGACGTCGGCTTTGGGAAAACGGAAGTGGCCATGCGCGCGGCCTACCTCGCCGTGGCCGGGGGGCGTCAGGTGGCCGTGCTCGTGCCCACCACCCTCCTCGCCCAGCAGCACTTTGAAACCTTCAGCGACCGCTTTGCCGATTGGCCCGTGCGCGTGGAGGTGCTGTCGCGCTTTCGCAGCGCAAGCGAAGTGAAAGCCGTCGCGGAGCGCCTGAAGGCGGGAAAAATCGACATCCTCGTGGGCACGCACAAGCTGCTGAGCAAGGAATTTGAGTACGCTCGCCTGGGGCTCATCATCATTGATGAGGAGCACCGTTTCGGGGTGCGGCAGAAAGAACAGCTGCGGGCGCTCCGGGCCGAGGTGGACGTGCTCACCCTGACGGCCACGCCCATTCCCCGCACCCTCAATATGTCCATGCACGGCCTTCGCGACCTTTCCATCATCGCCACGCCGCCGCAGCAGCGCCTGTCGATTAAAACCTTTGTGCGGGAAGCCTCCGATGGGCTAGTGAAGGAGGCAGTGCTCCGGGAGCTGCTCCGAGGGGGTCAGGTGTTCTTCGTACACAACGAGGTGCGTACCATCGAGCAAACCGCGGAGCGGCTCCGTGCCCTCATTCCCGAGGCCCGGGTGGCCATAGGCCATGGGCAGATGCGGGAGCGGGAGCTTGAGCAGGTCATGGGCGATTTCTACCATCGCCGCGCCAACGTGCTCCTGTGCAGCACCATCATCGAGACGGGCATCGACATTCCCAACGCGAACACCATCATCATCGAGCGCGCGGACCGCTTTGGCTTGGCCCAGCTCCACCAGCTTCGGGGCCGGGTGGGCCGATCCAACCGCCAGGCCTACGCCTACCTGCTGACGCCCCACGTCAAGGCCATGACCGCCGATGCGCAAAAGCGCCTGGAAGCCATCGAGGCCGCCGGGGATCTCGGCGCCGGCTTTAGCCTGGCGACCCACGATCTCGAAATTCGCGGCGCGGGGGAACTGCTTGGGGATGAACAGTCGGGGCAAATCGAAGCCATCGGCTTCACCCTGTACATGGATATGCTGGAGCGGGCCACGGCGGCGCTCCGGGCAGGGAAGGAAGCGAATCTCGATGCGCCGCTGGGCACCGGGGTGGAGGTGGACCTTCACCTGCCCGCCCTGATCCCCGACGACTACCTCCCGGACGTCCACGCTCGGCTGATCGCCTACAAGCAAATCGCCAGCGCCGAGGACGAGGAGGCGCTGAAGGACGTGCAGCGCAGCATGATCGACCGCTTCGGCCTGCTGCCCCCACCCCTGAAAACCCTTTTTGAGGTCACCCGGCTGAAGCTGAAGGCGGAGGCCCTCGGCGTGACGCGAGTGAACGCCGGGGCGGAGCATGGGCGCTTGGATTTTGCCCAGGAGCCCACCCTCGACCCCATGGCGCTGATCACCCTGGTGCAGCAGAGCCCGAATCGCTATCGCCTCGAGGGCGGCCAGCGCCTGCGCTTCCGCCTCCCCATGGAAACGCCGGAGCAGCGCATCCAAACGGTGGAGGGACTGCTCGACGCCCTCGCAAAACCGGCGGGGTCCCGTGGCTAGGCGCTTTCTTCTGCTCGCGCTCGCCCTTCTGCCGGCCCTGGCGCGAAGCGAAAGCTTCGACATCGAAGTGCTCTTCGTAAAGCCCCTGGCGGCGCTGGCCATCACCGAGGAGCAACTCACGGTCCGGGAGGCGCCGGAATGGCCGGCCCAGGCCCAGCGCTTTGATGCGCCGCGCCCGGCGAACCCGGGGCAAGCTAAGGCCCTCTGGCATAGCGCCGGCCAGGGGCCAACCCTGCGCTGGGTTACCCCAGGGCTCACCCCCGAATTCGACGCATTTCTAGATGAACTGGTGAGGCTTCGTTACCCGGAAGCCACCGCGCTGGCGGCGATCGAGGGCCTTGAAAGCCTTCGCCCGCTCCGGGCCCTGGGGCCCCCGCGCCCCCTGGCCTTTTTCCTTGCGCCGGAGGGGCGCAGCGTCCCCGCCTTCGGACTCCGGCAGGCCCCGGCCCTCGCCCCTACGCTTGCCCAAGGAGAAAGGGGCGAGGACGACACCGACCGCTGGCGTCTCCTCACGCCCCGAGAGCTGCGCTTTGGGGGCGCGCGCCGAAGCCTCACGCGCAGCGCGGAATTTCGCGTCTTAGGACATTTCGGCTGGCGCGCCGTGCTTGAGGAGAACGAAGTAACCCTCCCCCTGGCCCTTTGGCTGCCGGAGAACGAGGACACCCCGGGGCTCACGGGCAGCCTCGCCGTAGATCTTCGGCGCTTTCTGCATCTATCGGGAACGGTATTTCTTCGAGACGGGGACGGGTGGCTTGAGATCCCCCTCGCCCGGCGCATGCGCTCGGAGGAACTTCACCATATCGACCACCCGCGCCTGGCCGTGCTGATCGAGGTCCGGCCCACAGAGCCGTAAGTCCCTAGGCCGCGAGAGCGGCGGCCGCCGCCGCCAGCACCGCCATGATTCGGCCTCGCCCCGCTTCCGCGGCCGCCATGATCTCCGGCAGGCTCACCGAGCCCCGCCCAGCAGCGGGATTCACCACCAGCCCAAGGCCCGCCAGGGGAAGATCCAGCTCCCGGGCCAGCCCCGCTTCAGGCATGCCCGTCATGCCTACGATGGTGCAGCCGTCACGCTCTAAACGATCGACTTCCGCAGCCGTTTCCAGCCGGGGTCCCTGCACGGCGGCATAGACGCCATCGCTGACCAGAGGCAGGGAGGCCTCCGCTTGCACCGGCGCAGCGGCGGCCAGAAGCGCCTGCCGTAGGGTTTCGTCGTAGGGGTCCGTGAAGTCGACGTGAAGCACCTCCCCTTCCAGGGAGAAGCTCTGCTCCCGACCCCAGGTGTAGTCGACCAGCTGGTGCGGAACCACCAGGGTGCCAGGCTTCCAGGTCGGCTCCGTAATGCCGCC
>JAUILI010000104.1 GCA_030433075.1 Gammaproteobacteria bacterium | reverse complement strand
CATGGGCAGTTCATTAAACACTTCCTTACAGAAGCCATTCACGATCATGGAGACGGCCTTCTCCGCATCGAGGCCCCGCTGCTGGCAGAGGAACAACTGATCGTCGCTGACCTTCGAGGTGGTGGCCTCATGCTCGACGATGGCGCTGGGGTTCTTGCTCTCGATGTAGGGGAAGGTGTGGGCCCCGCAGCGATCCCCAATGAGCAGGGAGTCACACTGGGTATAGTTCCGCGCCCCCTCCGCCGTCGGGGAGATGCGCACCAGGCCCCGGTAGGCATTCTGGCTGCGCACGGCGCTGATGCCCTTAGAGACGATGGTGGAGCGGGTGTTCTTTCCCAGGTGGATCATCTTCGTGCCCGTGTCCGCCTGCTGGCAGCCCCGGGTCAGGGCCACGGAGTAGAACTCCCCCACGGCGTTATCGCCCCGAAGCACCACGCTGGGATATTTCCAGGTGATGGCCGAGCCCGTCTCCACCTGGGTCCAGGAGATCTTCGAATCCTTGTGGGCGACGCCGCGCTTGGTGACGAAGTTATAGATGCCGCCCCGCCCCTCTTCGTCCCCGGGGTACCAGTTCTGCACCGTGGAATATTTGATCTCGGCGCCGGGCAAGGCCACGAGTTCCACCACGGCGGCGTGAAGCTGGTTTTCATCGCGCTGGGGGGCCGTGCAGCCCTCGAGGTAGGAGACGTAGCTGCCTTCGTCGGCGACGATGAGGGTGCGCTCAAACTGCCCAGTATTTTCCGCATTGATGCGGAAGTAGGTGGAGAGCTCCATCGGGCAGCGCACCCCCTTGGGGATATAGACGAAGGAGCCGTCACTGAATACCGCGCAGTTCAGGGCCGCAAAGTAGTTATCCCGCACGGGCACCACGGAGCCAAGGTGCTTGCGCACGAGCTCCGGGTATTCCTTCAGCGCCTCGGAAATGGAGCAAAAGATCACTCCCGCTTCCGCCAGCTTGTCCTTAAAGGTGGTGACCACGGAGACGCTATCGAAAACCGCATCCACGGCGATCCCTGCCAGCATCATCTGCTCTTCCAGGGGAATGCCGAGCTTTTCGTAGGTGCGCAGGAGCTCCGGATCCACCTCATCAAGACTCTTCGGGGCGTCGTCCTTGCTCTTCGGGGCTGAATAGTAGGAGATGCCCTGGTAGTCGATGGGGGGCACGTTCAGGTGCGCCCAATCCGGGGGCGTCAGCGTTTGCCACTGGCGAAAGGCCTCAAGGCGCCATTCAAGCATCCACTCGGGCTCGCCCTTCTTCGCCGAAATGAAGCGGATCGTGTCCTCGGACAGGCCTGGGGCGAGCGTTTCCGATTCGATGTCGGTGACAAAGCCCGCTTCGTAGCGACGATTAACCAGGGCGTCGAGGTCTTGGGCGCTCTCGCTCACGGCACCGCTCCCGCAATAACCAAGTGAGGCCGTAGGATAAGGGGGCGAGGCTCTTGATTCAATACAAAAACGGTATAGATTTACCCCATGCTAAAGCTCGGGCGCATGACAGACTACGGCGTGTTGGTGCTCCACCACCTGGGGCGGCTTCGCCCTGCCCGGGCGTCCGTGGAAACCCTCGCTGAGCTTACCCACCTTACCCAGCCCACGGTGCGCAAGGTGCTCCACCCCCTCACCCGGGCCGGGCTCGTCACCGCCAAGCGCGGCCCCACCGGAGGCTACGCCCTGGCCCGCCCCGCTGAACGCCTTAGCCTGGCGGAAGCCATTACGGCGCTGCAGGGCCCGCTGGCGCTAACGGACTGCTGCGACAAGGAAGGCAGTTGCGAGATTCAGGACCGCTGCGATTTAGCGGGGCGATGGAATGGAATTAATGCACTGCTGACGCGGCTACTGGAAAAGACGTCCCTTGCAGACCTCGACGCCTTTGGCAGCCGCGGCCAACCCCTACCACCGCCGCTGCGTATGGCCCTGGGATCGCCCGCAAATTGAAGCGCTGAGCGCTGCACTCAGCGGTTTCTTACCCCTCCGCTTGCCGGCTCTGGAAGGCCCAGCTGGAAGCGCACATCGCCTCCAGGGACCGCTTCGCTTCCCACTTCAACAGCGCCTTCGCCTTGGACGGCTCGGCGAAGTACTCGGGCAGATCCCCAGCTCGGCGCGGGGCTGCCTTCCAGGGCACGGGGCGGTTGCTGGCGCGTTCAAAGGCCTTCACCAGTTCGAGCACGGAATGGCCAACCCCCGACCCAAGGTTCACCACCTCGAAGGGGGATTCTCCCAGGGCGCGCCCCGGCTGCAGCGCCTCAAGGGCTGCGACGTGGCCCTCGGCCAGATCCACTACGTGGATGTAGTCCCGGACCCCGGTGCCGTCCTTGGTGTCGTAGTCCGTGCCGAAGACGCTCAGGACCTCAAGCTGCCCCGCCGCCACCCGCATAACATAGGGCATAAGGTTATTGGGAATGCCGTTGGGGTCATCGCCGATGAGGCCGCTGTCGTGGGCCCCCACGGGATTAAAGTAGCGCAGGGCGGCAATGCGCCAGCGATCGTCACTGGCAGCTAAATCCTGAAGGATTTCCTCGATATGCAGCTTGGTGCGCCCGTAGGGGTTGATCGCCGCCGTAGGATGGGCCTCGTCATAGGGCAGATACTTCGGCGTGCCGTAGACCGTGGCGCTACTGCTAAACACAAACTGGCGCACGTTGGCCGCAGCCATGGCCTGAAGGAGGGCCACGGCGCCGCCGACGTTATTGTCGAAGTAGCTCAGGGGGTCGGCGGAGGACTCCCCCACGGCCTTTGCCCCGGCGAAGTGCACCACCGCCTGCACGCCCTCGCCCTTCAAGACGGCCTCCACCGCTGCGCGATCGCGCACATCGGCTTCATAGAAGGGGAAGGGCGCTCCCGTAATCGCCTCTAGGCGACCGAGCACCGCCCGGCTCGCATTGGCCAAGTTATCGAGGAGCACTACGCGCCAGCCCGCCTCATGCAGGGCCAGGGCCGTGTGACTACCAATGTAGCCGAGGCCTCCCGTGAGGAGCACGGTCTTGGGCGGCGGGGCGATGGACATGGGGGCAATCCTGGGTAGCGAGCCGCCTAGCCTAACCCCTAATCGCTGCCGAAGAGATCCCGACTGTAAACTTTTGAGGCGACGTCGCTGAGCTCCGCCGTGGGGCGATTGGCGATGATGAGATCGGCCTGGGCCTTAAAGGCGTCGAGGTCCCGAAGCACGGGGCTGTTGTAGAAGCGCTCGTCCTTCAGCACCGGCTCGTAGACGATGACCTCCACCCCCTTGGCCTTTAAGCGCTTCATCACCCCCTGGATGCTCGAGGCGCGGAAGTTATCCGACCCGGCCTTCATCACCAGGCGATAGATGCCCACGGTTTGCGGCTTACGGCGGAGAATGTCGCAGGCCACCACATCCTTTCGGGTGGTGTTCGAATCCACGATGGCGCGAATGAGGTTCTGGGGCACATCGCAATAGTTGGCGAGGAGCTGCCGCGTATCCTTCGGCAGGCAATAGCCTCCATAGCCAAAGGAGGGGTTGTTATAGCCCTGCCCCACCCGGGGATCGAGGCAGACCCCCTCGATGATGCTGCGAGTATCAAGGCCGTGGGTCATGGCATAGCTGTCGAGCTCGTTGAAGAAGGCCACGCGCATGGCCAGGTAGGTATTGGCAAACAGCTTGATGGCCTCCGCCTCCGTGCTGTCCGTAACCAACACGGGAACGTCCCGCTTCACGGCGCCCTGCTGCAGCAGCGCCGCGAAGCGCTGCGCCGCTTCCGAGCGGCTCCCCACGATAATCCGGGAAGGATAGAGGTTGTCCCAAAGGGCCCGGCCCTCCCGGAGAAACTCCGGAGAGAAGAAGATTTCCAGGTCGGGGTAGCGAGCCTGGAGCTTCGCCGTATAGCCCACGGGCACGGTGGACTTGATGACCACCACAGCCTCCGGGTTGAGGCGCGCCACATCGGCCACCACCGCCTCCACGGAACGCGTATCGAAGGTGTTTTTCCGGGGGTCGTAATTCGTCGGCGTAGCCACCACCACATAGGCAGCGCCAGCATAGGCGTCCTCGGGATCGAGGGTGGCGCGGAAGCATCGGGATTGGCAACGCAAAGCCGCCTGCACCTCAGCGTCCTCAATGGGCGAGGCACCTGCGTTGAGAAGGGCCACCTTCTCCGGCAGCAGATCGAGAGCCACCACTTCATGGTGCTGGGCCAAAAGGAGCCCATTGCCCAGGCCCACATAGCCCGTGCCGGCGATGGCGATTTTGCTGCGCGCCGCGCCCCGCCCTGCCTTATGATTCCCGCCCATAGCAAAGCCCTCAAGGTTTTTTAAACCCTAGGGGCGCCGCTTGAACACCGGGTGACACTTGGAAGACGAATCCATAACAGGGGCATTAAGCTTTGATGACTTCGAGGCCATCGGCGATGGCCTCATCCACCACGGCTGGGCCGTCATTCCGAGCTTCCTCCCCGCCGCCACCGCCCTGGCCCTGGCCGCCGAAGCCCAAGCTCATTGGCAGGCCGGCGCCTTTCGCCAGGCCGGCGTGGGCCGGGGCGCTGGCTGGGTCCAGCGGCCTGACATTCGCAGCGATGAAGTGTTCTGGATGGAGGGCGAGGATCTCAGCCCTACCCTCGTGACGACCCTAGGCAAGTTGGATGCGCTGAAGCAGCACCTCAATCGAAGCCTCTTTGCAGGCCTTGAAGATTTCGAGGTGCATCTGGCGCGCTATGGCCGGGGCGCCTTCTACGCGCGCCATATTGATCAGTTTGAGGACACCACGCGCCGGGCGATTTCCGTGGTGCTCTACCTGAATCACCAGTGGCGATCCCAGGACGGCGGGGCCCTGCGCCTTTGGACCACGCCAGCCCCAGGGCGCACGCCTCCAAGCCCCAAGACTCCCTATATCGAGGTCTGGCCCGAAGCGGGCACCCTGGTCGTTTTTCGCAGCGCAGATTTCTGGCACGAGGTGCGGAGAGCGCGGCGAACGCGCCTGTCGCTCACGGGATGGTTTCTACGGCGGGCGAGCAACCCGCTAGAGCAGGTGCTTTAGGGCCTAAGGGATAGATCTACCAGCCTAACGACTCCTCGCATTCCTGTAGGGGCGCATTCATGCCCGCCTTAAAGGCTCTCAGCCATCCCGGGATTCGACACCAAGACTAGGGACTCCTGCATCCCACGCCATAGCGCTTCAGGGACCAGCAAAGCCCTTTGCTGGGGCCCCTCGATCCTCACGGGCTCGTTCAAACCATTTTCGCAATTAAGCATTGCCTCAAGCTGCGCTTCGGCTTGCGCTACCGATAGCGTTCGCATCTCTTCGCCTCCTTTTCAGGGCTTCACCTGCTGCCCCCGAATATTCAGCAGATTCCCCGCCACGATCAGCGCCCCGCCCGCGAACACCACCCACTCAATGGACTCCCCGTAGAGCACCATGCCCACTACGGCGATCAGGGGCAGGCGAACGAAGTCCAGAGGCGAGACGATACTCGCCGGGGCGAGGCGTAACGCCTGGGTGATGCAGAAGTGGGCCCCAATGCCGCAGATGCCCAGTACGAGTATCCAAGGCAGATTGGCGGCCACAGGCAGGGCGATACCGCCGGGCGCTGCACAGAGCAGGGCAAGGCCCGACTGCATCAGGGTCATATAGAACAGCACGCGATAGGTGTTCTCCGTCCCGGAGAGCAGTTTGGTGCTCAGCACCGTTCCGGCAAAGCCCAGGGCCGAAAGCAAGGTGGCGCCGTGGGCGAGCTCCAAGGGCACCACACCGGGGCGCACAATCACCAAGATTCCTAGGAACCCAAGCGCGACCGCGAAGAGCCCCCTGCGCGTGAGGGGTTCCTTCAAGGCCAAGGGCGCTAGGAGCACCACCCAAATGGGCGTGGTGAACTCCAGCGCAAACACCTGGGCCAGGGGAATGAGCGCCAAGGCGTAGAACCAGAGATTCTGCGCCGTGAAGTGAAAGACGTTGCGAAGGAAATGGAGCCGCAAACGCTCCGTCTTCAGCGCCTCCCCCCGCCAGCGGGCCAGGGCCCACACCACGGGGACGCCAAGCAGGGAGCGATAGAGCATGAGCTCGAAGGTGTCGAGATCGCTCGACACCTCCCGCCCGGCGACAGCCACGGCGCTGAGGGCAAAGATGCCCAGGAGCATCCACGCCGCGGCCCGCGCGACCGCTGGCTTCTCCTCTGCCAAGGGTGGGCGCTACGCCCTACCCCGCCGCCCGCAAATCGGGCAGCAGATAGCCCGAATCCTGCAGGTTTGCCCGCACCACCTTCTTGTCCATCTTGCCCGTGGAGGTCAGCGGGATCGCATCGACAAAGACGACGTCGTTGGGCAACTGCCACTTGGCGAAGGCGCTTTCGCAGTGGCGCATGACGTCCGCCAGCTCGAGAGACTGCCCCGGAGCCACGACCACCACGGCGACGGGGCGCTCATCCCACTTCGGGTGGGGCTGGGCCACCACGCAGGCCTGGGCCACCTGGGGCATGGCGGCGATGTGGTTTTCGAGATCCACCGAGGAGATCCACTCGCCCCCGGACTTGATGAGGTCCTTGGAGCGGTCCGTGATGATGAGGTAGCCCTCGTCATCGA
Organism: Gammaproteobacteria bacterium; assembly: GCA_030433075.1. GTDB lineage: Bacteria > Pseudomonadota > Gammaproteobacteria > Pseudomonadales > Azotimanducaceae > Salivita. The sequence goes on along the minus strand of JAUILI010000104.1, from coordinate 692 downwards.
TCTTCGCCACGTCCCCGGTGATGAGCCAACCGTCGTGGAACTTATCGGGCTGGGGGTTGTTGAAGTATTCGGAGCAGATCCAGGGGCCCTTGATGAGGAGCTCGCCGAAGGCTTCGCCGTCGTGGGGCAGGGGCTTCCACTGGTCGTCGAAGATCTCAAGCTTGAGCCCGGGCATGAGCTGGCCGGCCTTGGCCTGGTTGGCGATGAGCTCGTCTTCGCTGCGCTCGAGGTCTGCGCGCTTGGCGATGCGCCGGCTGATGGTGGCCAGGGGGGAGGTTTCCGTCATGCCCCAGCCCTGCACCATTTCCACCCCAAGGGTTTTCCAGAACCACTCGATGAGGGACACGGGGGGCGCCGAGCCCCCGCAGGTCACCCGACCGAGCTTGGAGAAATCAAAGCCTGCGGGGTTGGCCTCGTAGGCGGCCTTCAAGCCCTGCCAGATGGTGGGCACGCCGGCGGAGATGGTAACGCCCTCGTCGCTCATGAGCTTGGCCAGGCGCGCCGGATCCATGAAGCGGTGCGGATAGACCTGCTTCATGCCCAGCATGTTCGCCACCCAGGGCAGGCCCCAGGAGTTGGCGTGGAACATGGGCACGATGCCGCAGAGCGTATCCACGGCGGAGAGGCCCATGACGTCGGTCATGGCAATGGTCAGGGTGTGCAGGTAGTTCGACCGGTGGGTGTACATCACC
>JAUILI010000103.1 GCA_030433075.1 Gammaproteobacteria bacterium | reverse complement strand
TCCAATCCGAATGCCGGGGCACGATGTCCCGCGGCATGCCGTTTTCGGCGACCAGGGAAATGCGGACCTGAAGATCCTCCGCATGGCCATGCTGGATCAGGAAAATGGCCAAGCCGGCCAGGACATTGCGGGTGAATGCGGGCGTGCGCCGGACAATGGGTGGGAAATTCCGCGTCATCAGGTAGGTGCGACCATCGGTGGGAGAGCCTGAGTATGGTGATTCGGCTCCGGATGTCATGTCACGGAAACATAGGACATCCGAGTGATGGGCCGCGGATGCGACGCGCTACTGGTTCGACGCGTTCCAAGCGTCGTAGCGGGCCTGGAGGCGATCAAAGGGTTTGCCGTCGGCCTTCAGCCGCGCAAGCTTGCCCTCAAGCTTGGCAAGCTCGGGACGATCGGCGCACAGCGCAAGGGCTGGCGAGGGCGCTGGCGCCGAGGTCACGATTTACTTGGACAGGACGCCCATGGCTTCTTCCAGGCCCGCGATGGTTAGGGGATACATCTGCCCCCCGACCAGGCCTCGAATCAGTTCCACGGACCCGGAGTATTCCCAGGTGTCCTGGGGCGTGGGGTTGATCCACACCAGATTGTTGTACACCCCGGCCAGGCGCTGCATCCACAGGGCCCCGGGCTCTTCGTTCCAATGCTCCACGCTGCCCCCGGAATGGGTGATTTCGTAGGGCGCCATGGTGGCGTCGCCGACGAAAACGACCTTGTAGTCCGAGGGATACTTATGGAGCACATCCCAGGTGGCCATGCGTTCCGCCATGCGCCGCCGATTGTCCTTCCACACCGATTCATAGATGAAGTTGTGGAAGTAGAAATACTCCATGTGCTTGAACTCGGTGCGCGCCGCGGAGAAGAGCTCTTCGCAGATCTTCACGTGCGCATCCATGGAGCCGCCCACGTCGAAGAAGCACAGCACCTTCACCGTGTTCTTCCGCTCCGCCTGCAGCCGGATATCGAGAAGCCCGCCGTTATGGGCCGTGGACCGGATGGTCCCGTCCATGTCGAGCTCTTCTTCCTTCCCGGTACGGGCCAGCTTCCGCAGGCGCCGCAGGGCGAGCTTGATGTTCCGCGTACCCAGCTCCACGGAATCATCGAGGTTTTTATAGGCGCGGCGATCCCAGGCTTTCTTGCCCTTCTTTTTCTTGCCTTTGCCGCCCCGGCCGCCGGAACCGTTGGGGCCCTGACCACCCTGCCCCTCCTGTTCCCCCTTGCCGCCTTCGCCGGGCTCTTCCCCCTCGCCTTCGCCCTCACCGCCCTTTTCCGCGGATTCCTTGGCCTTCCGGAATTCTTCGATGAGCTTCTCAAGGCCGCCCATGCTTTCGATCTTTTCGAGCTCCTCCGCCGTGAGAGAGCGCTCGAATTCGCGGCGTAAAAATTCGTCGGGGATCAGGGACTCGAGGAGCCCCTGGAGGTCTTCCAGGCCCTTGAAGTACACCCCAAAGGCTTGATCGAACTTATCGTAGTGCTTCTCGTCCTTGACCATGATGGCCCGGGCCACCTGGTAGAACTCGTCGACATCGCTATACACGAGGCGATGCTTGAGCCCTTCCACAAGGTCAAGCAGTTCCCGAATCGTCACCGGCACCTGATGGCGGCGCAGGGTGAAGAAAAAATCGATGAGCATGCCGGTCTCCTGGTAGCGGCGCCCGGGGGCGCCCGCAATCCCTAGCCGCGGCTGTCGCGACGATTCATGAAGGCCAAACGCTCAAGCAGGTGCACGTCCTGCTCGTTCTTCACCAGGGCCCCGTAGAGCGGCGGGATGGCCTTGGTGGTGTCTCGGTTGGTGAGGATTTCCTCGGGGATATCGTCGGCCATGAGCAGCTTGAGCCAATCGATGAGCTCGGAGGTGCTCGGCTTCTTCTTCATGCCCGGCACCTTGCGCACGTCGAAGAAGATTTCCAGCGCTTCCTTCACGAGGTCCTGCTTCACCGCGGGGAAGTGGACGTCGACGATGGCCTGCATGGTTTCCCGATCGGGGAAGTCGATGTAGTGGAAGAAGCAGCGGCGCAGGAAGGCGTCCGGCAGCTCCTTTTCGTTGTTCGAGGTGATGATCACGATGGGGCGCTTCTTCGCCTTGATGGTCTCCCCCGTCTCATAGACGAAGAACTCCATGCGGTCGAGTTCCTGCAGGAGGTCGTTGGGGAACTCGATGTCGGCCTTATCGATCTCGTCAATGAGCAGCACCACGCGCTCGTCGCGCTCGAAGGCTTCCCAGAGCTTACCCTTGCGGATGTAGTTCTTGATGTCCTTGACCCGCTCGTCCCCGAGCTGGGAATCGCGCAGGCGGGAAACAGCGTCGTATTCGTAGAGGCCTTGCTGAGCTTTCGTCGTGGACTTGATGTGCCAGGTGAGGAGCTCCGCGCCGAAGGACGCGGCCACCTGTTCCGCCAGGAGCGTTTTACCCGTGCCCGGCTCCCCCTTGATCAGGAGCGGACGCTGGAGGGTCACCGCTGCATTCACGGCGAGGCCCAGCTCTTCGGTCACGATGTAGGAATCTGTGCTTTCGAATTTCATAGGGTAAACACCAAGGCGAAGGAAAAAATCGAGGCCCAAGAGTACGGTTCGCGCCAGGGTCGATCAAGCCAGGGCTAGCCCCGCGCGGCCTTGCGCTCCTCGAGAAAGGCCAGGAAGGCGGCCAAGCAAAGGGCAAGCCCCCAGCTGATACCAAGCACCTGGAGCGCCGCCGTTGGATCGCCGCTTTTCTGGAGAATCCCTTCGAAAAGGGCCGCGATCACGGCGGGCACGAGGTAGTCCCCGGCAGCCCCAGCCGGCGCAAGGGGCACCACGGTGGCAATGGCCAGGCACCGAAGCACCCGGCGCAGCCCCGAGGGCCAGGGCTTCGAAACGCGGAAGCCCAGGGCAATAAACAGCAGCACGCTGCCGGCGTAAACGGCCCACCCCATGGGGTTCTCCATCAGGGCGTCACCCACCGAATAATGTGCGCCTCGAGATCGTCGGGATGCACCGCATCCTCCGAAAGCACCTGGCCCCGCACGGAGGCGCCGGCCTCATGCACGCTGCCCGGATCCCCGGTGATCAGGGGATGCCAGGCGGGAAGGCCCCGCCCCTCGGCGAGGCGCCGGTAGGCGCAGCTTTCCGGCATCCAGGTCAGGGTGCGGGCCGCCTCCGGGGTCAGGGTGACGCAGTCGGGCACCTTAATGGAGCGCGTTTCATAGGCGGAGCAGCGGCAGCTTTTCTGATCCAGCAGGGCGCACACCACCGCCGTCTCCGCCAGGGCGCCAGCCTCCTCGTCCTCCAGCTTGATACGGCAGCACTGGGCGCAGCCATCGCAGAGGGACTCCCACTGTTCCCGGGACATCTCCTCCAGGGTCAGTCGTTCCCAGAAAGGGGCGCTCAAGCGTCGGCCTTCGGCGGTGGCAACTGCAGATAAAAGCCCTTCTCCTTCAGCGCCTCGAGCACCAGGGCGGGGTCCGCATGGGCCAGGGCCCGCTCCGCCGTGAGGTGAAAGACAAAAGCCGGCTCGGGATTGCCAAAGGTGCCTAAAAGCGCCTCCGGTACGGCCGTGAGCCCCTTGGCCTTTTCCGTTAGCAGATAGGTATCCGCGCGGCGCGGCGAGCGATAAACCTGCACCAGCACGCCGCTCATGCTGCGCCCGCCTTCGCCGCCTGCAGGGCCTCGAGCACGAGGGGCGCGCGCCAGCCGAGGAAGGGCTCGGGGGGCGTGTCCTCAAGGTAGAAGGCTTCCAGCAACTTCTTTCGCCCCAAGAGCTCCGGAGCCAGGCCTTCCCGCTCCGCTGCGGCCTGGGCCACGGCCTTCAGGGCCTTCATGACCCCCTGAGCCTCCCGCCCCGGCGGTGCGGGGACGGGCGGAGGCAGCTCGGCCTCAGGCTGGCGGGCCAGGGGCCCAAGCAGCGCCTTCCATTCCTCCCCCCAGCGCCGCAGCGCCCCCGGGGGGATCTCAAGGCTGGCCCAGCGCTCAGGCGCGCCCGGCGCCTTGGCAAGGGCCAAAAGATGTTCGTCCTTCAGAACCCGGCCTCGGGGACGATCGAGGCTTTGGGCCGTTTTCTCCCGCCAGGCTGCCAGCACGCGAAGCACCGCCTGGGTCCGCCGGTTCTGCAGGGGGGCGCTCTTTAGGCCCAGCCAGGCGCGGGCGCCATCGTGACGCGCCAAGGCGTCCTGCAGGAGCGCCTCCGACTCTGCCGCGGCCCAGGCCCAGCGACCCTTTTCATCGAGGGCGTCCCGGAGCGCGGGCCATAGCGCCTCAAGATAGATCACGTCCAGGCACGCGTAGCGGCGCTGCGCGGCGGTCAGGGGCCGCTGCAGCCAGTTGGAGCGGGTTTCGTCCTTCTCCACCACCGCACCCAGCAGCGTTTCCACCAGCGCGCCATAGCCAAGGCCCCAGCGGTGGCCCAGGAAGGCCGCCCCCAGCTGGGTATCAAAAATCCCGGCGGGGGTGGCCTCGAAGAAATGGGCCAGGGCCTCCAGATCTTCCCCGCAGGCGTGGAGCACCTTCAGGATGTCGTCTCGTTCCAGCAGGGTTCGAAGGCGCGCCCGCTGCGCTTCATCCAGGGTCAGGGGATCGAGCAGGGTCACCTGCCCCGCGACGGCGCTCTGAATCAGGGCAAGCCGGGGGTAGTAGGTGTCCGTGCGTTCAAATTCCGTATCCAGAATCCAGAGGCCGTTGTCCTCGATGGATTCTAGGAGCGCATCGAAGGCCTCGGGGCTTGCGATATCCAGCGCCCCTTCTAGGGCGGGGGTGGGATCGAAGGCGCTCATCACAAGGCGGTCCGCCCCGCGAAGGCCCGCCCCAGCGTGCCCCCATCCACCAGCTCAAGCTCGCCCCCGAGGGGCACCCCCTGGGCCAGCCGCGTCACCCGAACCCCCAGGGGGCGCAGGGCTTCAGCAAGGTAGTGGGCCGTGGCCTCCCCTTCCACCGTGGCATTGGTGGCCACGATGACCTCCTCCACGGGATGGTGCTGAAGACGCTCCACCAGGGCCGGGATGGCGAGGTCCTCCGGGGTCACCCCATCAATCGGGGAAAGCTGGCCGTGGAGCACGAAGTAACGGCCCCGATAGGTGCCCGTAGCCTCCAAGGCCCACTGGTCCGTGGGGGACGCCACAATGCAGAGCGCCGTCGAATCGCGCCCCGGATCACTGCAGATTTCACATACGGTTTCTTCCGTAAGTGTTTGGCATTGCTCGCAGTTAGAGATCTTTTCTAAGGCATTGAGCAAGCCCTCGGCAAGGGCCTGGGCCTGGGGACGGTCACGCTCCAGCAGCTGGAAAGCCATGCGCTGAGCGGAACGCCGCCCCACCCCGGGGAGGACCCGGAGCTGCTCTATCAGGGCTTCTAGGGGGGCGGGATAGGGCATCAGAACAGCTTCATGCCCGGCGGCAAAGGAAGCCCCGCCGTGACCTCAGCCATGAGCGCTTTCTGCTCCCCTTCCACGCGCCGCACCGCGTCATTCACGGCCGCAGCGATGAGATCTTCGAGCACCTCTCGATCTTCGCTCATGAGCGCCGGATCGATGGTCACGGCGCGCACGTCGTGGCGACCGGTCATCTGAATGCGCACGAGCCCGGCGCCGCTTTCCCCGGTGACCTCCAGGGCGGCCACCTGCTCCTGCACCTTAGCCATCTTCTCTTGCATGGCCTTGGCCTGCTTCATCATGTCACCCATGCCGAGCATGCGGACCTCCAGAACGTAGACTTCAGATGAAAAACCCTAGTGTAGCGTGGGGCCGGCGGCGCTCCCATGGGCGCCTCCGTCTTCCCGCGGCCTAAGGCTCCCAGGAATGATTCTGGCGCCGAACTGGGCCTGCAGGGCCTGGACCTCCTGGTCCCCTTCGATCGCCCGCTCTGCTGCGGCCTGCGCCTCTGCGCGACCCCGGGCCGCCCGCTGCGCCGGCGTCTCCGCTTCGGCGCTGGCAATCTCAAGCTGGACCCGGACGGTCCGCCCCCGGCGCGCCGAAAGGGCTTCCGCTAGCCGCGCCTCGTGGATGGGGGCAAAGAGCGGCTCCGCCTCCGGCGCCAGGGCAAAGCGAATGCGATCCCCCTCATCTCCAAGGGGCACGCAGTGCTGCGCCACTTCCAGGGTCACCCCCGCCAGATCCAAGCTGCGAAGGGCTTCGCCCCACTGCTGCGGCAGCAGCGGGTCGGGGAAGGGGCCGAGCGGGGCCCCAGCCTTCGCGCTCGGCGGCATTTCGGGCTCTGACGGCGAATCAGGGTCCGCTGCCGGGGGCGGCTCAGTTGCGCTTGCCGGCGACGTCGCTACCGGAGCGGGATCATCCAGCGCAGCCATGGCGTCACTCAAGGCTTGCCGCGCCGGGGCCGGCTCCACGAGCGCCGGCTCTATTGAGACTGGCTCTACTGGGGCGGGCTCCACGGGAGTCGGCTCTGGGGGGAGTAGCCCAGCCGCGTTGGGTGCTACGGGTTCGGGGGCTACGGGTTCGGGTGCGACAGAGGCCCTCGCTGGCGGCACCGGAGGTACAGCATCAGCCAGCACGCCGCGAAGGGCCGCCGTGCCCGAGGGCGCCGGGGGCGTAGCAGCAGGCGTCGCCTTGGCTGCGCCTCCGCCACCGGGCGGGCCGCTCTCGCCCTCCCCCTCCTCCGGCTGGAAGGCCAGCATGCGCAGAAGGGTCATCTCAAAGGCAATGCGCGCATCCGGCGCGTAGGGCAGTTCTCGCACCCCGGTGAGGGCAATCTGGTAGTAGAGCTGCACATCTTCCGGGGGAATGCGCGCCGCTAGGGCCCGCACCGCTTCCTGGGCCTGATCGGCCTCGGCTCCGGCCAGGGCATCGGGCACCACCTGGGCCACGGCCAAATCGTGGAGCACTCGCAAGAGATCTCCGAGCACGGTGGAAAAGTCCGCCGCGTGGGCCGCCAGATCCTGGGCGCAGGCCAGAAGCCCGGGGCCATCGCTGGCGGCGAGGGCCTCCAAAATACGATGGAGCGCCCCCTGGTCGATGGTCCCGAGCATGGTGGCCACCTCCCCGGCGCGGAGCGTCCCTCCGCCATGGGCAATGGCTTGATCGGTCAGGCTCAGGGCATCGCGCATGCTGCCATCCGCGGCCCGAGCCAGGGCCCAAAGGGCCGGCGCCTCGAAGCTGACGCCTTCCTCCCCGAGCACGTGCTCCAGATGGCCAACGATGCGCTCCGCCGTCAGGTTCTTCAGGTGAAACTGAAGGCAGCGAGAGAGCACGGTAACCGGCAGCTTCTTCGGATCCGTCGTCGCCAGAAGAAACTTCACGTGGGGCGGCGGCTCTTCGAGGGTTTTCAGCAGCGCGTTGAAGCTCGAGGTGGAC
>JAUILI010000102.1 GCA_030433075.1 Gammaproteobacteria bacterium | reverse complement strand
TGGGAGACGGGAACGCACCGTTTCTCCCTCATCAGCGCTGGGCCCGCGGTGCTTGAGGTCGACGGCGCTCTCGTCGTCGACAACGACAGCCAGTGGCGTCCGGGGGACGCGTTCTTCAGCTATGGCAGCGAAGAGGCCTTTGGGGAGATCTTCCTCGAGGCGGGCCAGGCGGCGAAGCTTTGCGTTCGCTATCGGTGGGACAGTGCCATTCCCTTCGCCGGGGTGCGCCTGGGCCTCCATCCGCCGGAGCCTCGGGATCTTTGGGCCGAAGCCCTCGCCGCAGCAGAGGCCGCAGAGCTGGCGGTGGTGGTGGTGGGTCTTGATGCGCAGTGGGAATCGGAGGGCGCAGATCGGAAAGACTTCGCCCTTCCCGGCGCCCAAAGCGCCTTTATCCGCGCCGTGGCCGAGCGCAATCCCCGCACCGTCGTGGTGGTCAATGCGGGCAGCGCCGTGGAGACCGCATCCTGGGCAGACGCTGTGCCAGCGATCCTTTGGCTCGGCTATCCCGGGCAAGCCTTTGGGGCTGCGCTGGGCCAGGTGCTGGCCGGGGAGGCGGAGCCCCAGGGGCGGCTGGCCATGAGCTGGCCCCGGCGCGCCGAAGATCACCCCACGGCGCGCCATAGCCGCCCGGAGGCGGGGGTGTTGACCTACGTGGAGGGGCGAAAGCTCGGCTATCGCGCTTTCCCCGAGCCCGCCTTCCCCTTTGGCTTCGGCCTGGGCTACACCGCCTTTACCCTTGCCCTTGCCAGCCTTGCCGTGGTCGAGCGGGACGGCGTGGAAGGCGTCGCATTGACCGTGACGGTACAGAATCAGGGGGAACGGGCGGGCAGTACGGTGGTGCAGTGCTACGGGGAGGGCGAGGCGCCGGAGCCTTGGGGGCCGCGCCGCCTGCTCGGCTTTCAGCGCGTCGCCCTAGGGCCTCGCGCGCAGGCCACCCTATCCCTGTTCCTGCCCCTGGCCCGGCTCGCCCTATTTGATGCTGAAGGCGAACGGTGGTGGCTCCCGGAGGGCGCCTATCGCTTTTTCCTCGGCTTCTCTTCGCAGGATCTTGCCGTGGCGGCGCCCTTGGCCTTGCCCGCGCGGGAGCATGTGCCCCGGGAAGGCGCCCCGTGAGCGGGCCCGGGGGGCGCTTCGACCGCTGGCTGGCGCGCGTTCCCGACCCCTTCCTTTTTGTGCTGGTGCTCACCCTGGTCACCGCCGGGCTCGCGCTGCTGCAGCCGGGCGTGACGGCGGGGGCCGTGGTGGACGCCTGGGGCAACGGGCTGGGAGGACTTCTGGCCTTTACCACGCAAATTGCCCTCACCCTGCTGCTCGCCCATGCCCTGGCGCATACCGATGCCATGGCCCGTTTGCTGGGCGGGATCGCTCGTTTGCCCCGAACCCCCGCGGCGGCCTACGCCGTGGTGTCCCTCGGGGCCAGCGCCCTCAGTTTGCTGGCCTGGTCCCTGGGGCTTGCGGGAGGGGCGCTGCTGGCTCAGGCCGTGGCCCGGGAGGGCGCCGCTCGGGGCTGGCGTCTGGATTACCCCCTGCTCGTGGCCGCGGCCTATGGGGGCTTTGTGGTTTGGCACATGGGTTATTCCGGTTCCGCGCCGCTGTTTATGGCCACGGCGGGGCAGCCCCTGGTGGATCGCTACGGCCTCGTGCCCCTGGGGGAAACGATCCTGACCCCCTGGAATCTTGCCTTTGCCCTGGGCCTTGCGCTGGTGATGGCCGCCCTGGCGGCGCGCCTCGCGCCCCCCGATCCCCAGCCCTTTCGCCCGGAGGCCGAGCCGTCCCAGGATGTGCCCGCCGCTGGCGGCGCCCTGGCCAGGGGCCCTTGGTTGACGGCGCTTTTCGCCCTGCTTCTCGGCTGGTTTCTGTGGCGTCGGCTAGTCCTTCAGGGGGCGGGAGTCGATCTGAACTGGGTGAATTGGAGCTTCCTGGCCCTAGGGCTGGCCCTGGCCCGATCGCCGGTCCATTACGCGGCGCTCATTACGCAGGCGGGGCGAACGCTGGGCCCCGTGCTGCTTCAATACCCCTTTTACGCGGGCATCATGGGCATCATGGTGTCCACGGGGTTGGCGGCGGCGCTCGCGTCCTACTGCGTGGCCCTTGCCAGCGAGGGAACGCTGGGGTTTTGGGCCTTTCTGTCCGGGGGCGTGCTGAATTTCTTCATTCCGTCTGGTGGCGGGCAGTGGGTGGTGCAGGGGCCCATTTTCCTTGAGGCCGCGGAGCGCCTCGGGACCCCGGCGCCGGAGGTCATCATGGGGGTAGCCTATGGCGATCAGTGGAGCAATCTTATTCAGCCGTTTTGGACGGTCCCTCTTTTGGCCATTGCCGGGCTGCCGCTGCAGAGCGTGCTGCGCTACAGCGTCATCATGTTTTGTTGTTCCGGTGTTTTCCTAGGCGTTGCCCTGCTGGGGCTGGGGCAGTTTGGATGAATTCTCTCGGAAATAAGGAGCCCACCATGGGGCTGATCGGAAAGGCGGCGCTGGCGCTGCTCCTACTGGCTTCGCCTAACCTTTGGGCCTGGGGGCAAACGGGCCATCGGGTCACCGGCGCGCTGGCCGAGCCCCTGCTCAGCGCCCAAGCGCAGCAGTTGGTGAGGGGCCTTCTGGGCCCCGAGTCTCTTGCCGAGGCCAGCACCTGGGCCGACGAAATGCGCTCCGCCCCCGGCACCTTTTGGCAGAAGACGGCGAATCCCTGGCATTACGTCACCGTCCCTACGGGGCAGGACTACGACGAAGCGGGGGCTCCGCCGGAGGGGGACGCAGTCACGGCCCTGGCTCGCTATCGTGCCCGGCTGCTCGATCCGTCCCTGGCGCTCGTGGCGCGGCAGGAGGCCCTGCGCCTCATCGTGCATTACATCGGGGATTTGCATCAGCCCTTGCATGCGGGCAATGGCACGGACCGGGGCGGAAATGACTTTCCCGTGCGCTACTTTGGGAAGAGCACGAATCTGCACCGGGTGTGGGACTCCTCCATGATTGACGGGGAGCGCCTCAGCTACACGGAATGGGTCGCCTGGCTCGCGCCGCGGCTAGATGCCGCTTTCAAGGCGCGCTATGCGAGCATCGAGCCCAAGGCTTGGATTGGGGAGAGCGCCGCGCTTCGCGATCAGCTTTACCCCGACGGGGATCGGCTCAGCTACGACTATATTTTCCAGCATAAGGATGCGCTGCGAACGCGCCTCATGGCGGCTGGCTGGCGCATTGCGGCCTATCTCAATGCGGCCTGCGAAGCTGTGCCGGAGGCCTGCGCGCCCTAGAAAATCCCCGCGCTCAGCCCTGCCGCGAGGGTCATGCCCAGCTCCCGGGCGGCGCCTAGGGCGTCCTCCGTCGGCGAGCCTCGCACAATGAGAGGTTCGGCCACGGGGGTGAAGGGGTAGCCCCGGGCGATGCGCTCGATTTCCCGCACTGCGCCCCGCCCGTCGTTTCCGGCGCTGATGAAGAGCGCATAGGGAAGGGGCGCCAACTCGCCCTCCACGGCGTAGAAGGTGCGATCGAAAAAGTCCTTAAGAAGCCCGGACATGGTGCCGAAATTCTCCGGCGTGCCGAACAGGAGACCGTGGGCCCAGCGGAGATCCTCCGGTCCGGCGTCGGGGGCATGAAGGCAGCGAACGGTTACGTCCTCGATGGCGTCATCTTCCGCCCCGGCCCGCACGGCCTGCATCAGCTGGGCCGTATTCCCGCTTTGCGAATGCCAAACAATCAGTAGGTTCTTCACTGGAGCCCGCTTCGCCGCTGCCGAGGCCCTAGCTTACTTGGAGCACGCCCTCCCGGCGAAGCTGGCGGACGAAGCGCGCGGGAACGAAATAGAGCGCCAGCACCGCCGAGCCCGCAACGCCCCCCGCAATGGCCGTAGCCAGGGGTGGCCAGAAGGTGCCGCCGAAAATGATGAGCGGCAGAAACCCCCCGACCGTGGTGACGGTGGTGGAGATGATGTGGCGCGTGGCATCGAGGACCACGGTCTCGATGGCGACGAGGTCCCCGGCGCAGGCTTCCGGGGACGCCTTGAGGGCGGAGAGCACAATGATCGCGCCGTTGATGGCGAGGCCCACAAGCCCCAGCGTGCCAATGATGGCGTTGAAGCCGAGGGGGTAGCCGAAGAGGCGAACCCCGAAGAGCGCAAGGCCCACGGACAGAAAGCCGACGAGGCCGATGGTGCCGGCCTGGCGGAAGGAATTCAGGGACAGCACTACCACGCCCACCATCAGCAGCAAGAAGGTTACGAAGGTGGCGAGGAGGTTGCCCACGGATTCGGAGCGCTGCTCCGCTTCCCCGCCGAACTCGATGCGATAGCCCGGAGGCAGGGTGAGGGCCGCGGTGTCGAGGGCTTCTTGAAAGGCGCCAAGAGCCGCCGCGGGCAAGACGTAGGGCATGAGGAAGCCCTGGACCGTGTTCACCCGCTGCCCCTGGTAGTGCTCGATGGTGTCCGCTGCCGGGGCCAGCCGCAGGGTGCCAAAGCTATCGAGGGGCATGCCGCGATAGCTTAGGGAGGGGCTGGGGGCAGGCAGGGGAAGGGTGGTCAGCGCCTCCGGACTCCGGGCGGCACTCTCTGCGCGGACCCGAATGGGAAGCTCGAAGGTCCCCTCCATGATGAAGCCCGCATCAATACCCGACAGATTAGAGCGCACTGCGGGGGCCAGGGCCCCAAGGGTCAGGCCCCGCTCCGAGGTGCGCGCGGCGGGGGCATCGAGCACCCACTTGGCTTGCGTGCCGGTTAGGCCGGCGCGGGTGTAGGTCACCCCGGGGACCGCCGCCAGCAGGCTCCGGAGCTGCTCCCCAAGGCGCTGGAGCTCTGCCAAATCATCACCGAGGATCCGGACCTCAATGGGGGCGTCGAAGGGGGGGCCCTGTTCGAAGGGAAGGGCCAGCACCTGGGCCTCGGGAAAGGCCTCCCGCAGCCGGCTTTGCAGCCCCGGCAGCAGGCGCTGGGTGGCCTGGGGGCTCGCAGTGTTCACGAAGGCGCCGGCGAAATTGGCAAGCCCATCGCTGTTGACGAGCACGTTGTAGTACACCCGAGGGCCGCCCTCCCCGAGGAAGAAGAAAGCGTCCTCGACGTCCGGCGTATCCTCGAGGATCGCCGCGAGCCGGGTTACGGCCGCTTCCGTGCCCTCGATGGGTGTAGAGGGGGGCAAGGACAGCTGAATCTGGAACTGGTTTCGGTCCACCGGGGGAAAGAACTGCTGGGTCAGCGTAGGCGCCAGGGCAAAACCGAGCACCGGAAGCAGCAGGGATGCAGCCACCCCTTTCCAGGGAGCGTGCAGCACGGCGCGAAGGCTTGCGGCATAGCGGGCCCGAAGCCCGGGGAAGGTGATGCCTTCCCGGCGCCAGCGCGGAAGGTCCGCGGCCATGGGGTAGGCGCGGTCAAGAAAGCCGGCCAGGGCGGGCACGATGGTCATGGCCAGGAAAAAGCTGCTGATGACGGCGAGGACGACATTGATGGCAATGGTCCCCGTGAATTCCCCCGTGCCGCCGGGGGTTAGGGCGATGGGCATGAAGGCAAACACCGTCGTCGCCGTGGACGCCGCGAGGGGCACAAAAAGATGCTCGACGGTGGCGCGGACAGCGGCGTCGATGGGGAGGCCCTCGCGCCGCCCCTGCTTGTAGGCTTCCACCGCCACGATGGCGTTATCGATCAAAAGTCCGAGGGAGATGATGAGGCCCGTGACGGACATCTGATGCAAAGGAATGTCCAGAAAGCGCATCCCCGCCAGCACCATGGCCAGCGTGAGGGGCAGGGCGAGGCCCACGAGGAGCGCATTTCGTGGCCCCATAAAAAAGACGAGGACGGCGAAAACAATGACCAAGGCGCTGATCAAATTGAAAGTCAGGTCGCCTAAGCGATCGCTCGTGAAGGCGTTCTGATCGTAGATCACCTCAAGGGCAAGGCGCGGCGGAAGTGTGTCCCGGAAGGCCTGGAGTTCGCGTTCCGCGGCGCTCCGCCAAAGATCAATGCGCTGATCGGGCTCCATGACCGCTGCGACCACCACCACGCGCTGCCCCTGGCTTAGGGCTAGGGTTGCCGGGGGATCAATGACGGCGCGCCGGACCTCTGCGAGGTCGCCGACCTTCAGCTGTCCCCCGTCGGCGCTGCGGGTGAGGGGCACCGCGGCCACCCGAGCAACGGAGTTGAGCTCGCCGCCAATCTCCACCAGTAGGTCGGAACCGGCGCTTTGTAGCCGTCCTGCGCTGCCCCGGGTATCGGCTTGGCGAAGCGCCGTCGCTACCGCCTCCGCGCTGAGGCCGGCGGCGGCGGCCCGGGCCGGGCTCAAAAGCACGCGAAGCTCTTCCTCCGGTTCGCCGTAAAGTTCCGTTTCCTTCGTGCCTGGCAGGTTAGCCAGACGGGTCTCCAGCCGTTCCCCGAGGCGATTGAGCAGGGCAAGGGGCGGATCGCCGGGGCCCGTCCAGCGCAGGGCCAGGGCCAAGGTGGTGGCAATGGGGCCCCGCGCCTCCACCTCCGGGGTGAGGGTGCCCGGGGGCAGTTCCCCCTCCAGCGTGCCGACCTTGTCCCGGACCTCGCTCCAGAGCACGTCAATGAGCTCCGGGCCGACCCGATCCTCAAATTCTACGTTGATGAAGGAGAGGCCCGTGCGCGATTCGCTTCGAAGCTCCTTAATCTCTGGGATTTCCCGGAGCTTCTTCTCGATGCGTTCCGTAATCAGCGTTTCCACCCGCTCCGCCGAGGCCCCGGGGAGGAAGGTTTTTACGAAGCCGTAGCGCTCCGTCATGGTGGGATCTTCTTGGCGCGCGAGGGTCGCAAAGGCGGACAGCCCGAGCACCATGATGAGCCCAAGGGTGAGGGCCGTGAGCCGCCCTTGGCGATAGAAGAGATCGCTGAGGGCGCCGCTCATGGTTGCGTAATCCGCAGAGCTTGCCCGGGCACGAGGCGGCCGACGCCGGACTGGACGACCCGGTCACCGGATACCAGATCGCCGCGCACGAAGGCCTGCTGCGTAGTGCTGTGCAAAATCTCGACGAGCGACCGCTGGGCCGTGTAGCCCCCGGCGCCGTCCGGGACCGCAAGGAAGAGGGACCAGAGCCCGCGGTTGGCTTCGGCGAGGGCCGTGAGGGGAACCCAGAAGCCGGCTTCCTGGATCGTGCGATCTAAGCTGAGCTCCACCAGCTGCCCCGCGCGCACGGCCGGCGTCGGCGCGCTGAAGCGGAACCGAGCCGTGGCGGTGCGCGCTGTGGGATCGAGCTGGGGAAGAATTTGCAGTAAGGAAGCGGGATAGGCCGTTCCCTCCACCGTGAGGGTGTAGGAGGCGTCACTATTGAGGCTCGGCAGCAGGGCCGGAGGCAGACCAATCCGTGCCTCTAGGGCGACTGCGCTGACTACGGTAAGGACCGGCGCCCCGGGGCCAGGAGGG
>JAUILI010000101.1 GCA_030433075.1 Gammaproteobacteria bacterium | reverse complement strand
CCCAGCCCTCGGGAAGGGCATAGCGCGTTTTGAGCGTTGTCCGCATGGTGATCTGCTCATTTCGCCAACCTCTTGATCCTATGACGGTTCCCCATTGAAAGCACTCGCCAAAGGCGCCATTTTTCAAAAAAAAGTGGCTAAACGTCTGATTATTAAAGGCTGGCTTAAGGGTTTGGTTTTGTCCTAGAACCACCCAAAGGGATAGAGAGCGTGTACTCTTTTGCGCTCTTTCCCAATGATCCGCAATGAGGTCCGCCGTGCTCGAACGATTCCAGATGGCTAAGCAGGGTACGACGGCGCAGCAGGAGGTGCAGGCGGGGCTCGTGACCTTTATGGCAATGGCCTACATCGTCGTGGTGAACCCAAGCCTGCTATCGCAAACGGGCATGGACTATGGCGCTGTGTTTGTGGCGACCTGCCTTGCTGCGGCCCTTGGCTCCCTGGCCATGGGTTGGCTGGCCAATTACCCCGTGGCCCTAGCCCCGGGCATGGGGCAGAACGCCTTCTTTACCTTCGCCGTGGTGCTGGGCGAGGGGCACCGCTTCGAGACGGCCCTCGGCGCCGTCTTTGTTTCCGGGATCATCTTTGTTGTGCTCAGCGTGCTGCCCCTGCGGGCCTGGCTCATTAATGCCATCCCCCGAAGCCTGAAGCTCGGCATCGCTGCGGGTATTGGGCTTTTTATTGGCTTTATCTCGCTGCGCAATGCCGCCATCGTGGTCGACGATCCGGCCACCCTGGTCACCTCCGGGACCCTCCTCAGCGCCGGCCCCATGATGGCCATCCTCGGCTTCGCCCTGATTGTGGCCCTAGCGGCCCGGGGGCTGGCGGCGGCGGTGCTGCTCGGCATGTTGGCCATGACCGTGCTGGGCTGGCTTACGGGAACGGCGGAGTTCAAGGGCGTGCTCGCCCTGCCCCCGGACCCGACGCCCTTGCTCTTCGCCCTCGATATTCAGGGAGCCCTTTCCCTGTCCATGCTGACCACCATCCTCACCCTTTTGCTGGTGGACGTCTTCGATACCGCCGGCACCCTGGTAGCGGTGGCCGAGCGCAGCGGCATCGTGCGCCCCGACGGCTCCCTGCCGCGGCTTCGGGCGGCGCTCCTCGCTGATTCCTCGGCCACGGCGCTGGGCGCCCTGCTGGGCACCTCCTCGACCACCAGCTTTATCGAAAGCGGGGCCGGGGTTGCCGCCGGCGGGCGGACCGGGCTCACGGCCGCGACCACGGGCCTTTTGTTTCTGGCTTGCCTCTTCCTTGCGCCCCTGGCGCAAAGCGTGCCCCCCTTCGCGACGGCCGCGGCGCTGCTCTTCGTGGCCTGCCTCATGGCCCGGGGCCTCGCCGATTTGCCCTGGGATGATCTGACGGAAGCCGCCCCAGCGGTGGTGACGGCGCTCGCCATGCCCCTCTTCTTCTCCGTGGCCGACGGCATCGGCATTGGCTTTATCGTCTACGCCCTGGTGAAGTTGATTAGCGGGCGGGCCGGAGAAGCGCCGGCGGCGGTCTGGCTGATCGCGGGTATTTTTGGGCTGAAATTTGCCTTCCTCTAAGGGCCTTAATGCCCTTAGGTCGACTTAAAGTATGCAAATCGCGCCATTGGTCGCTCCTGGTGCAATAATTTTGAAACATGCTCCGCCTTTGCGCGTGTCTTGCGTATACTTCGCCGCGCCAGCCCCGGGTCGGTGGCTGGAGGGCTAGCGATTTCGATGTTTCGCGGTATCGAATCGCCTTGGCACAGGCTTTGCTGTGCTGTTCATCGAAGGTGGCGTGAAATTCCTCCCAAAATGATTTGCCTCTGCGCGCCCTCACCGGCGTCGCGGTGCCAAAGCATTTGATTTCCGCCGTCGCAACCATTCGATCCCAGGGGTCTTGGACATGACGAAATTCAACGGTAAGGGGGCTCCCTTCGGCGCACGGCGTGCGCTTGCGGTAGCCGTATTGGCAGCGTCTCTTCCCGCCGCAGCACTGGCGGAGGAAGCACGGGTAGAAGAAATCGTGGTGGAAGGCAGCCTTCGCAGCCTCCCCGGGGAAAACGTGGAATCGGTCTTCGGCTTCTCGAAGTCCCTCCTCGAGCTCCCCCGGTCCGCTTCCACCATCTCTTCGGAGCAGATTGAGCGCTTTGGCATCAACGATATCGATGACATGGTCGCCCTCGCGCCCGGTAGCTTCACCCAGTCCTTCTTCGGCGTCGCAGGCTCCCTCGACGTGCGTGGTACCCCTGGGGAAACCTACTTCCGCGGCATGCGTCGCCTGGACAACCCGGGCAACTACCCCACCCCCATCGCCGCCTCCGACCGCATCGACGTGGTCCGGGGCCCGGCCTCTCCGATCTTCGGGCCCTCCAAGATCGGCGGTTACCTGAACTTCGAACCGAAGAGCGCCCGCGCCGACTCCGGTCAATACATGACCGACGCGGAAGGCATGGTGACCTTCAACCGCGGTAGCTGGAACAACAACGTCATCACCGCTGAAGTGGGCGGCCCCGGCAAAATCGCTGGGAAGGACTACGGCTACTACCTCTTCGGTAGCGTCGAAGACTCCGACAGCTTCTACGAGAACACGGATACGGATCAGACCGTGCTCCAGGCCTCCTTCGACATGGACGTGAACGATCGCCTGCGCATCCAAACCGGTGCCATGTACCACGAGTACGTGGGCAACCAGGTGGCGGGCTGGAACCGTCTCACCCAGGAGCTCATCGATAACGGCACCTACATCACCGGTTCTCCCGCGCCCCTGGATACGAACGGCGACGGTGTGATCTCCCACCAGGAGTACAACGCGGCCGGTAACGCCTTCCAGTTCGCCTTCGGCGTGAACCCGGGTAGCGACCAGACCCTCGACGACTTCGGCGTGAACCCCATCCCGCTGGAGAACGTGGGTACGGCTCAGCTCGACTTCGACCAGGTGCTGGTTTCAGAGGAAGACACCCTTGAGGCGGAGGTCCTGACCCTCTACTTCGACACCTTCTACCTCCTCGACAACGGCATCGAGATCAAGAACCAGCTGTTCTACGAGCAGTACGACAACCTCTCCGAGAACGTTTACGGCTTCTCCCAGGCGCAAAACACCTGGGTGATCGAAGAGAAGCTCGTCGTTGCCGGTCAGATGGAGCAGGGCGCCCTCGTCACCCAGTGGCAGCTCTCCCCGTCGATCCGCTTCACGGATTTCGAGCGCGGCGACGACTACACGAACGAGTACTTCGACCGTCGGGACCTGACCGGCCCCTCCACGGCCCTGGATAAGCGGCTTCTGGCCACCCAGATCGACGACGATTACACCGAGTACTACATCGGTGAGTACACGGACATCGGCCTCGCCGCCCTCGTGGATATCACCCACGAGAACGGTCTGTCCGGGACCTTCGGTCTTCGTTGGGACACCATCGAGATGGAGAGCCGCACCCCCGTGGAGAAGCTCCTCTTCCCGACGGATGTACTCTCCGGCAAGGACACGCGTAACGGGATCTCCTGGAGCGCGTCCATCAGCTGGGGCTCCCCCATTGGCCTTCGCCCCTACTTCACGGCTTCCGAGCAGTCCACGGTGATCGCTGGCCAGGGCGCGGAAATCACCGTCGATAACATCCTTGAGGGCGGCGCCTTTGACGTCTCCGAGCTCATGGAAGGGGGCGTGAAGGGTAGCTTCCTCGACGACACCCTGTACTTCGCCGTGTCCATGTACCGCCAGGAGCGGACGGACTTCTCGGCCCAGTCCATCACCACGAACCAGGCCACGGAAACGAAGGGCACGGAAGTGGAAGTGCGTTGGGCCGCGACCGATGCGCTGGTGCTTACCGCCGGCTACTCCAAGATTGAGGTGACGAACCTCACCACGGAGGCCGAGGGTGGCCGCTTCAGCTTCATCGGCGCTGATAACCTTCCGAACGTGGCACCGGGTGCCTTCTACGGCAGCGCCCTCGGCGGCGTCGTGTTCCTCGGTGGTCGTAGCGCTACCCGCGCCGGTATCCCGGAGAACATCTACTCCGCCACCGCCACCTACGACTTCTTCAACGGTCTGACCGTGAACGGGTCCGTGGTGCGCGCCGACGCTGTGGATTCCGGCTTCTCTCGCTCCGTGCGCCTGCCCAGCTACACGCTGATCAACGTCGGTGCCTCCTACGAAGTCGGCAACTGGAACTTCTCCGGCATGATCAACAACGTCACCGACGAAGAGTACTTCCGGGCCAACTTCCCGAACCTCTTCGGCTCCACGGTGGTGCTGCCTGAGCTGCCCCGGAACTTCTCGCTCCGCGCGGCTTACCGTTTCTAAGGCGTAGCCTTTGACGGACCTCAAACGCCGGCCCCTTGGGGCCGGCGTTTTTCGTTACACTTCGAAAAATTCCCCATCCCCCACCTTTTTGGGAGTGCGATCCATGGCTCGAGGGTTCCTGCCGGTGTTTTTTCTGCTGCTTTCCCTGCCTTTGCCGGGGCTATCGGCGGAACCCATTAAGGTTGTGGTGGTCACCATGTTTGAGCGGGGCGCGCCCCAGGGCGATGTGCCCGGGGAGCTGCAGCGCTGGGTGGAAAAGTTCCCCCTTCCCCGGGAGCATGCCTTCCCCGCCGGGCCCTTCCCCCTGTTTAGCAACGACGACGGCGTTCTGGCGGTATGCACCGGCGGGGGCATCGCCAACGCCACGGCCACCATCATGGCCCTGGGTCAGGATCCCCGCTTCGACCTGTCGAAGGCCTACTGGCTGGTGGCCGGGATTGCTGGGGGGGACCCGGAAGACACGTCCCTCGGCTCCGCGGTGTGGGCCGAGCACGTGGTTGACGGTGATCTGCTCTACGAAATCGACGCTCGGGAAATTCCAGAAGACTGGCCCTGGGGCCTCATGCCTCTGGGGGCCAAAGCCCCGGCGAAGAAGCCCGAGGACATCTATACCGGTTGGACCGTGGATACGATCCACTTCGCTTTGAACCGGGATCTTGCCGCCTGGGCCTTTGAGGCTACGAAGACCGTGCCCCTCGAGGACTCCCCGGCCATGGCAGCGTTCCGAAAGGCGTTCACGGCGCACCCTGCGGCGCAGCAGGCGCCCTCCGTGCAGCGGGGCGATACGCTCGCCTCCAGCACCTATTGGCATGGCGCGCTGATGAATCGCTGGGCGAATAGCTGGGTGAAGCTCTACGCCGGCGAAAGCGCCAATTTCGTCACCACGAATATGGAAGATACGGGCACGCTCACGGCCCTGGGGCGTCTAGGCGCTCTGGGTCTTGCCGATCCCGAGCGGGTGCTCGTGCTGCGCACCGTCAGCAACTATTCCATGCCCCCGGCGGGGCGCGATGCGGCCTGGAGCAGCACCGCCCCCTACCCGGATCAGGGCCAGCCAGCCCTAGAGGCGGCCTTTCGCGTGGGGTCTAAGGCGCTCGAGGGGCTGCTGGCGGCCTGGCCGGCCCTCCCTTGGGAGGTCGACGCCGGGGCAGCGCAATGAGGGGGTCGGGGCGATCGCGCCGGGGCGCCTGGGTCGGCGCGCTGGCGCTGGCGTGGATGCTCTTCAGCGTGCCTTCCACCTTTGCCGCGGGGCCGGTCTTTGAGCGCGCCCCCTGGTTTGAAGCCTTCAAGGCCCGGGCCGATGACGTCGCGCTCTATCGCTTTCTTTACGCCATGCCCAAGGGCGGCGATTTGCACCACCACCTTTCCGGCGGCGCCTTCCCCGAGTGGTACTGGGACCTCGCCCTGGCGGGGGAAGGGCAGGGCTATCGTTACCTAACGAAGGTGCGCATTAACGACTGTGGCTACGGCACCGATGAGTTTTCAGGTCAGCCTTACCTGCTCTACTTCCACACCATTTCCGAGCATCGCTGGAAGGGCTTGGACAGCTGCCGCCAGGGGGAATACGAACCCCTCGAGGCCCTGACGCCGGCGCAAAAGCAGGCCTGGCACGACGCCCTGGTGCTGGATCAGCCCCACGAAGGGCGGGGCGAGTTCTTCGAAGCCCATTGGGCGCGCATGGATGATCTGCTGGCCAATCCTGCCCTTGTAGCGGAGCTGGTGGCGCTTAATCTGAAGCACTTTGCCGCCGAGGGGGTGCGCTACCTCGAAGCTCAGGTGCCCCTCTTTAGCCTAGCGACGCCGGAGGGAAAGCCCTTGCCCCCGGAGGCGGGGCTCGCGGCCATTCGCACCCGGCTGCGCCAGCCGGACCTGGCCACCTTGCCCATTACCTTCCGCATGCAGCTTTCCGTGCTGCGCTTTTTGCCGAACGCAGAAAACGCCCTGGCCCGAGCCTACGCCCTGGCCGCCCGGGAGCCTGACATCGTTGCCGTGAACTTCGTGGGCCGGGAAGACAACGACAAGGGCTATCCCCTGCGCTTTCTGGCACCCCTTCGGGCCCTGCGCCGGGAGCACGGCGCCTTGCCCCTCTCCATTCACGCCGGCGAGGTGGACGAGCCCAATCGCCACGTGCGAGATACCCTGCTTCTTGGCGCGCAGCGCATTGGTCATGGGGTGAACCTCATTCACGATCCCGACACCCTGCTCGCCCTGCGCGGCGGCGATACGCTGGTGGAAATCAATTTGATCTCCAACCTGCTGCTGAACTATGTCGATCGCTACGAGGACCACCCCTTCCCCGAGTACCTTCGCTTCGGCATCCCCGTGGCCCTGTCCACGGATGATCGGGGCATGTGGGACTCCACCATGACCGACGAGTTCTTTGTGGCCGTGAAGCATTTTGATCTGAGCTTCGAGGAGGTGGTGGCCCTCTCCCGAGCCTCCCTCAGCCACAGCTTTTTGCCCGAGGCGGAGAAGGCTCGGCTGCTCGCGGACTACGACGACGCCCTGGCGAGCTTTGTGGCGCGCTTCCAAAGCGGCGGCCTCGGGGCTGCGGCCCCGGATGCCCATCCCCCCTATCGAGGTTTCATCTGCCGTCGCTACGGCCTTTGCCCCCCGGAGTCTGCCCCATGATGCGCCCCCTGCTGTTTGCCCTCGCGACGCTGCTGAGCGCCTCGGCCTTTGCCGCCCCTTTTTCGCCGGGGGATTGCCAGCCCGGCGGCCCCTGCAGCACGCCCCTCGAAGTGCGCGCCGTGGTGGTGACGCTCTTTGAGATCGGGGAGGACGAAGGGGACCGGCCCGGGGAGTTCCAGCTGTGGAAGACCCGAGGCAACTTCTCCGTCACCTTGCCCTTCCCCCAGGGCCATCACGAGCTCGTCTACGACCCCGAGCGCAAGGTCCTGGCCATGGTCACGGGCATCGGCACGATGAAGTCCACGGCGAACATCATGGCCCTGGGGCTGGATGCGCGCTTCGACCTCACGCGCGCCTACTGGCTGGTGGCGGGCATCGCGGGGATTGATCCCGCCGATGCGTCCCTCGGCTCCGCGGTCTGGTCCACCTACGTGGTGGACGGAGACTTGGGTCACGAGATCGACGCCCGAGAAATGCCCGAGGACTGGG
>JAUILI010000013.1 GCA_030433075.1 Gammaproteobacteria bacterium | reverse complement strand
TGCGATCAAGCACGAGGCGGTCTTCATCCAGCAGGGCCCTGAGGGCCGCGTGGAGGGCGCCCCGGGGCGGGCGTTCGAGGGCCCGGGCGAGTTCATCAAGGCGTAGCCCAAGCTGCTCCGGGTGGGCCTGGTGATGGTCCTCGGTCAGCCCTTCGATACGCGCCTTAAAGGCCTTCCACTGATCCTGATCCCTCAGGGCGCTCGGCGACCCCTCCGCTCCCGGAAGTGCGTCCTGAAGCTGGCGTTCGGGTCGATTCAAGCGCGCACTCCAGGGCGCAAGGTCCAGTTCCAGGGGGGTCGTGGCCAGGGCGCCGCGAAGGGCTGCCTCCCAGGCGCCATGGTGCAGGGCCGTGAGTCCTTGCAGCCGCAGCGGGTTCCACCGTCCCCGGGAGGGCGGAAGGGGATCCAGGACCGTGGCTGCGGCAAGAAGGCGGTCCCCGCGGTCATCGCGCAGCAACAATCGGTCGCCGTGGCAGGCCATGAGGGCGGCTTCGCAGCGGAGGGTTGCCCCCTCTTGTCCCAGCGCGGCGAAAAGGCGCGGCTCTCGCTGAAGCCGTCCGAGGGTGTGAGTGGTTCCATGATGGACATGCACCCCTAATTGGCTTTGGGATGGCGGCGCTTCGAACCATTCCAGGGCCAGCTCCAGGCGACGGGTGACCGGATGGCTTTCCTGCGCCGCAAGCCAGCTGCCCCGTTTGATGTCCGAAGGCGAAAGGGCAGGGAGGCGCAGGGCTACCCGGTCCCCGGCGGACGCCTGCGTGACCTCTTGATCATTGGCCCGGAGACTGGCCACCGCGACCGCTCGGCCTTCGGGCAATAGCCACAGTGGATCGCCCGCCTTCAGCGTACCCGTGAAGAGGAGCCCGGTAGCGATGGTCCCCGCCCCGGGTAGGCTGAAGGCGCGGTCGAGGGCGACGCGCACCGGTTGCTCCCGGCGGCCGGCGTCCTCGGCGAGGCCCGCCGCCGTGGCTTCCAGGGCCCTCCAGAGGGCCTCGAGGCTCGCGGAGTCGTGAAGGCTCGTGGGAACCACGGTGGCAGAGGAGAAGCCATAGCGTTCCAGGAGCGCCCCAAGGCTCGCCCGCGCGTCCTGCTGCTGCGCTTCGCTGGCGAGATCGCAGCGGGTCAGGGCCACCACAAGGCCGGGAAAGGCAAAGCCCTGGAGACATCGCAGGTGAGCTTCCGTCTGGGGCTTGGGTCCCTCATCCGCAGCAACGGCAAGAAGGGCGAGGCGCGCGGCAGCGAGGCCCGCCAAGCTGGTTGCCATGAAGCGCTCATGTCCTGGAACATCAACAAAGCCCCAGCGCGTGTCCCCTCGGTTCCCGTAGGCGTAGCCGAGCTCAATGGTGAGGCCTCGGCGCTGCTCTTCCTCAAGGCGGTCCGTCTCTACCCCCGTGAGGGCGCGCACCAGAGCCGTCTTGCCGTGATCAACGTGTCCTGCGGTGGCAATGATCATGGCGCGAGGGGGTGCTCTCCCAGCGCCGCAAGTAAGGTCTCGGCGTTGCCTAAGGTGCGCAGATCGAGCACAAGGGCATCCTGCGTGATTCGACCTAGCACGGGCGTGGGCAGGCTCCGTAGCGCCTGGGCGAGGCGCTCGAGGGCGCGACCCTTGGACCCGCGGGGGCTGAGGGAGAGGCCGGCGCTCGGCAGGCGGGTGGTGGGCTGGGCACCACTGCCAATCTGGCTTTCCAGGGGCACTACGGCTACGGACCAACCCTCGCCGAGGCGCGCCGCCACCGCCGGCGCCAGGGCTTCCGCTAAAGGCCGAATTTCGGCCTCGGGGCGCAGGAGCTGGGCCAGGGTCGGGAGCTGGCCCTCCGGTTCCGGCTGATCCCAGGCCAGGAGCGTGGCGCGAAGCGCCGCCAGGCGGACCTTGTCGACGCGAAGGGCGCGATAGAGGGGATTGGCTCGCACGGCGGTGATCGCGTCCTTCGTGCCGACGATGAGCCCGGCCTGGGGACCTCCAAGCAGCTTATCGGCAGAGAAGGTTACGAGGTCGATGCCGGCGGCAATGGCCTCCTGGGGCTGGGGCTCGGCAGGCAGGCCGTAGCGTCGAAGATCAACAAGGCTTCCCGCGCCCAGATCAAAGGCCGTGGGCACGCCCTGGTGCTTGCCTAGGTTGGCGAGCGCTTTGAGAGATACCTCACTGGTGTAGCCCTCGATGGCGTAGTTGCTGGGATGGACCTTCATGAGGAGTCCGGCGTTCGGGCCGAGGGCCTGAGCGTAGTCCCGTTCGTGAGTTCGGTTCGTGGTGCCTACTTCCCGAAGCGTTGCGCCGGCCCGAACCATGATGTCCGGGATGCGAAAGCTACCGCCGATTTCAACGAGCTCGCCTCGGGAAACCAGCACTTCCTTCCCCAGTCCATAGGTGTTCAGGACCAGCAGCACGGCGGCTGCATTGTTGTTGACGACGGCGGCCGCTTCGGCGCCGGTGAGGGCGCAGAGGAGGGCCTCCGTGGCCTGATCCCGCTGCCCTCGACGGCCCGTGGATAGATCGAGCTCAAGGTCCACGGCGCCCGCCGCGGCCACCATCGCTTCGCAGGCGGCGGGGCTAAGCGCGGCGCGGCCGAGGTTCGTATGGAGGAGGGTGCCGGTGAGGTTCAACACCTGTCGCGGTCCTCGGGGAAATTGTCCTTCGAGCGCGCCCTTCGCTGCGATGATCAGTGCGTCTGTCTCGGGGACGGGGCTACCCTGAGCCATGGCGCTGCGAGCTTCCCTCAGGGCCTGGCGCAGGGCTTCGGTGGTTAGCGTGCGACCCCAGCGGCGCTGCAGCTCAAGGGTAAAAGGCGCTTCGAGGAGCGCAGCGACGCTGGGAAGGTCCTGATAGGCTGGAGAGGCGGAAGGCATGGCGAGCTCGGCAACGGTTTTAAAGAGGCTACCCACCCTGCTGGGGAGGGTCTAGGGGGCAATTAGCGGTGGAATGGGAAAGCTTTAGCGCCCCCGGGGGCGGGGAAGGGCCGCGCGCCTTTGCGCTTCATCCCCCAGGGGAATTGGTCAGCGACCTGTTGCGTCGGGATCGAATCTGGGAAGGGGTGGAAAGCGCGCTGCTTCGCGCAGCCCTCCGTCCCGGTTCCGTGGTGGTGGACGCTGGAGCCAATCTCGGCTGGCATGCGGTTTGGGCGGCCCTTATCGTTGGCGCCGGGGGGCGCGTCTATGCCTTCGAACCCGACCCGCGAAACCTGGCGCTGCTGCGCGCGAACGGTGCGGGGCTCCCCCAGCTTCGGGCGCTGGGCGCCGCCCTCGGGGAGGCAAGGGGCGAGGTGGCCTTTCGGCGCCACGGGGCTAACCAGGGGGATTCGGCGCGGGTGAAAACGGCCGCGAGTTTCACTGCATCCTGCTGGCCCGGGGATGCGTTAGCGCTTTCGCGCCTCGATTTTCTGAAGATTGACACCCAGGGCAGCGAACTGCGAATCCTTCAGGGCTTTGCGAAAACTCTTGCGCGCCAGCGCGAGGCCCGGCTGATCGTGGAGCTCTGGCCTGCCGGCCTTGCGCGGCTTGGGGACTCGGTGGAGGCGCTCCTCGCGGTACTTTTGGGCCTTGGGCGTCCCGTTTATCTCATCGATCACGAGCGGGGTGGGCTCACGGCGCTCACCTCATCGGCGCTCAGGACCTTGGCGGCGTCCTTGGCGGGTTCCGGTGGCTTTTCCCAGCTATGGCTGGGACCGCCCCCTTGATTCAGGTCATGGACCCTTCGCTAGGAAAGGCGCCTAATGAGGCGGTAAGGGAACGAAACCTAGGAAGGGGAATAGCATGAGCGTTTACAAAAATATCTTGGTGGCGATTGATCTCTCCGATGAATCCCAACAGGTGATGGATAAGGCCATGGCCATTGCCGGGGTAGGCGACCATTTGGCCTTGGTGCACGTGGTCCGCCCCATTGAGCATGTGTACGGAGGCTTCGGCGCCGTCGGTTTGGCGGGGGATTTCTCCGAGCAAATGGCCACCCTTGAGCAGCAGGCGTCCGCCCACGCGGAGCAAAAGCTGAAGGATCTGGGCGCCGTGCTCGGGGTGCCAGAAAGCCGGCAGTTTGCCCCCATTGGTCACGCGGCAACGGAAATCCAGCGGGTTGCCGGGGAGCTCGACGCGGATCTCATCGTCATTGGCACCCACGGCCGCCATGGCCTCGGGCTCCTTCTGGGCTCTACTGCCAACGGTGTGCTCCACGGCGTGAAGCGAGACGTGCTGGCCGTGCGGGTGCACGCGCCGGAGGCCTAAGCAAAAAGGCCCCGGGGCAGGGTGCTCCCGGGGCCCTTTTTTGCTTGGCCAGGTGCCCTAGGGGCCTAGCCGAGAGCTGCGTTCCAGCCTTCCACGCGCTCGGCCTGCGCCTCAAGTAGGGCCGAAGCATCTCCCGTAATGACGACGCGCTCGATCCGATCTCCTTGGGCGATGGCATTGACAATCGCCTGGTCGTCGTCGCCGCACACCTCCCCAAAAATAGAGTGGGCATCGTCCAGCCAGGGCGTGGGGACATGGGTGATGAAAAACTGGCTGCCGTTGGTGCCCGGGCCCGCATTGGCCATGGACAGGCGGCCGGGACGATCGTGACGCAGGCTGCCATCAAACTCATCTTCGAAGCGATAGCCGGGGCCGCCGGTGCCCGTGCCCAGGGGGCAACCGCCCTGGATCATGAAATCGGGGATCACCCGGTGGAAGCTTAAGCCATCGTAAAACCCGCGCTGCGCGAGGTTAACGAAGTTGGCCACGGTGACCGGGGCCTGCTCCGGGAAGAAGACCACCTTGATGGGGCCGGCACTGGTTTCAAAGGTCGCGCCGAGGGGCGTGCTCATAGCTAGGGTTCCTTTCCTTAAGGGGCGCTGCGCGCCTGGCTGTGGTACTCGTCGTTGGGGGCCAGCTCGATAGCTGCGGCGAGGCGGTTGGTCATGTTGAAGAAGGCCGCGACGGCGGCGATATCCCAAATCGCACGCTCGCTGAAGCCGGCCTCCCGGAGGTTGTCCCGGTCTTCGTCGTCCATGCTGTCCGGGGCGAGGGTCAGCTGCTCGGCGAAGGCCAGCATGGCCTTGTGCTTCGCGCTAAGCTTGGCGGCTCGATAATTCATGGCGAGCTGTTCCCCCAGCATGGGGTCGCCGGAGAGCTCGCGCACCGCCGCGCCGTGGGAGACGAGGCAGTAGTAGCAGTGGTTTTTTGAAGACACCACCACGGCGATCATCTCCCGCTCAAGTTTGCTGAGGGGCGAGTCCGCAAGCATGAGGTCGTTGTAAAAGGTGATGAACGCGCTGAGCTTTTCTGCGTTGAACGCGTAGGCCTGAAGGACGTTCGGGACGAAGCCCAGCTTCTCCCGGCACTTTCCGAAGTACTTGGCGAGGTCCTTGCCCAGGGCTTCGTCGGGCAGGGCAGGCAGGTCTAAGGCGTGGCAAGATGCGTCGCTCATGGCGGGTCCCCCGCTTAAAACGCGAAGTGTAGCGCAGGGGGCGGAGCCCCGTCCTCCGCTTCCCCCAGATGAGAGAGTGAGATGGCAGAGCAGGCAGCGAAGGTGGCCTTTGTGGGCCTTGGGGTCATGGGCTTTCCCATGGCGGGGCATTGGGCGCAGGCCGGCCTTGACGTGTGCGTCTACAACCGCAACGGGGCCCGAGCTGAGGCTTGGCTTGAGCGCTACCCTGGGCGCGCGGTGCCTACCCCTCGGGACGCGGCCGTGGGGGCCGAGGTCGTGGCCCTATGTGTCGGAAACGACGATGACGTCCGCAGCGTGGTCTATGGCGCCGACGGCGTGCTCGCCGGGCTTGCGCCGGGGGCCCTCTTGATCGACCACACGACGGCCTCCGCAGCCCTAGCCCGCGAGCTAGCGGAGGCGTGCGCCGCCCAGGGGGTGGCCTTTCTTGATGCCCCCGTGTCCGGTGGCCAGGCGGGGGCGGAGAACGGGGCGCTAACCGTCATGGTGGGGGGCGAGGAAGCAGCCTTTGCCCGGGCCGAGCCCTTCCTCCAGCCCTATGCCCGGGCGGCCCGATGCCTAGGCCCGGTGGGGAGCGGCCAGCTCACGAAGATGGTCAACCAGATTTGCATCGCCGGCATTCTTCAGGGGCTGAGCGAAGCTCTGGCCTTCGCCGAGCGCGCGGGGCTGGACGGGGAGGCGGTGCTCTCCGTGATTTCCAAGGGCGCGGCCCAATCCTGGCAGATGGAAAACCGGGGCAGCACCATGCTGGAGAATCGCTTTGATTTTGGCTTTGCCGTGGATTGGATGCGGAAGGATTTGGCCATTGCCCTGGAGGAAGCCCGTCGCAATGGGGCCCAATTGCCTCTGACGGCCTTGGTAGATCAGTGCTACGCCGCGGTACAGGAACACGGCAGCGGCCGCTGGGACACCTCCTCCCTCATCACCCGCCTTCGAAAGGACGGCTAAGGCTTAAGGGCGTTCTTTGCAGGCACAAAAAACCCGGCAGCGCCGGGTTTTTTGGGTCTTCATAGAGACGCTTTGCGGTAAGTGCTTACCGCTCCCCAAGGGGTTTGATATCCCGAGCAGACTGGCCCAGGTAGAGCTGCCGGGGGCGGCCGATCTTGTAGCTGCCCGAGATCATCTCGTTCCAGTGGGCAATCCACCCCGGGGTGCGCCCGGTGGCGAAGATCACCGTGAACATGTTCACGGGGATGCCGATGGCTTTCAGAATGATCCCAGAATAGAAGTCGACGTTGGGGTAGAGCTTCTTCTCCACGAAGTACTCGTCTTCCAACGCGATGCGTTCGAGCTCCATGGCCAGCTTCAGCTGGGGATCATCGCCCACGCCGAGCTCCGCGAGGACCTCATCGCAGGTTTCCTTCATGACCTTGGCGCGGGGATCGTAGTTCTTGTACACCCGATGCCCGAAGCCCATAAGGCGGAAGGGGTCGTTCTTATCCTTGGCCTTCTTCACAAACTCCTGAACCCGGGAGACATCACCGATTTCGTCGAGCATGTTCAGCACGGCTTCGTTGGCGCCGCCGTGGGAGGGGCCCCAAAGGGCCGCAATGCCCGAGGCGATGCAGGCGAAGGGGTTGGCCCCGGTGGAGCCGGCGAGGCGCACCGTGGAGGTGGACGCATTCTGCTCGTGATCGGCGTGGAGCGTGAAGATCCGATCCATGGCCCGGGCAATGACGGGGTTGACCTCGTAATCCTCTGCCGGGTTGCCAAACATCATGTAGAGGAAGTTCTCGGCGTAGTTGAGATCGTTCCGCGGGTACATGAAGGGCTGGCCCAGGGAGTACTTGTAGGACATCGCCGCAAGGGTGGGCATCTTCGCGATGAGCCGGTGCGCCGAGATTTCCCGGTGCCGCGCATCGTTGATGTCCAGGGAGTCGTGGTAGAAGGCCGATAGGGCCCCAACCACGCCGGTCATGATGGCCATGGGGTGGGCGTCGCGGCGGAAGCCGTTGAAGAACACCCGGAGCTGTTCGTGGACCATGGTGTGCAGGGTGATGGTCCGGTCGAAATCAGCTTTTTGCGTTGCATTGGGCAGTTCGCCGTGCAGCAGCAAATAGCAAACCTCGAGGAAGCTCGCCTTCTCGGCAAGCTGATCGATGGGATAGCCCCGGTGGAGCAAGATGCCAGCATTACCATCGATGTAGGTGATTTCCGACTCGCAGGACGCGGTGGAAACAAAGCCCGGGTCGAAGGTGAAATACCCCTTCCCCGTGAGGCTGGATACGTCGATGACTTCTGGCCCTTCCGTGCCCGCCAGAATGGGCAGTTCGATGGGATCCTGGCCGTCAATGGACAGCAGGGCTTTCTTCGCCATGGCTGGCTCCTGGTTATCGCGAATCGTGGGGCGAGGGGGAACGCTAGCGACGCCCCATGCGCTTGTCAACGCGACTTCTGTCCAGGACAAAACCGCGCGCGAAGCCCTCTGCCCGCGGGGAAAACTCACGAAACTCGTTTGTGTTCAGAGCCCTGGGTCACTATCATGCGCACCGTCCTGAGAACGGTTCGGCAAGGCAGCCCGCAGGGGCTTTCCTAAGGCGGCGCTCGGGCACGGCTCAGGCCTTCCGAGGGGGAGGGCCAACCCATGCGGGCACCGATTTTCACCTGCGGCTTGAAAGAGGGATGCGGATGAATACACACGAGCGGCCAATCAATTGAGATCTAACCCAATTTAGTTTTCCGCTTCCGGCGCTGGCGTCGATCACGCACCGAATCACCGGCGTGATCCTCTTCGGCGGACTGCTCTTCGCGCTTTATGCGCTGGACCTATCCCTTTCTGGCCCCGAGGGCTTTGCTGAGGCGAAGGCGCTCCTCGCGGCGCCCCTTGGCAAGTTCATTGCCTGGGCCCTTCTGACCGGTCTCGGGTATCACTTTGCTGCCGGGCTCAAGCACCTCTTCCTCGACTGGGATATCGGCGACACCCTCGCTGGGGCCCAGCTCGGGGCACGCCTTGTGATCGTCACCGCAGTGGTGCTGAGCGCCCTCGCAGGAGCATGGCTATGGTAAAGAGTGCAACGAGTTTGACCCGAAGCGGGCTCTCCGACTTCCTTCTTCAGCGGGTTACGGCCATCGTGCTGGGCCTCTATACGGTCTGCGTCGTGGGCTTTCTGGTGGTCACCCCGGGGGTGAGCTACGAGCAGTGGCTTGCCTACCAAGGCAGCGGCGCGATGCGCCTCTTCTCCACCCTGGCCGTGCTGGCCACGGCGGGGCACGCCTGGGTGGGCATGTGGACCATCGGCACCGATTACATTCGCGGGCACTACTTCGGCCGGCAGGCAACGCTGGCCCGGGGGCTCTATCAACTGGTCTGCGCGGGGGTGCTCTTCATCTTCGTCGGCTGGGCCCTTGAACTGTTCTGGAGGCTATAAGCCATGGCCAAACTCCGTACCATGACCTTTGATGCCGTCATCGTTGGCGGTGGCGGCTCCGGGATGCGCACGGCCCTTCAGCTGGCGCAGAGCGGCCTAAAGACGGCCTGCGTTTCGAAGGTCTTCCCGACCCGTTCCCACACCGTGTCCGCCCAGGGCGGGATCACCTGCGCCATCGCGAGCGATGATCCCAATGATGATTGGCGTTGGCACATGTACGATACGGTCAAGGGCTCCGACTACATCGGTGACCAGGACGCCATCGAGTACATGTGCTCCGTGGGCCCCCAGGCGGTGTTCGAACTTGAGCACATGGGCCTGCCGTTCTCCCGCACGGAGACGGGCCGCATCTACCAGCGCCCCTTCGGCGGCCAGTCCAAGGACTACGGCAAGGGCGGGCAAGCAGCCCGGACCTGCGCCGCTGCGGACCGCACGGGCCATGCCCTGCTGCACACCCTTTATCAGCAGAACCTGAAGGCCAACACGACCTTCCTGTCCGAGTGGTTCGCCGTGGACCTGGTGAAGAACCAGGACGGCGCGGTCACCGGTATCGTGGCTATCTGCATCGAAACCGGTGAGACGGTCTATATTCGCTCCAAGGCCGTGGTGCTCGCCACCGGCGGGGCAGGGCGGATCTACTCCTCCACCACCAATGCGCTCATGAACACCGGCGACGGTACGGGCATGGCGCTCCGCGCGGGCTTCCCCGTGCAGGACATGGAAATGTGGCAATTCCATCCCACGGGCATCTACGGCGCCGGTACGCTGGTGACGGAAGGCTGCCGCGGGGAAGGGGGCTACCTCATCAATAAGGACGGCGAGCGCTTCATGGAGCGCTACGCGCCGAACGCGAAGGACCTCGCCGGTCGGGATGTGGTCGCGCGCTCCATGGTGCTCGAGATTCTCGAGGGTCGGGGGTGCGGTCCGGAAGGGGATCACGTGCTCCTGAAGCTTGATCACCTCGGCGAAAAAATCCTGAATAGCCGCCTCCCGGGCATCTGTGAACTGTCCCGGACCTTCGCCCATGTGGATCCGGTAAAGGCGCCGATCCCCGTGGTGCCCACCTGCCACTACATGATGGGCGGGACCCCCACGAACATTCATGGCCAGGCGATTGCGGTGGACGGCCAGGGCCAGGACAGCTTCATCGAAGGGCTTTACGCCTGCGGCGAAGCGGCGTGCGTCTCCGTGCACGGGGCGAACCGGCTCGGGGGCAACTCGCTCCTCGATCTCGTGGTCTTCGGCCGCGCTGCAGGCCTGCACCTGGAAGAGGTGCTGCGCCAGGGCGTTTCCCATCGGGAAGCGAGCGACAGCGATCTCGAAGCCGCCCAGGCGCGGTTGGCCAAGCTCAACGAGTCCACGGGCGGTGAATCCGTGGCCGAGGTGCGCAAGGCCCTGCAAACCTGCATGCAGAACAACTTCGGCGTATTCCGGACCCAGCAATACATGGAGAAGGGCGTCGAGCAGCTTGCTGAGCTCCGGGAGCGGGTGGCGAACCTGCACCTGGCCGACAAGAGCGATGCCTTCAATACGGCACGCCTCGAAGCCCTGGAGCTCGGGAACCTGCTCGAAATCGCTGAGGCGACGGCCATTTCCGCCATGGAGCGGAAGGAATCCCGCGGAGCCCATGCCCGCGATGACTTCCAGGATCGCGACGACGAGAACTGGCTGTGTCACTCGATTTACAACCCGGCAACGAAGTCGCTGGGTAAGCGGGCGGTGAACTTCACGCCGAAGAGCGTGGAAACCTTTGAACCTAAGGTTCGGACCTACTAAGTCTGCCTGTCGGAGGCCATCACCATGCAAGTCAGTATCTATCGTTACGATCCCGCCAAGGACAGCGCGCCCTACATGCAGGACGTGGAGGTGGAGATCCCCGAGGGCAAGGACCTCATGGTTCTTGACGTCCTCGAGCTCATGAAGGCGAAGGATCCCTCCGTGGCCTATCGCCGTTCTTGCCGGGAAGGGGTCTGCGGCTCCGATGGCATGAACATGAACGGCAAGAATGGCCTTGCCTGCATCACCCCCGTTTCCCAGGTGGCGAAGAAGAACAAGCTCGTGCTTCGCCCCCTCCCGGGCCTGCCCGTGGTCCGGGATCTCGTCGTGGATATGACCCAGTTCTATCGCCAGTACGAGAAGGTGAAGCCCTACCTTCTGAACGACTCCCCGGCGCCGGCTCAGGAGCGCCTCCAGTCGCCAGAAGACCGGGAGAAGCTGGACGGACTCTACGAGTGCATTCTCTGCGCGTGCTGCTCCACCTCCTGCCCGTCCTTCTGGTGGAACCCGGACAAGTTCATCGGGCCCGCGGGGCTGCTCCAGGCGTACCGGTTCCTCTCCGATACGCGGGACTCGGCGACGGCGGAGCGTCTTGAATCGCTCGATGATCCGTTCAGCGTTTTCCGCTGCCGGGGCATCATGAACTGCGTGTCCGTGTGTCCGAAGGGGTTGAACCCCACCCGGGCCATTGGCCACATCAAGCAAATGCTGATCTCCCAGGGAACCTAAGGGGAGCAGGGAAGTCCGAAGGAGCGGGATGGCCCGCTCCTGAACGGTAGCGCGAGCCGGGGATCGCGCACAGCGCGCCCGAGGCAGGGGCCTCGGCGTGGGTAACGAGGGGGCTGCCACCGTGCAAGAAAGCATCATGGAGATCATGCGTCGGACTTCCCACCTGTCCGGGGGGAACGTCGCGTACATCGAGCAGATGTACGAGCGCTATCTCGAAGACCCCGATGATGTTCCCGAAACCTGGCGCGCTCACTTTGAGCAGCTTCCTCGGGTGGAGGGGGTCATCGCGCCCGATGTTCCTCACGCGCCCATTCGTACCCACTTCGAACAGCTGGGTCGCTCCCGCAATTTGGCTCGCCCGGCCACGCCGCCGCCCTCGGTTTCCAGCGAGCTTGAGCAGAAACAGGTTCGCGTCCTCGAGCTGATCTCTGCCTATCGCCACCGGGGCCACAAGCGGGCCAACATCGATCCCCTGGGGCTCATGGAGCGCCCCGCAACGCCCGTCCTCGATCTGGCCTATCACCGCCTTTCCGAGGCGGACCTCGACACCGTTTTCCAAACGGGCTCCTTTTTCTTCGGCCAGGCGCAGGCGCCTCTGCGCGACATCATTGCAGCGCTGGAGGCCTCCTACTGCGGGACCGTAGGCGCAGAATTCATGCACATCGTGGATGAGGCCGAGAAGCTTTGGGTGCAGCAGCGCCTGGAGAGCGTTCGGGCCCATCCGAGCTATGACACCGAGGTGAAGGCCATGATCCTCGAGCGCCTAACGGCGGCGGAGGGTCTCGAAAAGTACCTGCAGAACCGCTATCCCGGCACCAAGCGCTTCGGCCTTGAGGGCGGCGAGTCGCTGATCCCGGCGCTCCATGAGTGTCTCCAGCGCGCCGGGGGCCATGGCATCGTGGAAACGGTCATCGCCATGGCGCACCGGGGCCGTCTGAATGTGCTGGTGAACATTCTGGGTAAGCAGCCCGATGAGCTGTTCGACGAATTCGAGGGCAAGGTGTCCCCGGCCCAGGGCTCCGGTGACGTTAAGTATCACCAGGGTTTCTCCACCAACGTGGTCACCCCCGGCGGCGAAATGCACGTGGCCCTGGCCTTTAACCCCTCCCACCTCGAGATTGTGAACCCCGTGGCCGAGGGTAGCGTCCGGGCTCGGCAAGATCGCCGCCTCGACTACACGCACCGGAAGGTGATGCCCGTGGTGATCCACGGCGACGCCGCCTTCGCGGGGCAGGGCGTAGTCATGGAAACCTTCCAGATGAGTCAAACCCGAGGCTACCGCACCGGGGGCACGATTCATCTCATCATTAATAATCAGGTGGGCTTCACCACGAGCCATCAGGAAGACGCCCGGTCCACGGAGTACTGCACGGACGTGGCGAAGATGGTGCAGGCGCCGATCCTGCACGTGAACGGCGACGACCCAGAAGCGGTGGTGTTTGCCGTGCAGCTCGCCGTCGATTACCGCATGGAATTCGGTAAGGACGTGGTCATCGACCTCGTCTGCTACCGTCGCCGGGGGCACAACGAGGCGGAGGAGCCGGCCAAAACCCAGCCCCAGATGTACCAAAAGATTCGCCAGCACCCCACCACCCGGACCCTCTATGGCCGGCAGCTGGTGGAGCAGGGCGTGATCACCGCGGAGAACGAGCAGACGCTCGTGGACAACTACCGGAGCGCACTCGATGCGGGGCGGCACGTTGCCCTGTCCCTGGTCCGGGACCCGGACGCGTCCCTTTTCGTGGATTGGCGGCCCTATTTGAACCAGGACACGCAATCGAGCTGCGATACGCGCTTTGATCTGGCGCGCTTCCAGTATTTGGCGGGCGAACTCCAATCCCTTCCCGATGGCTTCGTGCTCCACCGGCAGGTGCAGAAGCTCATGGAAGATCGGCAGCGCATGGCCGCCGGCGCCATGCCCATCAACTGGGGCTTCGCCGAGACCATGGCCTACGCGACGCTCCTTGATGAGGGCTTCCCTGTGCGCCTAACGGGGCAGGACTGCGGCGTGGGGACCTTCTCCCACCGCCATGCGGCGCTCCACGATCAAAAGACCGGGCGGCGCTACATTCCGCTGAACAAGCTGGCCCAGTGGCCCACCTTTGATATCTACGATTCGCTCCTCTCCGAGGAAGCGGTGCTGGCCTTTGAGTATGGCTATGCCACCACCACGCCCAATGCGCTGGTGATCTGGGAAGCGCAGTTCGGCGACTTCGCCAATGGCGCCCAGGTGGTGATCGATCAGTTCATTGTTTCCGGGGAACACAAGTGGCAGCGCCTCTGCGGCCTGACCATGCTCTTGCCTCACGGCTATGAAGGGGCCGGCCCGGAGCACTCGTCCGCGCGCCTTGAGCGCTTCCTTCAGCTGTGCGCGGAGCACAACATTCAGGTGTGCATCCCCTCCACGCCGGCCCAGGTCTACCACATGCTCCGGCGCCAGATTAAGCGCCCCCTGCGTAAGCCCCTGGTGGTGATGACGCCGAAGAGCCTGCTCCGTCACAAGCTCGCTATTTCGACCTTGGAAGAGCTTTGCGACGGGCAGTTCCAGACCGTGATCAAGGAAGTCGATGAGCTTCCGGCCAAGGCGGTGAAACGAGCTGTGCTCTGTTCTGGCAAGGTGTACTACGACCTGCTGCAGCGGCGTCGGGAGCTTGAGCGGGATGATGTGGCCCTTATCCGCATCGAGCAGCTCTATCCCTTCCCCCACGATGAGCTCGCCGAGGCCCTTGCCCCCTACCGGGGGCTGAAATCCATCGTGTGGTGTCAGGAAGAGCCCAAGAATCAGGGTGCGTGGTATCCGTCCCAGCATCACATGCAGCGGGTGGCGACGGAGCATAACAAGAAGCTGGTGCTCGAATACGCCGGGCGGGCGTCTTCGGCCGCGCCGGCGGCGGGGTACATGTCCCTGCACCTGGAGCAGCAAGAGCAGCTGATCGCCGAGGCGCTAGGGCCTGGCGAAGCGTAACCACTTAGCGATTAGAAAGGGTGGCGGCCCGTTCCGTCGAGATGCAAGGAACCCCTTGAAATGAGCACTGAAATTAAGGCGCCTCAGTTTCCTGAATCCGTTGCCGACGGCACCGTGGCCACCTGGCACAAGGCCGTGGGTGAAGCCGTGTCCCGGGACGAGCTTCTTGTGGATATTGAAACGGATAAGGTGGTGCTTGAGGTCGTGGCCCCCGCCGATGGGGTGTTGACGGCCATCCACAAGGACGTGGGCGAGACGGTGCTTTCGGAAGAAGTGCTCGGGATCTTCGAAGCGGGCGCTGCCGCCAGCGCGCCCGCCCCGGTGGCGGCAGAACCCGCTCCGACAACGCCGGACGCGACGACGGCCGAAGCGCCGGCGGGCCCCGGCGGGGCGGCCTCGCCCGCAGCGCGGAAGGCGGCGAGCGAACTCGGGGTTGAGCTCGCTCAGGTGCGGGGTTCGGGCCGCGACGGTCGGATTACGAAGGAAGATGTCGAAAAGGCGGCGGCGGCGCCAGCACCGGCCCCCGCAGCAGCGCCTGCGGCTCCGGCCGCGCCCGCGAGCGAGACGCTTCAGCGCCTTCCTGGCGTGGGCCAAGCGGAAGGGGAGCGCCCGGAGCGGCGCGTGCCCATGACCCGCCTCCGGGCGTCCATCGCCCGGCGCCTGGTGGAGGCCCAGCAAACGGCGGCCATGCTGACCACCTTCAATGAAGTGAACATGCAGCCCATCATGGATCTGCGGGCGCGCTACAAGGACGAGTTTGAGAAGGCGCACAACGGTACGCGCCTCGGCTTCATGAGCTTCTTTGTCCGCGCGGCCACGGAAGCCCTGAAGCGCTTCCCCGCGGTGAATGGCTCCATCGACGGTAACGACATCGTCTATCACGGTTACTACGACGTGGGCGTGGCCGTGGGCACGGATCGGGGCCTTGTGGTGCCCATCATCCGCGATGCCGATGGCCTGTCCCTGGCGCAGATCGAAGAAAGCATTCGCGATTACGGTCTGAAGGCCCGGGATGGCAAGCTGGCCCTTGAGGACATGGCCGGCGGCACCTTTACCATCTCCAATGGCGGGGTGTTTGGGTCCCTCATGTCCACGCCGATTTTGAATCCGCCGCAAACGGCGATTCTCGGTATGCACAAAATCCAGGATCGCCCCATGGCCGTGAACGGTCAGGTCGTGATCCAACCCATGATGTATCTGGCGCTGTCCTACGACCATCGCTTGATCGATGGCTCAGAGGCCGTGCGATTCCTGGTGACCATCAAGGATCTCCTTGAGGAACCGGCCCGCATGCTGCTGGATATCTAAGGACAGGGAGCGCAGGGATGACGACGCAATACGACGTAGTGGTGATTGGCGCGGGCCCGGCGGGCTATCACGCCGCCATTCGCTGTGCCCAGCTGGGCTTCAAAACCGCCTGCATTGATAAGTCGCAGGATGCAGAGGGGGCTCCGGCCCCCGGCGGCACCTGCCTGAACTGGGGCTGCATTCCTTCCAAGGCGCTCCTCGATGCAAGTCACAAGTATGTGGAGGCGCGGGATCACTTCGGGGATATTGGGATCACCACCAAGGGCGTGACCCCGGATGTGCCGAAGATGATCGAGCACAAGGCGGGTATTGTTAAAAAGCTCACCGGCGGCGTCGCCGGGCTCTTCAAGGCCAACGGGGTTGCCCATCTGGCAGGGTCCGGTCGCCTTCTCGCGAACCGCAAGGTGGAGTTCACGGACTTTGCCGGCGCTACCCAAACCCTTGAGGCGACCTCCGTGATTCTCGCCCCCGGGTCCGTGCCCGTGGAGATCCCCCCGACGCCCATGGATGGCGACGTGGTCGTGGATTCCACCGGCGCCCTGGAATTCAACGCCGTGCCGAAGCGCCTGGGGGTCATCGGCGCCGGAGTCATCGGCCTCGAGCTCGGAAGCGTTTGGAGCCGGCTTGGCAGCGAAGTCACGCTCCTCGAAGCCCTCGACGATTTTCTGCCCATGGCGGACCGACGCGTGGCTGGGGATGCGCTAAAGATCTTCAAGCGCCAGGGGCTGGATATCCGCCTTGGTGCCCGGGTCACGGCGTCCGAGCGCAAGGGTAAGAAGGTGGTCGTGACCTATAAGGATGGGGACGGCGAACATCAGGAAAGCTTCGATAAGCTGATCGTCGCCGTGGGCCGTCGCCCCGCTACGGAAGGGCTCCTGGCCCAGGACAGTGGCGTGAATCTCGATGAGCGCGGCTTCATTTACGTGAACGATCTGTGCGAAACCGGCGCCCCGGGGATCTACGCCGTGGGAGACGCGGTGCGCGGCCCCATGCTGGCCCATAAGGGCATGGAAGAGGGCGTCATGGTGGCCGAGCGCATCGCCGGCAAGAAGCCCCTTGTGAATTACGATGCCGTGCCTTCCGTGATCTACACCCATCCGGAGCTGGCCTGGGTGGGGCCGAGCGAGGAAGCCCTGAAGCAGCGCGGAGAAAAGGTGAAGGTGGGCACCTTTCCCTTTGCCGTGAGTGGTCGGGCCCTGGCGGCGAACGACACGGACGGCTTCGTGAAGATCATCGCCGACGAAGCCACGGATCGAATCCTGGCCGTGCACGTGCTGGGCCCCCAGGCTTCCGAGCTCATCGCCCAGGCGGTGATTGCGTTGGAGTTTGCGGCCACGGCTGAAGATCTGGCCTTGACCATGTTTGCCCACCCGACGCTGTCGGAGGCCATGCACGAGGCCGCCCTTGGGGTGCACGGGCACGCCATCCACGTGGCCAATCGTCGGCGCTAAGTCGTTTTGCAGGGGCGCTCCCTAGGGGGGCGCCAGAGTTGAACGTCGGGCCCAGCGCTGAGCGCCGGGGCCGGCGGTTCTGGGGGGTCAGCGTTCGCTGGCCGCGTTTTGACGCGAGCGGGAAGAGAAATGAATCTTCACGAATATCAAGCAAAGGCGTTATTCCGGGAATACGGGCTGCCCGTATCCGTGGGGCATGCCGTGGACACGCCGGACGAGGCGGTGGCTGCGGCGGAGAAAATTGGGGGCACGCGCTGGGTCGCGAAGGCCCAGGTTCATGCCGGGGGGCGAGGCAAGGCCGGGGGCGTGAAGCTCTGCGATAGCCTTGACGAGGTCCGGGCCTTTGCCGAGAAGTGGGTGGGCCAGCGGCTGGTGACCTTCCAGACCGACGAAAAGGGTCAGCCCGTCAGCAAGATCTACGTGGAGAACTGCACGGATATCGCCACCGAGCTTTACCTCGGCGCGGTCATCGACCGGGGCACCCGGCGCGTGGTTTTCATGGCCTCTACGGAAGGGGGCGTGGAAATTGAGAAGGTGGCGGAAGAGACCCCGGAGAAGATTCTTCGGGCCATCATCGATCCCGCCGTGGGCGCGCAGCCCTACCAGGGCCGGGAGCTCGCCTTCGCTTTGGGCCTTGAAGGCAACCAAATCAAGGAATTCACGGCGCTCTTCATGGGCCTTGCCAAGCTTTTCCAGGAGCTCGACTGCGCGCTCCTCGAGATCAACCCGCTCGTGATCACCACGGAAGGGAAGGTTCATTGCCTCGACGCCAAGATCAACATCGATGGCAATGCCCTGTATCGCCAGCCTAAGCTCCAAGCGCTCCAGGATCCGAGCCAGGAAGACCCCCGGGAAGAGCACGCCGCGCAGTTCAGCCTGAACTACGTGGCCCTCGACGGCACCATCGGCTGCATGGTCAATGGCGCAGGGCTGGCCATGGGGACCATGGACCTGGTGAAGCACCGCGGTGGCAGCCCGGCCAACTTCCTGGACGTCGGCGGTGGCGCGACCAAGGAAACGGTGTCTGAAGCCTTCAAGATCATCCTCTCCGATAGCAACGTGAAGGCCGTGCTCATCAACATCTTTGGGGGCATCGTCTCCTGCGTGACCATTGCCGACGGCATCATCGGTGCCGTGGAAGAGGTGGGGGTGAACGTCCCCGTGGTGGTGCGCTTTGAGGGGAACAATGCGGAAGCGGGGCGCGAGCGCCTCAGCACCTCGGGGCTGAACATCATCGCCGCCGAGTCCCTCATCGATGCGGCTGATAAGGCCGTGGCTGCTGCTGGAGGTGCCGCATGAGCATTCTGATTGACGCCAACACTAAGGTCATCTGCCAGGGCTTCACCGGCGGGCAGGGCACGCTCCACTCGGAGCAAGCGCTGGCCTACGGTACCCAGCTCGTGGGCGGCGTAACCCCGGGCAAGGGGGGCACGACCCACCTCGGCCTGCCGGTCTTCGATACGGTGAAGGACGCCGTGGCCGCCACCGGCGCCACCGCCTCCGTGATCTATGTGCCGGCCCCCTTCTGCAAGGACTCCATCCTTGAAGCGGCGAATGCGGGCATTGAGCTCATCGTCTGCATCACGGAAGGCATTCCCACCCTCGATATGCTCGAGGTGAAGGCCCGCCTGGACGAGATGGACAACGTTCGCCTCATCGGTCCGAACTGCCCCGGGGTCATCACCCCCGGCGCCTGCAAGATCGGCATCATGCCCGGCTCCATTCACCTTCCCGGAAAGGTGGGCATCGTGTCCCGCTCGGGCACCCTGACCTACGAGGCCGTGAAGCAAACCACGGACAAGGGCTATGGCCAGTCCACCTGCGTGGGCATCGGCGGCGACCCGATCCCTGGCAGCCACTTCATCGATATCCTGAAGCTGTTCCAAGAGGATCCGGCAACGGAAGCCATCGTGATGGTGGGGGAGATCGGAGGAACGGCTGAGGAAGACGCAGCGGCCTTCATCAAGGCCAACGTCACTAAGCCCGTGGTGGGCTACATCGCAGGGGTGACGGCGCCTCCCGGTAAGCGCATGGGCCATGCCGGGGCGATCATCGCCGGCGGCAAGGGCACGGCGGACGAGAAGTTTGCGGCCCTGGAAGACGCTGGGGTGAAGACCGTGAAAAGCCTTGCCGATATTGGCGATGCCTTGGCGGAGCTCACGGGCTGGGGCTGAGTCCCCGTCCCTAGGCGATCGCCTTCCGGCGAAAGCCCACGGAAAAGCCGCGCGGGGCAGCTCGCGCGGCTTTTTTTATGTTGAGGAAGCCCTTGAAGGGGCGGCTTTCCATCCCCATTTCTGAGCCATCACGAAATGGAGGCGCCCCATGAGCGAACAGCAGGACCAAACCCCCGCCGGAACGGAAACCCGTGGCTTTGAGGCCGAGGCCAAGCAGCTTCTCAAGCTGATGATCCACTCCCTTTACTCCAATCGGGAGGTGTTTCTTCGGGAGCTGGTCTCCAATGCCTCCGATGCGGTGGATAAGCTCCGTTTCGAGGCCCTAAGCCACCCCGAATGGCTCGGCGAGGACAGCGACCTTCGTATTCGCCTGGCCTTCGACAAGGACGCCCGTACCCTCACCATCGAGGATAACGGGATCGGTATGAATCGGCAGGAGCTGATCGAGAACTTGGGGACCATCGCCCGCTCCGGGACGGCCCGCTTCCTCGAGCAGCTCACCGGTGATCAGCAAAAGGATTCTCAGCTGATCGGCCAGTTCGGGGTGGGCTTCTACGCCTCCTTTATCGTGGCCGATCGCGTTGAGGTTGAAACGCGCCGCGCCGGGGAGAGCGACGCCTGGTGTTGGCGTTCCGCAGGCGAGGCCGACTACGAGCTCGCGCCGGGCACGCGCACCCAGCGGGGCACCGCCATCACGCTGCACCTGAAGGCCGACGCCGACGAGTTCCTCGAGCCGTACCGGGTGCGAAGCGTCATTAAGAAGTACGCCGATCACATCGCTATTCCCGTGCAGCTACCGGAAATGGACGGAGATAAGCCCAAGGAGAAGAAGGGCGAGCTCCTGTGGGAGACGGTCAACGAGGCTAAGGCGCTCTGGACCCGCCCCCGGAAGGATATTGAGGAGGCGGAATACCACGCCTTCTACCAGCATATCTCCCACGATTTCGAAGACCCCCTGTGCTACAGCCATAACCGGGTGGAAGGAAAGCACGAGTACACCTCGCTGCTTTATGTGCCCAAGCGGGCGCCCTTCGATCTGTACAACCGGGAAAGCCCTCGGGGCTTAAAGCTCTACGTGCGCCGCGTGTTCATCATGGATGAGGCGGAGCAGTTCCTGCCCCTCTACCTGCGTTTTGTGCGGGGGGTGATTGATTCCGCGGACCTGCCCCTGAATGTGAGCCGGGAAATCCTCCAGCAGGACGAGCGGGTGGAGGCGATTCGCGGCGCCCTCACGAAGCGGGTTCTCGATATGCTCGAGAAGCTCGCGAAGAATGACGAAGCGGCCTATCAGACCTTCTGGAATGAGCTGGGGCCCGTGCTGAAGGAAGGCCCAGCGGAGGACTTCGCTAACCGGGAGCGGGTAGCGTCGCTTCTGCGCTTTGCCTCCACGAAGGATGACAGCTCGGCGGAAACTCATAGCTTGGATGCCTACCTCGAGCGCTGCCCGGAAGGGCAGAAGGCCATTTACTACGTTACCGGCGATAGCTTTGCCGCCGCCAAGGGGTCGCCGCATATCGAAGCGCTGCGCAAGCGCGGGGTGGAAGTGCTGCTGTTGTCCCATCGCCTCGATGAGTGGCTCATGAGCCACCTGTCCGAATACAAGGGTACGCCCCTGAAGGACGTGGCTCGCGGGGCCATTGACCTTAAGGAGCTCCCGGAGGTGGAGGGCGCTGATAGCGACGCGCCGGAGCCCCCGGTGGCCCTTGCTGAGGATGTGCTCGAGGGGCTGAAGAAGGCCCTCGGGGAGCGGGTGAAGACCGTTCGCGTCAGCGATCGCCTCACCGATTCCCCGGCCTGCCTGGTGGTGGAAGAGGACGAAATGGGCAGCCAGATGCGACGCCTCCTGAAATCCGCCGGGCAGGCGGTGCCGGAGGCGGCGCCGATCCTCGAGGTTAACGGCAACCACGTGCTGCTTCGCCGCTTTGAGCAGGAGCAGGACGGGGAGCGGCGCCAGGACCTGGCCGAGGTGCTCCTGGCCCAGGCGAAGCTGGCCGAGGGCGACCCGCTGGACGATCCCGCAGCCTACCTACGTTGCATGAATCGTCTGCTCGCCGAGCTGGCCTGATAGACTAAAAGACCGCGCTCCAGGGCGCGGTCTTTTTCTTCAGGGGGCAGGCCTTCTATGGGCGATGAGCGAGTCAAAATCGCAGTCCTCGGTGCCGGAAACTTTGGCACCGTCATTGCCAATATCG
Organism: Gammaproteobacteria bacterium; assembly: GCA_030433075.1. GTDB lineage: Bacteria > Pseudomonadota > Gammaproteobacteria > Pseudomonadales > Azotimanducaceae > Salivita. Next base: position 22,922 of record JAUILI010000013.1, on the reverse strand, counting down.
TGGCTGCCCGGGGCCACCGGGTGGCCCTTTGGCTCCGGGATCCCTCCCAATGCGCGGCCCTGGCCAGGGACCGGGAAAACGTTCGCTATCTGCCTGGTCATCCTTTGGCCGAGGGCGTTGAGCCTACCACCGACCTTCCGGCTGCCGTGGCCGGAGCCCGGCTGGTTTTTGTCGCCGTTCCCAGCGCCGCGCTCCCTGCCGTGGCCGAGCATCTCGGTGCGCTGCTAGATCCAGGCACGGGCCTTATCAGCACGACGAAGGGCTTAGCCCGGGACGGCTTCACCCTCATGAGCGAAGTGCTCGCGGCGGCCTGTCCCCAGGCTCGTATTGGCGTCCTATCCGGGCCCAACCTCGCCGAGGAAATCGCGCAGGGGCATTTCACGGGAACGGTCATCGCTTCCGCCGAGGCGGCGCTCTGCGAAGAGGTGCAGCGACGCGTGCATTCCCGGTCCTTTCGGGTGTACTCCAACAGCGACCGCTACGGCGTTGAGCTCGCCGGCGCGCTCAAGAATATCTATGCCCTTGCTTCGGGCATGGCAGCGGCCCTCGGCGCCGGGGAGAACTCCCGTGCCATGCTCCTGACCCGGGGGCTTGCGGAGATGAGTCAATTCGCCGTGGCCAAGGGGGCCAATCCCCTCACGCTTCTGGGCCTTGCTGGGGTAGGGGACCTCATGGTGACGTGTAGTTCCCCCCTATCTCGGAACTTCCAGCTGGGGCGCGCCATTGGGGAAGGGCGGAGTCTCGAGGACGCGGCGGCACACCTTGGCAAGCTCGCGGAGGGCGTGAATACGGTGCGTAGCACCTGGCAGGAGGCCCAGCGCCTCGCCGTGCCCATGCCCATCTGCCAGGGCCTTCACGCCATTCTCTTTGAGGGTCGCCAGCTTCCCGAGGTGCTCGTGCGCCTCATGCTGGCCGAGCAGCGCGACGATGTGGCCGTGGCCTGGCGGCAGCCATGAGGGACGTTCTTCTGTTGCGCCATGGGCAGGCGGCGGGCATCCATCCTGCGGCAGCGCTTCTTCCGGAAGGGGAGGCCCAGGTTCAGCAGGTGGCGGAGCATCTTGGTCCCTGGGTTTCCCGGGGGCTGCAGGTGGTGAGTTCTCCCTACCATCGTGCCCAGGAAACGGCCCGCCTGATCGCGGCACGCTGGGGGCTGACGCCCCTTTGCTCCTTGCCGGCGCTCATGCCCGACGGTGATGAGCGGGCCGCACGGGAGGCCCTGGCCGGGCTTGGCGTCGAAGCCCCGCTCCTGGTGGTGTCCCATCGCCCCTTGCTCCCGCGCTTGGCGCAGCGCTTAGCCGGAGTGCTCGCCCCCTTCCCTACGGCCGGGGGGCTGGTGCTTGAGCTCGACGATTGGGCGCCCCAGGGGGCGCAGCTGACCTATTGGCTAGATCCCACGGGCGTTCAGCGGTGACAAAGCCAGGGAGGAAGGGCATGGCAAAGGGGACGGCATGGCTTGCGGTACTGGTTCTGCTCAGCACGGAAGGGTTGGCGGCGCCTTCGCCGTCGCCGTCCCTCCGGGCTGAGGTTATTGAGGTCCAGGAGCAGGGGGGGGCGCGAACCTGGCGCCTTCCCCAGGCTCGGGTGACGCAGGAGGAAACCCTGCTTGACGGGGACGCCGCGCTTACCGTCACCGGCCCCTGGCAGGGCACGCGCTGGGCCTTTCCCCGGGGCACCGACCCCCGCCGGGCTTTCGAGGATCTCCGGGCGCAGCTTCCGGGCACGGCGCGCTTCATCTGCGCCGGGCGGGATTGCGGCTCGAGCGCCCTGTACGCCCATGAGGTCTTCAGCGTTGCGGATCTTTACGGCCGGGACGGGGAACAGCACTACGGCCTTTTTGAGGCCTCCGACGGGATGTGGGCGCTCTATGTGAGCCAGCGCGGAACCCGGGAAGTCTTCGCGCAGCTCATCGAAGTTCCGCGGGAGGGTCCGACCTTGCCCACGGCAGCGGCAGCGCGAAGGGCCCTTAGGGAAACGGGGCGGCTTCGGCTTCAAGCCCCCGAGGCAGCCCTTCGCAGCTGGTTTTCTGCGCCGGAGCAGGCGTGGTTGGCCGAGCTTTCCGGACGCTGGCTGCTGCTGGTTCATCAGCAGCCGGAGGACGGGGGCAGGGCGGAGGCGCTAGCGACGAGCCAAGCCCTGGCAGGGACCCTCGCACAATCGCTAAGGGTGGCAGAGGTGCAGGCCCTGGGCCTGGGCGGCGCCGTAGCGGGGCGGGGCGTCGCCGGGCCGGAGGTTACGCTGTGGCGAATTGAGGAGGGAACGCGGTGACCGCTGTGGACACGCTCAAGACGGTCCGGGACTGGCTCCGCTACGCCGTGAGCGCCCTTGGTCGGGGGGATCTGTATCTGGGCCAGGGTCAGGAGACGCTGTGGGATGAGGCCTTGGCGCTGGTCCTGGGGGTGCTGGCCATCCCCCAGGATCGGGCGGAATGGGTGCTCGACGGCGTGCTGCTGCCCGACGAGCGCCGGCGCCTCGCTGCTGCCGTTCAAGGCCGCCTCCAGGGCCGGCCCACGGCCTACATCACGGGGCGGGCCCCCTATTGTGGCCTGGAGTTTTTCGTCGATGAGCGCGTGCTGATCCCGCGCTCCCCCCTGGGCATGATGCTCACCGAGGGGCTCCAGCCTTGGCTTGGCGCAGAGGAGCCCCAGCGCATCGTGGATCTGTGCACGGGCTCGGGCTGCCTGGGCATTGTGGCGGCCCTAGCTTTTCCCGAGGCGGAGGTGGTGCTGACGGATATCGATTCCCGAGCCCTGGCCGTGGCCCGACGTAACGTGGCCAAGTTCCACCTTGAGCATCGTATTGAGCTTCGCGCCGGGGATGGGCTTGCAGCGCTGGAGGGTGAGGACCCCTTCGATTTGGTGCTCGCCAATCCTCCCTACGTGGATCAAGCGGCCATGGATGCCTTGCCCAAGGAGTTCCGCTTTGAGCCGCGCCATGCTCTGGCCGCTGGCGAAGATGGTCTTGCCTTCGTCACCCCGTTCCTTAGGGGCCTGAGCGCCTACCTGGCGCCGGAGGGGCTCCTGGCCCTTGAGGTGGGCTACAGCGCGCCGGCGCTTGAGGCGCGCTATCCCGAGGTGCCCTGGCTTTGGCCCGACCTCCCTCAGGGGGGCGCGGGGCTAGCCCTCCTCAGCGGAAGCGCGCTTCGGGCGGCGGAGGCTGCCGGGGCCCTGGCTTAAGAAAGGTCGTGCTAGAATCCGCGCCCGCGAGGGGCATTGGATCGTAGGCATGGCTGGCAATAGCTTCGGAACCCTATTTACCGTTTCCACCTTTGGGGAGAGCCACGGGCCCGCCCTTGGGTGCGTCGTGGACGGCTGTCCGCCCGGTTTGCCCCTCGACGAAGCGCTGATTCAGCGCGATCTCGACCGGCGCCGCCCCGGCCAATCCCGCTACACCACGCAGCGCCGGGAACCGGACCAGGTACGTATTCTCTCCGGGGTTTTTGAAGGGCGCACCACGGGCACGCCCATTGGCCTTTTGATTGAGAACCAGGATCAGCGCAGCCGGGACTACGGTGATATCAAGGATCAATATCGCCCCGCCCATGCTGATTTCACCTACGACACCAAGTATGGCGTCCGCGATTATCGCGGGGGTGGCCGCTCCTCGGCGCGGGAAACGGTCGCGCGGGTGGCCGCCGGGGCCATCGCCCGGGCCTACCTGGCCCAGTACGGCGTGCAGATCCAGGGCTTTCTTGCGCAGCTTGGGACTCACGTGCCCACGGCCTTCGAGGCCAGCGCCATTGAGGAGAACGCCTTCTTCTGGCCCGATGCGAGCACCGTGCCCGCGCTGGAGGCGGAGATCGACGCGCTCCGCCGCGCCGGCGATTCCATCGGGGCGAAGGTGACCGTGGAAGCCACGGGGGTGCCTCCGGGGCTCGGCGATCCGGTTTTTGACAAGCTCGATGCCACCCTCGCATCGGCGCTCATGGGCATTAATGCCGTGCGCGCCGTGGAGATTGGCGACGGCATGGCCGTGGTGACGCAAAAGGGCAGTGAACACCGGGATGAAATGACCCCGGAGGGCTTCCTGTCCAATCACGCCGGCGGCACCCTCGGGGGAATATCCTCGGGGCAAACCCTGCGCGCGAGCCTGGCGCTGAAGCCCACCTCGAGTATCCGCATTCCCGGCCAGAGCATCGATCGCACCGGTGCGCCGGTTTCCGTGGTGACCAACGGCCGCCACGACCCCTGCGTGGGGATTCGCGCCGTGCCCATCGCCGAGGCCATGGTGGCCCTGGTGCTGATGGATCATTGGCTGCGCCAGCGGGCTCAAAACCCGACCCGCATCCCCGCACCCAAGCCTGCATAGGGAGAACTCACCATGGGCGGACGGACCCTTTACGATAAATTATGGGATGCGCACTTGGTGGCGGAGCGCGAAGACGGCAGCGCGCTGCTGTACATCGATCGCCACCTGCTGCATGAAGTGACGTCCCCCCAGGCCTTTGAAGGGCTTCGCCTCGCCGGGCGAAGCCCCTGGCGCATCGATGCGAACCTGGCTACCCCAGACCACAACGTGCCGACCACCGATCGGGCTGCGGGTATCGAGGGCATCACCGATCCCATCTCCCGGATCCAGGTGGAAACGCTGGATGCGAACTGCGATGAGTTCGGAATCCTTGAGTTCCGCATGCGCGACCCCCGTCAGGGCATCGTCCACGTGGTGGGGCCGGAGCAGGGGGCGACGCTCCCGGGCATGACCGTGGTCTGCGGCGACTCCCATACCTCCACCCATGGGGCCTTTGCGGCCCTGGCTCACGGCATTGGCACCTCGGAGGTGGAGCACGTGCTGGCCACCCAGTGCCTCACGGCCAAGAAAGCCAAAAATTTCCGGGTCTGGGTCGATGGAACGCTCGGGGAAGGGGTGACCGCGAAGGATCTCGCCCTGGCCATCATCGGTGCCATGGGGACCGCCGGGGGCACGGGCTATACCCTCGAATACGCGGGGCCGGCCATTCAGGCCCTTTCCATGGAAGGGCGCATGACCCTGTGCAATATGGCGATCGAGGCCGGCGCGCGGGCCGGGCTGGTGGCCTTCGATGAGGTCACGGCCGCCTATGTTGAGGGGCGTCCCTATGCGCCCGCGGGCGCGCTCTGGGACCGGGCCCTCGAGGCCTGGAGTGATTTGGTGAGCGACCCTGACGCCACCTTCGACCGGGAACTCGTGCTGGATGCCAGCGTGCTCGAGCCGCAGGTCAGCTGGGGCACCTCCCCGGAAATGGTCGCGCCCATCACGGGTCAGATTCCCGATCCGGCCCAGTGCGACGATCCCGTGCGGGCCGAAAGCTGGGCCGGGGCCCTGCGCTATATGGATTTGGCTGCGGGGCAGGCATTGACCTCCATTGCCCTGGATCGGGTCTTTATCGGTTCCTGCACCAATTCCCGCATCGAGGACCTGCGCTCCGCCGCTGCCGTGGCGCGGGGGCGTAAGGTCGCGAGTACCATTAAGCAGGCGCTCGTGGTGCCGGGGTCCGGCCTCGTGAAGCGCCAGGCTGAGGAGGAGGGGCTCGATGAGATCTTCCGGGCCGCGGGCTTTGAGTGGCGCGATCCGGGGTGCTCCATGTGCCTGGCCATGAACGCCGACCGGCTGGGCCCGGGAGAGCACTGCGCCTCTACCTCTAATCGAAACTTTGAGGGGCGCCAGGGCCACGGGGGACGGACCCACCTTGTGAGCCCCGCCATGGCGGCGGCGGCCGCCATCGCCGGTCACTTCACCGATGTGCGCGCCCTCTTAAGCGAGCAGGGAGAGCAGGCATGAAGGCCTTTCGTAGCGTTTCCGGCGTGGTTGCGCCCCTCGACCGGGCCCACGTGGACACGGACCAAATCATTCCCAAGCAGTTTTTGAAATCCATTCGCCGCTCCGGCTTTGGGCCGAACCTCTTTGATGGCTGGCGCTACCTGGATGAAGGGTCGCCGGAAAAGACCGAGAACGAGCGCCAAATAAACCCCGACTTCGTGCTGAACAAGGCGCGCTACCAGGACGCCAAGGTGCTCCTGGCCCGGGAAAACTTCGGCTGCGGCTCGAGCCGGGAGCATGCCGTGTGGGCCCTGGAGGAGTTTGGGCTGCGCTGCGTGATTGCTCCGAGCTTTGCGGATATCTTCTACAACAACTGCTTTAAGAATGGCGTGCTGCCCGTGGCCCTGCCCGCGGAGGCGGTGGATGCGCTCTTTGCCGCCGCCGATCCCGGGCCCCTGACCCTGACCGTGGATCTTGAAGCGCAGGAAGTGCGCACGGAGGCGGCCACCTACGGTTTTGAGATCGACCCCCATCGCCGCCACTGCCTTCTCGAGGGCCTCGACGATATTGGTCTTTCCCTGCAGTACGCGGAGCAGATCCGCGAGTACGAACGCCAGCGCCGAAGTGAGGCGCCCTGGCTTTTTGACGCCCTTCGTTAGCCTGAACCCCTAGGAACTCCATCATGGCACACTCGATTCTTCTTCTCCCTGGCGACGGTATCGGCCCCGAAATCATGGGCCCCGTGGGTGCGCTGCTCGAGCGCATCGGGGCGGTCACGGGGACGCCCCTGACCTTGGAGACGGCTCTGGTGGGGGGCTGCGCCATCGATGCGGAGGGCACGCCCCTGCCCGCATCCACGTTGGAGGCTGCGCGGAAGGCTGACGCGATTCTCCTGGGCGCCGTGGGCGGACCGAAGTGGGATGCGCTGCCGACCGCACAGCGCCCGGAGCGAGGGCTCCTGGGGCTACGCTCGGGGCTCGAGCTCTTTGCGAACCTGCGCCCGGCGATTCTCTTTCCTCAGCTGGCGTCGGCGTCATCCCTTAAGCCCGAGCTGGTGGCAGGCCTCGATATCCTGATCATCCGGGAGCTCACCGGCGGGATTTACTTCGGTGAGCCTCGCGGCGTCGAGGGGGCACCGGGGCAGCGCCGGGGCTTCAACACCTACGTGTACTCGGAAGACGAAATCGTCCGCATCGCGCGCAAGGGCTTCGAAGCCGCCCAGGCGCGGAATGGGCGCCTATGCTCCGTGGATAAGGCGAACGTCCTTGAGGTGACGGCGCTGTGGCGGGAGGTGGTTTCCGATCTGGCTTCCGAGTACCCCGACGTGGAGCTTTCCCATATGTACGTGGATAACGCGGGCATGCAGCTGGTGCGGGCGCCGAAGCAGTTCGACGTGCTCGTCACGGGGAACATGTTCGGGGATATCCTCTCCGATGTGGCGGCCATGCTGACTGGCTCCCTCGGGATGCTGCCCTCGGCGTCGCTCAATGCGGCCAGCCAGGGGCTTTACGAGCCCGTGCATGGCTCGGCGCCGGACATTGCGGGGCAGGACCTCGCCAACCCCCTTGCCACCATTCAATCGGCGGCCATGATGTTCCGCTATTCCCTGGGGGCGCCGGCCATCGCCGAGGCCCTGGAAGGCGCCGTCAGCGACGTGCTGGATGCGGGGCTGCGCACCCGCGACATTGCGGGCCCGGAGACCGCCGAGGCCGCCCTCGTGGGGACCATGGCTATGACGCAGGCGGTCACGGACGCCTTTGAAGCTCGGTGGAGTGCTTCGTCATGAGCGAAGGATTCTCCGTTGCGGTCGTCGGCGCCACGGGCGCCGTCGGCGAGGCCATGATCGAGATTCTTGAATCTCGCAACTTCCCCGTGGCAAAGCTCTACGCCCTCGCCAGTGCGCGGTCCGAGGGCAAAACGGTGATGTTCAAGGGGCGCCCCGTGCTCGTGGAGCGCTTGGACACCTTTGATTTCTCCAAGGTATCCCTTGCACTCTTTTCCGCCGGCGGCAGTATCAGTGCGGAGTTTGCACCGAAGGCGGCGGAAGCTGGGGCCGTGGTGGTGGACAACACCTCCCACTTTCGTCGCGAAGCGGACATTCCCCTGGTGGTGCCCGAGGTGAACGGTGATGTGCTGGGGCGGCTACCGGAGCGGCGGATCATTGCCAACCCGAATTGCTCGACGATTCAGATGCTCGTGGCGCTTAAGCCCCTGCATGATCTTGCCCCGATTCGCCGCATCGAGGTGGCCACCTATCAGGCCGTATCCGGGGCCGGCAGCACTGGGATAGAGGAGCTCGCGCGGCAAACGGCGGAACTTTTGAACGCCCGGAGCCATGAGCCTTCCGTGTTCACGAAGCAGATTGCTTTCAACGTGATTCCCCACATCGATAGCTTCCAGGACAACGGCTTTACCCGGGAAGAGATGAAGATGGTTTGGGAGACGCGGAAGATTCTTGGGGACGAAAGCATCCTCGTGAATCCCACCTGCGTGCGCGTTCCGGTGTTTTTTGGCCATTCGGAAGCGGTCAGCATCGAGACGGAGACGCCGATTACGGTAGAGGCGGCCCGGGCGGCCCTGAAGGGCGCGCCGGGGGTCACGCTGATGGATGGTCAGAAAGATGGCGCTTATCCCACACCGGTGCCCAATGCGGCGGGGGAAGATGCGGTGTTCGTGGGGCGCCTTCGCGAGTCCCTGACCGTTCCTGGGGGCTTGAATCTCTGGGTGGTGAGCGACAATGTGCGCAAGGGGGCAGCGCTCAACAGCGTACAGATCGCCGAAGTCCTGCAAGATCTTCTGCCCGCGCGCTAGAAGGGCGAGGCAGAGAAGGCCTTGCCGAATCGTTAGGAGAGGCTGGGGTCCGTGGTGAAGGCTTCCAAGGTGCTCGTGATGCTGCTTGGGCTGCTCGGAGGTCCCCTCGCGGGGGCGTCCGAGCGCCTCGCCGTGGATGTCTACTCAGCCCTCGGGGAACCCCTCCTGGCTACCCTCGTGCTTCCCTCCGATGGGCCCACGGCCCCGGTCAGCCTTGAGCTTCAAGGTGCCCTGCCGTTGCTGGTGGCCGAAGCCAATGAGGCCACGCCGCGCCGCCTTCGCCTGCGCAGTGAGGGCGCCATCGATGCGCCGATCGTGCAGGGCGTGGTGCGGGTGGGGCAGGGGGGCACCCTAGCGCGTTACCCTTTTACCCTATTTTTAGATCAACCGGCCTCCAGGCTTGAGCTGACCGTGGTGCCGGGTACGACCCTGTGGCGCCTCGCCGAGAAGTGGCCCGGCCCCCCGGGAAGCACGCAGCCGCAGCGTATGGCGGCGCTGTTTTACCGCAATCCCAAGGCCTTTCTGGCCGGGGATCCGGACCGCCTCCTGGCCGGCGCGCGGCTTCAGCTTCCGCCCGCCGCTGCCGTGCTCGAAGGTCCGAGTCTCCCTTCCAAACCGCGCCTAGAGGTGCGCCCACCAGCACCGCGGGCTGCGAATGCCGAGCCCTTGGCAGCGGCGCTCGAAGAGGAGCGGGCAGCGCTGGCTGCCGCCCTAGCCCGGGCCGAGGCCGATCGCGTGGCCTTTGAAGCGGCCAGCGCCGCGCAAGCCGCGCAGCTCGAGGCCTTAAGGGCCCAGCTGGAGCGCCAGCAGCAAGCGCTGGTCGCCATGCAGCGCGCGGCAGAGATCATGGGGATGGAAGGGGGCGAGCCCGAGCGGAAGGCGGGGCCCACCGATGCTTTGCCGCTGGCCCTTCTCGCCGGTGCCACCCTCGCTGGCCTTGCCGGACTCGCAGGTCTAGGCACCATGCTCCGCCGCCGACGCCAGGGCGCGCAAAACGGGGGCGGGGCATCGTCGCCCGAGCCTGCGCCTGGGTCCCCGGTGAAGGAGGCGCCCGCGCTGTCATCGGGGCTTCGCGCCTACGAACCGAGCGCACTGGTGCAACGCTTTGGGGCCCAATCCCTTTTGAGCCAGCGTGACTGGAGCCCAGTACTTGATCAGGTAGAAATGGCCCTGGCCTATGGGCGGCTTGCGGAGGCCGAAGCCGCGTTGAGCGCGGCACTGGAGGAGGACCCCCACTCCGTAGCGCTGCGCCTTCAAAGCCTGGCGCTGGCCGTGGAGCAGGGCGATCGGCCCCGCTTTGAGCAGGAAGCGGCCAGCCTCGCCCGCGGCGCGGACGCGGCCCTGGCGGCCAAGCTCAAAGAATTGGAAGAGCGCCTGCCGCCGCCATCGCGCCCCCTTGAGGCCCCGACCCTAGCGGCGAGCTTTGTGCTGGAAACCCCTGGCGAGGAGAAGGGTGCCCGGGTCGCTGCTCCGGATGATGCCCCCTTGAGCCTAGGGGAAGGCCTTGCCCTGGCCCCGGAAGGGGAGGGGCTGGATGGCTTTGCTCCCGAGGACGGTGCCGGCGCTCGTGACTGACGCGACCGGTGGGGCGCAGCGCTGGGCCCTGGCCGTGGAATATGACGGCAGCGGTTTTGCGGGTTTTCAGCGGCAAAAGGCTCCCGCGCTCGCGACGGTGCAGGGCGCGCTGGATGCGGCGCTCAGTCAGGTGGGGGCCGCCCCCATTCACTGCGCCGTTGCCGGTCGGACCGACGCAGGGGTTCACGCAACGGGGCAGGTGGTGCATTTTGATGCGCCGCAGCCTAGGCCGGCAAAGGCCTGGGTGCGGGGCGTGAACAGCCTGGCGGGGCCAGCGATCACGGTGCACTGGGCCCACCCCGTACCCAGCGACTTTCACGCCCGGTTCTCGGCCCAGTGGCGGCGCTACCGCTATTGGTTGAGCGACGCGCAGCCACCCCGGGCGCTGCTCCGGGATCGGGTGACCTTTGTTCCCGGTGCTTTAGATGCCGCGGCTATGCACGAGGCCGCACAGGTTCTACTCGGGGAGCGGGATTTCTCAAGCTTTCGCGCCGCAGGTTGCCAGGCCCGCCATGGCCGACGCTTCATGCGCCAACTCAACGTTAGGCGGGTGGGCGCGCTGGTGTCCGTAGAGGTCGAAGCGAACGCCTTTGTCCTGCACATGGTGCGCAATATTGTTGGGGCGCTGATTGAGGTCGGTCGGGGACGGGGCGACGGCGCTTGGCTGGATGGCCTTCGGGCCGCGGAGGATCGCCGCTTAGCGCCCCCTACGGCGCCGCCCCAGGGGCTTTATCTCGAAGCCGTGGGCTATGACGCTGCGCTCGGGCTGCCCCCCTTTCCGCCGAGCCTACCTTTTGGGGTGGAGACGTTCTGCTAAACTGCGCCGCTAACGAGTTGTCCTAGGGGACGGGCCCATGGTCCGGGTGAAAATCTGCGGCTTAACGCTGCCTACTGACGTCGCGGCGGCCTGTGCGGCGGGCGCTGACGCCCTCGGCTTTGTGTTCTATGCGCCCAGCCCCCGGGCGGTCACGCCGGAGCAGGCGCGGGCGCTGCTTCAGGCGGTCGCGCCCCTTACCCTGTCCGTCGGGCTCTTCGTGGACCCTTCGGAAGCCGCCGTGGAAGCCACTTTGCGTGCGGCGCCGGTGCAGCTTTTGCAGTTTCACGGTGATGAGCCGGAAGCCTTTTGCAAGCGCTGGGATCGGCCCTACATCAAGGCCCTGCGCATGGCGCCGGAGCTTGACGTGGCGGCGGCCATGGCCGCCTACCCTTCCGCGGCGGGATTTTTGCTCGACGCCTTCGAGGCTGGGGTGCCCGGCGGCACGGGAACGGCATTTTCCTGGGATCGGGTGCCGCAGGCGGCGCCGGCACCCATTATTTTGGCGGGCGGTTTGACGCCAGACAACGTAAGCTGCGCCATCGCGACGGCGAGGCCCTATGGGGTCGATGTCAGCGGTGGCGTGGAGCGGGCGAAGGGCATCAAAGATGAGGGCAAGGTACGAGCCTTTATTCGTGCCGTAAAGATCGATAGGAGCACTCATGACGCAAGCTAAGGGGTCCCCCGCTTCCCCCGGCCCGGCGGGCTGGAGCGAATACAATCTTCCCGACGCGCAGGGCCATTTCGGTCAGTTTGGCGGCCGCTTCGTGGCGGAGACGCTCATGCACGCCCTCGACGAGCTAGAGGCCGTCTACCGGGAGCGCATGGGCGATGCAGCCTTCCAAGCCCAATTCAAGGAAGAGCTTCGGAGCTACGTCGGGCGGCCCACGCCGCTCTATCACGCAGAGCGCCTCTCCGCAGAGCTCGGCGGCGCCCAGGTTTACATGAAGCGGGAAGACCTGAATCACACCGGCGCTCACAAGGTGAACAGCGCCCTAGGGCAGGCCCTCCTGGCTAAGCACATGGGTAAGCGGCGCATCATTGCGGAGACCGGCGCGGGGCAGCACGGCGTGGCATCGGCGACCGTCGCTGCGCGCCTCGGCCTTGAGTGCGTGGTGTACATGGGCGAGGAGGACGTGCGGCGCCAATCCCCGAACGTCTACCGCATGAAACTTCTTGGAGCGACCGTGGTGCCCGTGACCTCCGGCTCCAAAACCCTGAAGGACGCCATGAACGAGGCCATGCGCGATTGGGTCACCAACGTCGACCATACCCATTACATCATCGGCACCGTGGCCGGGCCCCACCCCTATCCCATGATCGTCCGTGATTTTCAGTCGGTGATCGGTGAAGAAACCCGGGCCCAGTGCCTGGAGACGCTCGGGCGCCTGCCCGACACGCTAGTGGCGTGCGTCGGCGGAGGTTCTAACGCCCTTGGGCTGTTTTATCCCTTCATTCGCGACGAGAGCGTACGTCTCGTCGGGGTCGAGGCGGGGGGCTACGGCATTGCTTCTGGTCAGCATGCCGCGCCCCTGTCCGCCGGGGTGCCGGGGGTGCTCCATGGCAACCGGACCTACCTCATGGAGGATGAGGATGGGCAAATCATTGCGACCCACTCCGTTTCCGCCGGGCTCGACTACCCCGGAGTGGGACCGGAGCATGCCTTCCTAAAGGATGCGCAGCGTGCGGAGTACGTCGCTGTGACCGACGATGACGCCCTGGCCGCCTTCCATCATGTGACGCGCAAGGAGGGCATTATTCCCGCCCTTGAGACGAGCCACGCCTTGGCCTGGATTCTCGAGCATGCACCGAAGCTGCCGAAGGATCACGTGATCGTGGTGAACCTGTCCGGCCGGGGTGATAAGGATATTTTCACCATTGCTGAGCGCGAAGGCATCTCCCTGTGAGCCGCCTAGAAACCCGCTTCGCCGCACGCAAGGCCGCGGGACAGAAAGCCCTTGTCACCTACCTGGTCGCCGGTGACCCGGAGCCCCAGGCCACCTTGCCGGCGCTTCGGGCCCTGGCCGCCGGGGGCGCTGATGTCATTGAGCTGGGCGTGCCCTTTTCCGATCCGGAAGCGGAGGGCCCGGATATTCAAGCGGGCTGCGAGCGCGCGCTACGCCACGCGGTAACGCTTCGCGACGTGCTGGCCATGGCCAAGGCCTTTCGGCAGGAAAACAGCGAAACGGCCCTCGTGCTCATGGGATATCTCAATTCCGTAGAGCGCATGGGCTACGAAACCTTCGCCAAGGCGGCGGCGGAGGCCGGCATCGATGGGCTGATTCTGGTGAATCTCCCCCCCGAGGAGGCCGATGCGCTACAAACCTGCCTTGCGCCGCGGGACATTGATTTGATCTTCCTGCTCGCGCCGACCACCACGGAGGCCCGGGCCCGAGCGATTCTCGAGCGGGCCTCAGGTTTCGTTTATTACGTCTCTTTAAAGGGAACCACGGGGGCCGGTCACATTGATCCGGAGGACGTCGCCGCGCGCCTTGCGCCCCTGCGCTCCATGACGGACCTGCCCATCGCCATTGGCTTTGGCATTCGGGATGGGGAGACGGCCCAGCGCATGGCGCCCCTCGGCGATGGGGTGGTAGTGGGCAGCGCCATCGTCCGTCGCATGGGCGCCCTCGCGCTCGAAGAACAGCCGGCGGAGCTCGAAAGTTTCGCCCGATCCCTGCGGGAGGCGCTAGACGCTTCGTGCTAGACGCCTGGCTTAAGCGTCTCGAAACGCAGCACCCCAAGGCCATGGATCTGGGCCTGGATCGGTTGCGCGAGGTTTGGCGGGCCCTCGGCGCCCCCTGGCCCGGGGCGACGGTCGTGACGGTAGCCGGCACCAATGGTAAGGGCTCCGCCGTAGCCACGCTCCGCGCCTTGGCCCTCGCCCAGGGCCTTCGGGTGGGGGATACCACGTCCCCCCACCTTCACCGGTTTAATGAACGCATCCAGGTGCAGGGGACGCCTGCGAGCGATGCACAGATCGTCGAGGCCTTTGAGCGGATCGAAGCCGCTCGGGGTGCCCTCACCCTGACCTATTTTGAGACGGCCATACTGGCTGCGCTTCTGATCATGGCGGACGCCGCCTTGGATTTGGCCATCCTCGAAGTGGGGCTCGGGGGCCGCCTGGACGCGGTGAATATCATCGACGCGGACCTGGCCCTGCTCACCCCCGTGGATCTCGACCATCAAAGCTGGCTCGGATCCACCCGGGAGGCTATCGGCCTGGAAAAGGCGGGGGTTTTTCGAGCAGGGCGCCCCGTCGTCATTGCTGACCCAAACCCGCCGGCGTCCGTGCTCGAGCGGGTCGCCGACCTCGGCAGCCCAAGCGCCTGCTGGGGCGTGGACTTCGGGCTGCGGTACGAGGGTGCTAGGCGGGAAGCCTTTATCACGGGCTTTGGCCAAGGCACGGTCTTCCCCCTTCAGCGCCCCTTCCCTGTCGCGGCGCCGAGCTTTCTCGGTGCGCTCCAAGCCTGGGCGGCCCTCGGAAATCCCCTGACGAGCGCGCTTATCGATGCGGCCTTGGCCATGACGCCGCCGCCCGGTCGTCAACAATGGCGGGCACTTGCGGGGCAAGCGCTCCTCTTTGATGTTGCTCACAACCCCCACGCGGCCGCCTTTTTGGCGGAGCGCCTCGACGCGCCCCTAGATCTTGCGGTCTTCGGCAGCTACGCCGATAAGGACGCCGAGGGTATGGTTCGGGCCTTGGCGCCGAAGGTGCGGCGCTGGCTCTTCGTACCCACCCCGGGGCCCCGGGGACAGACTTGCGAGGCCCTTGCTGCGCGCCTCGCGCCCCTGTGCAAGGAGGTTGGGCAACCCTTTAACGTGCTGCCGTCCCTCGGCGCCGAGGCGCTTCAGGGCGCGCTTGCGGCTTCCCGCAGCGAGGGGCTTAAGCGGATCGGCTTTCTGGGGTCCTTTTCCGTGGTTTCCGCTGCCGAAGCTGCGCTATTACCGCCGGCCCAAGGGGCAGAAAGCTAATGCGCCGGCCCCTCCTTGTGCTTGCTGGGGTGTTGGCGTTGGCCGCCGGCGTGCCCCTGCTTTTTGACGCCCCCGTGGAGCCCCCGACCCCCTTACCGTCCATGCCCAGCACGGATTTGGCCGAGGTGATGAGCGATTGGCCCGAAGTGGTGGAAGGGTCAGCGCGCTGGGCGCGGCTCAGCCGCCTTGGGCAAGAAGGGCAGGCGCCGCTTCGCGGCTTGCCTCGGCATCTTCCGGTTCCGGAAACGGTCCTGGCGAGCTTACTCGGGGCGGAAGAGGGGGCGAGCCTCGGCGCCGGACCCTTTTCCCTGGTGCTGGATCGCTTTGCGGAGCTTGAGCCCGCGATCGCCGCCCGGGACGCGCTTCAGGAGGCCGGGCTTACGGTGTATGTCCTGCCGATCTTTCCCGGGGAGGGCGAGGGGGATGCGCTGGGCTATGATCTCGCTCTTGGACCTCGCTTGCAGGGGGCCGTCCTGTGGGCGCAGCGGGAAACGCTGAAGGCGCGCTTTGGTTATGACGGCACCCTGGTTTACTTTCACGCCGTCAAGCCCGGGAGCAGCCCATGATTTCTCCAGTGGACGCAGGGCTTCTGCTGGCCCTAGGGCTAACCACGCTCGTGGGCGTGCTCCGGGGCGCGGTAAAGGAAGGGCTGACCCTTTTGCTTTGGGCCCTTGCGCTGCTGTTCGCCGTGGGTCTGGCTCAGGAGCTCGCTCGCTGGCTGCCCGTGGCGCTGGGAGAGGGGCTCCTCCGGGATCGCTTTGCCTTCTTCCTGGCCTTTGCTCTGGCCCTCGCCCTCGGGACCTTCGCGCAGCGCGTGTTGTTCCTGGGGGCCCTGGATGTGGATCTGGGGTTTCTGGGCCATCTGCTTGGAGGGGCCTTTGGCGCCCTTCGCGGCGGGCTCTTTCTGCTGGTGCTCGCGGGGGTCCTTGAGCCCTTGCTCGGGGCCGATTCCTGGTGGGGGGTAGGGCGCTTGAGCGCCCCCCTCGGGGAAGGCTTTTTCCTCCTGACCCGGGCACTGGAAGATCTTCTTGTTATGCTCGGCTGGCGTTAGAACGAGGGGTAGGTTATGTGCGGCATTGTGGGAATTCACGGCACCGGACCGGTCAACCAACCGCTCTACGATGCGCTCACGGTACTCCAGCACCGGGGCCAGGATGCCGCGGGGATCGTCACCAGCGATGGTGGACGCCTATCCATGCGAAAGGCCAACGGTCTGGTGCGGGATGTTTTTCAGCAGGTACACATGGAGCGCTTGCAAGGGCACCACGGTATAGGCCACGTGCGCTATCCCACCGCGGGCTCCTCCAGCGTCGCTGAAGCCCAGCCCATGTACGTGAACTCCCCCTACGGCATTGCCCTAGCCCATAACGGCAATCTGACCAACGCTGAGGCGCTGAAGGAGGCCATGTTCCGCGCCGACCTGCGGCACATCAACACGGAATCGGATTCGGAAATCCTCCTCAACGTCTTTGCCCATGAGCTTGCGGGGCGGGCCCGGGCTGCGGCGCAGGGCCCGGAGGACATCTTCGACGCCGTTCGCGCGGTGCACGAGCGTTGTCGAGGCGCGTACGCCGTGGTGCTCCTGATCATGGGCCGCGGCCTCCTGGCCTTTCGTGATCCCTATGGGATTCGTCCCCTGGTCTTCGGCCATCGTGATACGGCGGGGGGGCGGGAAACCATGGTGGCGTCGGAGAGCGTGGCCCTGGACGTGCTCGACTTCTCTCTAGTCCGGGATATCGCCCCCGGGGAGGCGCTCTTCGTGGACCTCGAGGGCACGGTGCATACGCAGCAGTGCGCTCCAAACCCCCAATGCCGGCCCTGCATTTTTGAGCACGTCTATCTGGCTCGCCCGGACTCCATTATGGACGACGTCTCCGTCTATAAGGCGCGGCTGCGCATGGGGGAGCGGCTCGCTCAGCGCATCCTCGAAGCCTTTCCGAACGGGGAGCACGATATCGATGTCGTTATCCCCATTCCCGAGACGAGCCGCACCGCGGCCCTGCCTCTGGCCTATGAGCTGGATGTGAAATTTCGGGAAGGCTTTACCAAGAATCGCTACATCGGTCGGACCTTCATCATGCCCGGGCAGCAGCAGCGGCGGAAATCGGTGCGGCAAAAGCTCAATGCCATCGACCTCGAGTTTCAAGGAAAGACGGTCCTCCTTGTGGATGACTCCATTGTGCGCGGCACCACCTCCCAGCAGATTGTAGAGATGGCTCGCGAAGCGGGGGCGAAAAAGGTCTACCTGGCCTCGGCGGCGCCGCCGGTGCGCTATCCAAATGTCTACGGCATCGACATGCCCGCCCCGGAGGAATTCGTCGCCCATGGTCGCACGGAGGAGGAGATCTGCCAGCAGATTGGGGCCGATCGCCTGTTCTACCAGCGCCTCGATGACCTCATCGCCTGTGCGAAGGAAGGGAACCCGGAAATCGAAGCCTTCGAGTGCTCGGTCTTCGATGGGCACTACGTTACCGGGGATGTGGATGCGAGCTACCTTTCGGCCATCTCCGTCCATCGCTCGGATGCGGCCAAGGCTGAGCGAGGGGATGGGCCCATGCGTCGCCTCGATCTGCCCGAGCACAGCTAGCCATGGCGGTGAAGACCCCCTGCGTCGGCCTGTGTTCCACCACCTACGGCGATTTGGTTTGCCGGGGCTGTAAGCGTTTCTCCCACGAGATCGTGAATTGGAATCGCTACGGCGATGAAGAGAAGCAAGCGGTTTGGGCGCGGTTGGTGGCCCTTCGGGACCAGGTGGTGCTCTCCCTGGTTTCCGTGGAGGACGAAACCCTCCTTGATGCCCAACGGCAGAAGCATCGGATACCGGATGATACGGGGGGCACGCCGGCCTCCCGGGCCTATGGCCTGCTGCGCCGAGGGGCGCGGCATATCCGTAGCCTCGGCGCCTATGGTCTTGCCCCGACGACGGAGGCGGCGCCCTGGAGCGCTGCGGAGCTTCGCGATGAAATCGATCGGCGCTTTCTGGCCCTTTCCGAGGCCCACTATGAGCGCTACCTGCTAGGAGAGGGACGGATTTATGGCTGACGCCGAGCTGCTCGCCCCGGTGCACGCGTTCCTGGGCACGAGGACGCCTCGCGCGTGGTGTGAGGCGGCGGCCGGGGATTTGTCCACGCTGCTGAATGATCACGCGAACTGCGAGAAGAAGGCGGCCTCGACGGCACTGGCGCTGATGTTTCGCTATGACCGGGACGGGGCCCTGGCCGACGCTATGAGCCGCATCGCCCGGGAGGAACTCCGCCATTTTGAGCAGGTTGCCGCGCTCATGCGACGGCTAGAGATCGCCCATTGCCCGGTGAGTGCCAGTCGCTATGCCCAGGGGCTCCGTGCCATGGTCCGAAGCGCCGAGCCAGACCGGCTGCTCGATCTTTTGGTGTGCGGCGCTTTCGTAGAGGCGCGCTCCTGTGAGCGCTTTCATGCGCTACGGCCCTTCCTACCGGAGCCCATCGCTACCTTCTATGGACGCCTTCTCGCTTCCGAGGCCCGGCACTTTGAGGCCTACCTGCGCCTGGCGGAGGAACGGTTTAGCGCGGAAGCGGTAGCCGATCGCTGTGCCCACTTTCGGACGGAGGAAGCGCGGCTCATCGAAGCCGAGGATCCCGAGCTTCGATTCCACAGTGGCCTCCCAGCCTTGGCCTAGGGAGCCGCTTGGTCGGCGAGTTCGGCTGCCAGGAGGGTGTTTTCAAGAAGGGAGGCGACGGTCATGAGGCCTACGCCGCCGGGCACGGGGGTGATGTAAGCGGCCCGACCCCGGGCGGCTTCGAACTCCACGTCGCCCACCACTTTGCCGCTACCGAGGCGGTTAATGCCCACATCAATGACGATGGCGCCGGGCTTGATCCAAGTCCCTTGCACAAGCCCCGGCCGTCCCGCCGCGGCAATGACCAGGTCGGCGCGCTGAACGTGCCCCGCGAGGTCCTCCGTAAACTTATGGGTGCTGGTGACCGTGCAGCCCGCGAGCAGCAGCTCCAGGGCCATGGGCCGGCCCACATGGTTGGAGGCGCCGACAATCACCGCGTGCTGGCCCCGGAGGGGCCGTCCCGTATGGCCGAGGAGGGTCATGATGCCCTTCGGGGTGCAGGGGCGAAGGGCCGGGCGGCGCTGGGCGAGGCGGCCCAGGTTATGGGGATGAAAGCCGTCCACATCCTTTTCCGGGGCGATGCGGTCAATGATGGCGTCGTCGTCGAAGTGGGGGGGCAGGGGGCTCTGCACGAGAATGCCGTGCACCGTCGGGTCGGCGTTTAAGGCGTCCAATTGCGCCAGCACTACCTCCGGCGCGGTGGCGGCCTCATAGCGGTGAACCTGGGAGACGATACCCACGGCGTCGCAGGCCCGATGCTTGTTGCGAACGTAGATTTCGGAAGCAGGATCGTCTCCCACTAGCACCACGGCCAGCCCTGGGGCTGAGCGTCCCTGGCGCAGCCGTGCATCCACTCCGGCCTTTACCGTGCCCTTAACGATCTCCGCAATGGCTCGGCCATCGAGAATGTGCCCCATGGGCTCTTCGCCCGCCGCCGTATTCAAATTGCTTGCGCCTTCGCCAAGGGTCAAAGCACGATTCTCGCACGGCGCTCGGGGGGCGCCTAGGGCAGGGCGCCTTCCGGGGCCGGAAAGGCCGGCCCTGCGTTGACGCCTAAAGAGGGGGGGCGTACCATCGCGCCTCCTGAAAAGGGGCGTCTCCAACGACGCAGCCAGCGGTTGGATGCGGCGCAGCGTTGGGGAAAGCGTCGAACCCAAGGCGCCCGTAGCTCAACTGGATAGAGCATCGGCCTTCTAAGCCGAGGGTTGCAGGTTCGAGCCCTGCCGGGCGTGCCAACGCTGGGGCAGCAGGAAGGAAAGGGCGTAGCACCATCGCGTTATGGTGGGCGTAGCTCAGCTGGTAGAGCTCCGGATTGTGATTCCGGCGGTCGTGGGTTCGAGCCCCATCGTCCACCCCATTTCCCTCCTTTCCTGATTCCCTCCGCGCCGGCACCCTAGAAGTCATAAGCGGCACGCTCCCCGCGGGCGTCCATCGGTTTAAACCAGCCATAACGAGACCAGTATGCAGGTAACGATCGAGACCACCGAGGCGCTCGAGCGCAAGATGACGGTGCAGCTTCCCGTGGAGGACTTCCAGCAGGAGGTTCAGAAGCGCCTTCAAGATACGGCCCGCCGTGCACGCCTGCCGGGCTTCCGTCCCGGGCGGGTCCCGCTGAAGGAAATCCAGCGTCGCTTCGGCCCTGGGGTTCGCCAGGAAGTTGCCGGCGAGCTTATGCAGCGTACGGTCTTCCAGGCAATGGCAGAGCAGTCCCTGCGCCCCGCGGGGCAACCGAGCCTCGAGTGGGTCTCGGAAAATGACGACAGCCAGTTTGCCTACGCGGCCACCTTCGAGGTGTTCCCGGAGATCACCCTCGGGGATCTTTCCGGAGCCACGGTGGAAACGCCGGAGGCCGAGGTCACGGAAGCCGACATCGACACCATGATCGAACGCCTCCGGGAACAGCGGAAGGCCTTTGTGGTGGAAGAGGGCCGGGCAGCCGAGGACGGCGACGAGATTACCGTCGACTTCACGGGCTACCTGGGGGAAGAGGCCTTTGAGGGCGGCGCCGCGGAAGACGCTAAGATCGTGATCGGCAGCGGCCGCATGATCCCAGGCTTCGAAGAGGGGCTCCTGGGCCTCAAGGCCGGAGACGAGAAGCGCCTCGAGGTGACCTTTCCCGAGGACTATGGGAACGAAGCCCTCAAGGGGCAGGCGGCGGTCTTCGAAATCAAGGCTAAGGCCGTGGCGAAGGCTGAAATGCCGGAGCTCGACGAAGCCTTCTTCACGCAGTTTGGCGTGGAAGACGGGGAGCTCAGCTCCTTCCGGGCGGAAGTGCGGTCAAACATGGAGCGGGAGCTTCGCAACGCCGTGCGCACGCGCGTGAAGAATCAAGTTATGGACGCGCTGGCCGATACCCATGAAGTCGACCTGCCGAAGGCCATGGTGCATGAAGAAATTCATCGCATGCAGCATGACATGGCGCGCCAGTTCGGGGGCCAGGGCATGGATCCGCACCAGCTTCCCGCGGAGCTCTTCAGGAGCCAGGCGGAGCGTCGGGTCAAGCTCGGGCTGCTCATGTCCCACGTGGTGGATGAGCAAGCCATGACCGCGGATGATGCGCGGGTGGAGGCCATGCTCGATGACATCGCGGCGCCCTACGATGAGCCGGAGCAGGTGAAGAGCTGGTACCATGGTAACGACGAGCAGATGAGCCAGCTGCGCAACGCCGCCATCGAAGAGCAAGTCATTGATTGGCTTCTCGAAAAGATGACCGTGAGCACCGTTGCCATGTCCTACGAGGACGCCCTGGCGGCAGCGCAGCAGCAGGGTAAGGGCTCGGAGGACAACGACGCTGCCGAGGATGACAGCGCCGAAAGCTAAGATTCACTGGGAAGAAGCGAGACTGTGATGAGCGATCACCACGAGATCCAAGGCCTGGGCCTAGTGCCCATGGTGGTAGAGCAGACCGCTCGGGGAGAGCGCGGCTACGATATCTATTCGCGCCTTCTCAAGGATCGCATCATCTTTGCCGTGGGGCCGGTCGATGACCACATGGCGAATCTCATCGTCGCCCAGATGCTGTTCCTCGAGTCGGAGAACCCGGACAAGGACGTGCATTTGTACATCAACTCCCCGGGGGGGTCGGTGACGGCGGGGCTTGCGATCTACGACACCATGCAATTCATCCGCTGCGATGTGCTCACCATGTGCGTGGGTCACGCCGCGAGCATGGGGGCCTTGCTGTTGGCCGCGGGCGCGCCGGGTAAGCGTTTTGCCCTTCCCAATGCACGGATCATGATTCACCAGCCTTCGGGGGGCTCCCAGGGGGTGGCATCGGATATCGAGATCCAGGCTCGGGAAATTCTCCGTATGCGGACCCAGCTCAATGAAATTCTGGCCAGCCACACGGGGCAGAGCATTGAGCAGATCGCCAAGGACACGGACCGGGACCGCTGGATGACCCCGGATGAGGCCGCCACCTACGGTCTGATCGATACGGTGCAGCGGCCTCGGAAACCCGGCGCAGCGGAAAGCGACGCGGCCTAGGACTCAGCGCCCTGGGCTTGCAATATGGGCCTGCAGAACGCATGGTATTTGAAGAATTGATGACGGCCGAGGGTCTGGCATGAGCGACGAGCAAAACGGAAAGGGCGACGACGGCGGTAAGCTGCTGTACTGCTCGTTTTGCGGAAAAAGCCAGCATGAGGTTCGCAAGCTGATTGCGGGCCCGTCCGTGTTCATTTGCGATGAGTGCGTCGAGCTCTGCAACGACATCATCCGCGAAGAGGTGCAGGAGAGCGAGGAGAAATCCGAGCAAACCCGTCTGCCCAAGCCGGACGAAATCAAAGCCATCCTCGATGAGTACGTCATTGGCCAGGACAGCGCTAAGCGGGTGCTTTCCGTGGCGGTCTATAACCATTACAAGCGCCTGAACTACAAGGGTAAGAAGGACGACGTCGAGCTTTCGAAGTCCAACATCCTTCTCATTGGTCCCACCGGCAGCGGCAAAACCCTGCTTGCGGAAACGCTGGCGCGCCTTCTCGATGTGCCCTTCACCATCGCCGACGCCACCACGCTCACGGAGGCCGGCTATGTCGGCGAAGACGTCGAGAACATCATTCAAAAGCTGCTTCAGAAGTGCGATTACGACGTTGACAAGGCCCAGGTGGGCATTGTCTACATCGATGAAATCGACAAGATTTCTCGCAAATCCGATAACCCCTCCATTACCCGGGATGTGTCCGGGGAAGGGGTGCAGCAGGCCCTGCTTAAGCTGATTGAGGGCACCGTGGCCTCCGTGCCGCCCCAGGGCGGTCGAAAGCACCCCCAGCAGGAATTCCTGCAGGTGGACACGAAGAACATCCTGTTCATCTGCGGGGGCGCCTTCGCGGGCCTCGATAAGGTGATCCAGGAACGCTCCGACAAGAGCGGGATCGGTTTTAACGCCGTGGTGAAGGGCGAGTCCGATGCCAAGTCCAT
>JAUILI010000100.1 GCA_030433075.1 Gammaproteobacteria bacterium | reverse complement strand
GCGGGCGACACGGAGGTGGGCCCGGAGAACTTTGAGTCCGCTCTGATGCTGTTCACCCACGTCATGGCCCTGCTGCGCCACGATCGCGCCGATACGGAAGCGGCTCTGGATCGGGTGCGGGCGGACCGCTACCACCTGCTCCACGGCGTCATTGCCGGGGAGCGGCACAGCCTCTATCCCGAGGTGCTCCACCCCGTGGTGCTCCCGGAGGGGGCCGCGGTGCTGGGCCATCCCGCGGCCCAGGCGCTGCCCCAGGGGCTCAAGAAGGTGACCCTAGAGCAGGTACGACGGGGGGAGGCCCTGCTGGATTTGGAGTCTGCGGGGCCGCTGGAGCCTGGGGATGTGCTTTTGCTGCTCGGGCCTCAGCGCGAGGTGGAGGCGGCGGAGGCGGCACTGCTCGCGGGCTAGGCTTGAGGCTGAGCCTTCTTCGCCGCGGCCCGCTGGCTTGGGCGATCATAGATCCCTCGCCACGGTGCCTCCTCTTCATTGATCCGCTTGAAGCATACGCGGAGCGCGGCGCGCAGCACCTCGGCAGCAGGGGCGGCGCTGCGATCGGCCCGCCAGGCGACGCAAGCGGGGAGGCGCTTTGAGCTTTCAAGCTCCTTGATCGGGAGCCGCACCATTTCTCCATCCCTCAGAAAATAGTTCGCCTGCATGGCCGGGATGATGGCGACGACTTCGGCAGTGAAGACGAGATTCGTGATGAGCTGCATGTTTTCCGAGGTGACGTAGCCCTCCCGGGATTGTGCTGGGGTCAGCCCAAGAGCCGCCTCTAGCGCTGCAAAGGGCGCATGGTAGCTGTCGGGAAGATCGCCCCCCACCACCCGGTAGGGCGCCAGATCGAGGAGGGACCCGGGTTTGGCGTCCACGGCGGGATGGTCAGCCCGGCACACCGCAATGGGGTAGGGGAAGGGGAAGCGCTCGAAGGCTAGGTCATCGTGATCTCGCTGCTCATCGGGACCGAGCCATAGGTCAACGCGGTGAGAACGCAGCGCCTCATCCCGTTCCCGCCAGGAAACGTTCCGCACGGTGAAGCGGAATCCTGGATGCTCTTTGGCGACCATGGCGAGGGCTTGGCCGAGCACGGCCTGGGCGATGCTTGGGTCGGCGCCGATGACCAGCTTGCCGCTTTCCACGGACTGCATCAGTTCGATTTCGTGATTGGCCGCGCGCATCGCGTCGAGGGAACGGCGCGCGGCCGCCACCAGCACCTCGCCGTAGGCAGTGGGCACGGTGCGCCGGCCCACCCGCTCAAAGAGTTTGACGCCGTAGCGGGCTTCGAGGCGGGAAACGGTTTGGGAGAGGGCGGAATGGGTCACCCCAAGCATCTCAGCGGCCTGGCGATAGCTCGCCAGATCCGTGAGGGTCACGATGTGCCTCAGCTGACTTTCCGATGCCATGGGGTCTCCTGGGGATTAATCCTGACCGCATTGGTCGGGATAGTAAGTCCTAATAATTGCAAATTACAATTAAATGCCTGGGCGCCCCGGGGCCGCAACCCTGGAGGGCCTCGGGAAGACATCGCCCCAGGGGTCTGTCCCGCCGGCGGTCAGGCCCTTAAAGGCTTCCGCGATGGTGCCCCGGAGCACCTGCGCCGCAGGGGCGGGACTGCGCTCCTCCCGCCAGGCCACGCAGGCGGGAAGATGCTTACTGCTCTTGAGCTCCTTCACGGGAAGGATGGCGAGTTCCCCATCGCGCACGAAGTAGGACCCCAGGGTTGCGGGGACCAGGGCAATCACCTCCTCCATAAAGAGCAGGGAGAGAATGAGGTGCGGATCCTGGGCGACAACGTATTGGGTTTTCGATGCACTCGGCGAAAGATCCAGGGCGTCGAAGGCCTTGGCCACGGGCTGAAAGGGCGCATGGAAACTCTTCGGAAGATCCATGCCGATAACCCGGTAGGCAGCCAATTCCTTCAGGGACAGGCCGTTCCGGTGTCGTTCCAGCGCCGGGTGGTTCGCCTTGCAGAGGGCCACGGGGTAGGGGAAGGGATGGCGATCAAAGGCGAGGTCGGGATGGTCTGCCTGCTCATCAGGCCCCAGCCAGATGTCCACCTCGTGGTCCAGCAGCGCTTGATTGCGTTGGCGCCAGCTCACCGTTTTCACCACGAAGGTGAAGCCCGGATGGGCCCGTGCCGCCAGGGTGAGGGCCGTCCCCAGCATGGCTTGGCTAACGGCGGGGTCGGCCCCAATGCACAGGCGACCGCTTTCCACGGACTGCATCAGCTCGATTTCGTGATTGGCTGCGCTCATGGCCTCGAGAGACTGGCGGGCCGCCTCGACCAACACCGCCCCATAGGCCGTGGGCACGGTGCGCCGCCCCACCCGCTCAAACAGTTTGACGCCGTAGCGCGCCTCCAAGCGGGAAACGGTTTGGCTGAGGGCTGAGTGGGTGAGGCCGAGGGCTTCCGCAGCCTGCCGATAGCTGGCGAGGTCGGTAAGGGTAACGATATGGCGGAGCTGATTTTCCGAGGCCATGGCGCCTCCATGGGAATAAATCTGACCAAAGCGGTCGGAATAGTAAGCCTTGGTAATTAAAAAATGCAATCAATTGTTCACAATTGCTTCATATTCGAAAGGCGCCACCTTCTCTGACGGTTCCGCTGGCTCGCATGGATCCCTCGTCCTCAAGCTTTCTCTCCCTCCTGTCGAATGAGCTTTTCAGCGCCGCAACGAAGGCCAACCCTGCCGCTCAGAAGAGCATTGGCAGAGCAACCCTAAAGCGTTGCCCGGTACTGTCGATTGCAGCGTTAGGCGGGATCGATCCGCCGTTCATCAACTGACGTCGAGAAAGAGGACATAACCATGGCACTTGTCGTCAACACGAACGTGGCTTCGATCACGTCTCAGATGTACGTGAACCAAACCAACAAAGACATGGGCGATACGATGGCTCGCCTTTCCTCCGGTAAGCGGATCAACACGGCTGCGGATGATGCAGCGGGTGTGGCAATTGCTTCTCGCCTCAGTTCGGAGATCCGGGGTACGAACCAGGCCGTTCGCAACGCCCAGGACGGTCAGGCCCTCATCGACACCGCTGAGGGTGCTCATCTCGAGATCGAGAACATTCTCCAGCGGATGCGTGAGCTTGCCGTACAGGCTGCGAACGATACGAACAACTCCACCGACCGTACTAACCTGCAGGCTGAAGTCACTGCCCTGACGGAGGAAATCAACCGGATCGCTGAGGTGACCACGTGGGCAGGTCAGCAACTCCTGACCGGCAGTGGTGGCAACAACGGCAACGGTACGTTCGTGATGCAGGTTGGATCGCAAACGAACACTCAGGATCGTATTACGGCAACGGTAAACGCAATGACCGCCGCCGCCCTGGGTATTGGCGAAGGAAACGTAGCGGTATCTGCAGACGCAGCTACCTTAAGCGAAGTTGGTAACAACGTGCTTCAAGTTGGCGGGACGCCTCGCGATAGCGACGTTTTTAGCTTCACCGTTGGTGGCAAGGACCTTCAAGTGAAGATCATTGATGCCGATGCTACGAACCTCACCTATCGCGTTAGCGTCGACGACGGAACGACCTTCACGAACCTCGCAGGGGCTGATGCAGACCAAACTGCCTCCGGCAATAGTCTTGCCGGTACGGCTGATGCTATCGCTGCGGCAATCAACAATTACACGTCCACAGACTATGTTGGTCTGACTGCCGTAGCTGGGTCCGATGGTTCTGTAACTTTGTCTCAGGCGATCAACTTTAGCAGCTCAAGCTTCGACGATGGTGCTGCAGCAGTAGGAACGCTGAATGCTGATGGTGATGAGTTAACTCTAGCGGGCATTGATGCGTCGGCAGCTTATAGTTTCGTAATCAATGGACACACTGTATCTTTTGCTGCGAGTACGACCGATGCGTATGACGATACGGTGGTTGGTCAGGTTGCTAGGATCAATGACACGCTAGCGCTAGCGGCAAATGCTGACAAGTTGGGTGGGCTTACGCTGGTCGCCACCGCTGAGAATAGCGACGCAGACATTAAAATCACCGCTACGGCAGCCACCACCGCTCTTCTAGATGGCGCTACGTCTAGCCCTGCCGCCTCCACCTCTGCATTGAGCGTTACTTCTGCTGCAGACGCGAGGACGTCGATTGTTGCTATCGACGCGGCCATCACCGCGGTGAACACTCAGCGTGCAAATCTCGGTGCAGTCTCTAATCGGCTAGACAATACGGTCGCAAATCTAAGCAATATCGCGATCAATCTGGAAGACGGCCGCTCTCGTATCGAGGACGCTGACTTTGCAGCTGAATCTGCGAATCTGGCGAAAAACCAGATCATGCTCCAGGCCGGTACGGCCATGCTGGCTCAGGCCAACGCATCGCAGCAGAACGTGCTGTCGCTTCTCGGCTAAGGCTGAGCGTTGAAAGGGAGGCCCTCGTATCGGGGGCTTCCTAATCCTTCCACTGCCCGGTCTGGTTTCCAGAGCGGGCAGTGTTGTTTTTAGGCCCAGCTTCCGTACCTTAGGGGAGGTAGGCAGAGGAGAGGTCCCATGGCCGGCACCAAAGCACCCTGTGAGGTTTGCCGCCTGATTCGCGGCTATCTTCTGATGTTTGTGCCCATGCTGATCATGCTGGCGTTGATTCGCTTGGGGGGTAAGGACGCGGCGCCGCTAGTTCAGGTGGATCTCGCTAAGGTGCTGGCGTGGGGTATCGCGCTCGCTTTGGTCGGGCAGGTGGCATGGAAGGCCTATCATGAATTCGGTCCCGGAAGACGGCGCTAAGGCGCCGAACTGCTGGCGCTGTACACACTTCGGTATGAGCTGGGATGCGCGGGCGCGCTACGCCTGTCGCCTGCACGGATTTAAGTCGCCGCGCTTGCCGTCCATGGAGGTGCTGCAGGCGGATGGGCGGGGCTGCATGGGCTTTCAGGATAAGGGGCAGGGTCAATGAAGCTGAGGCGTTTCTTTGCGGCCGTGGTGCTGGGTCTGTCCCTTGGGGCCTTGACCTCAGGGGCGGCGGTTGACGAAGCTCAGGCGGCCTTCGATCGCGGGCACTACGCGACGGCCATGCGGGCCTGGCGGGTGCGAGCAGCCTTAGGGGATGCCAATGCCCAGACCAACGTGGGCTATCTTTACGAGCAGGGCCTATCGGTCCGCCAGGACTATGCTGAGGCGCTTAAGTGGTATCGCCGGGCGGCAGAGAGTCAGCAGCCCCAGGCCCTTCATAATCTCGGCATGCTTTATCACAACGGCTATGGCGTGGCGAAGAATGCCCGAGAGGCCATGAAGTTCTTCGAGGAGGCGGCGGAGGGCGGCTTGGCCGAGTCTCAGTACATGCTTGGCCTTCATTACCACGAGGGCAATGGCGTGCGGCAAAGCCCGCGTACCGCGCTGTCCTGGTTTTTGAAGGCGGCGGGGCAGGGCTATGCGGAAGCGCAGTTTATGGCCGCTCTCGTATTCCTCTCCGGTGATGCGGCCGATGCCCCCATGCCCAAGCACGCCTATGTGTGGGCTGAGGTGGCGCGGCGCCGGGGCTATGGACCGGCGGAGGAGGTGCGGCAGTTCGCCGAGCTGAAGCTCGATGAAGACGACATTGCGGCACTGACACCCCTGGTGGATAGCTGCATTGAATCGGGCTTTTCCCGCTGCCCGAAGGCCTAATCCCCTCAAGTTTTCCCCCTTAAACGCCGAATAACTTCTCTAGAGCCCGCCGCTGCGGGAAGGAAAATCGGCTTTTGAGGAGGGTTTATGAGCGTAGCTGCCCGACGTGCCCTGCAGTCCTACGGCGCAGTCCATAACCGCGGCCGGGTGGAGGGCGCAGATCCCGCCCAGCTCATCATCTTGCTGTTTGACGCGGCGATCTCCGCCCTTCGTGCAGCCGAGCTCCACATCGCTCGGGGCGCGCGCCAGGAGAAGTGCGACGCCCTCGAGAAAGCCTCGGAGATCGTTCTGGCCCTGCAGGGCAGCCTCGATCAGGAGAAGGGGGGCGAGCTCGCCGATACCCTTGATAGCCTCTATGGCTATTGCCTGCGCCGTATCATCGAGGCGAATGCGCAAAACTCTGCGGAGAAAGCGGCGGAGGTTCGAGGCTATCTCGAAGAGCTCCATGGGGCCTGGGAGAACGCCGCCGCTGCGGTGAAGGCGAGCCCCCTTAGCCTCCACGACCTCGGGCGGTAAGGGCCGTGGGTCCCTCGGCCGTGTCAGCCATGCCCCTCGTGCTTGCCGCCCTTCGGGATGCGCTGCGCGATCTCTCCCAGGACCCCACGTCGGAGGCGCTGTGCGTTCGGATTGAGGCCTTGGCGCTGCTGCTCCAGCAGCCCCGAGAGGAAGCCTTGCCGCCGGCCTTGGACGCCCTGACCCTGCATTTGGCCGATTTCGGCGCCTTCCTGCAGCGCTCCCTTGCCAATCCTTCAGCCTTGGCGTCCCTCGCGGGTCCAGCGGCGGAGCTCTGCGTGGCCTGGCGCATCTCAACCGAGGCGCTGGACCCGCTGCGCCTCCCGCCCCAGCTGCGGGTGGTTGGGGGCGTCGCGGCTCGTTGATGAAACCAATTAAAACTTCGCCCTTTCTGTTGCCTTCCTGAGCCCAAGGGTTAAGGTTAAGCCCGTAGATCGCGCGCAATCGGGGGCCGCCTTGGGCTACCAATTAGATGATGCCTTAGCCCTGGTCGGCGCCTCCGCCGCCGTGGAAGGGCTGCGCGCGCTCATCGCTCAGGTGGCCCAGTCTTCCGCCACGCTCCTCATCCGGGGGGAAAGCGGTACGGGCAAGGAAGTGGTTGCCCGCCTCGTGCACGCCCAAAGCCCCCGGGCCGATGCTCCCTTTGTACCCGTGAACTGCGGCGCCATTCCCGCCGATCTTCTCGAAAGTGAACTCTTTGGCCATCGGAAGGGCGCCTTTACCGGGGCCTTGGCGGACCGGCTTGGACGTTTTCAGCTCGCCAACGGGGGCACGCTGTTTCTCGATGAGATCGGCGATATGCCGGCCTACATGCAGGTGAAGCTTCTCCGCGTGCTCCAGGAACGGCAGGTCGAGCCGGTGGGGGGGACGGCCCCGGAAACGGTGGATGTGCGCGTCGTGGCAGCCACCCACCGCGATCTTGAAAAGGCCGTGGCCGACGGATCCTTTCGTGAGGATCTTTACTACCGCCTAAACGTCATTCCCGTAGAGGTGCCGGCCCTCCGGGAACGCTTGGATGATCTCCCGCTTTTGACCGAATACCTTTCGGCGCTTCACGCTCCGGACGGCGCCGAACCCCTCACGCTGAGCGAAGGCTTTATGGCGCTGCTGGCCCGCCATGACTGGCCGGGAAATGTGCGGGAGCTTTCTAACCTTCTTCAACGCTTTTCTACCCTTTATCCTGGCAGCTGCCTCGAGCCTGAGAGCGTTCCTTCCTCGCTCTTGCCCCAGGGGCTCCTGGCGCCGGAAGGGAACCCCTTTGCAGCGGCGCCCTCTAGCGATGATCCCCTAGGGCTTTTGCTCGGCAAGGCGCCGGCCAATCCCGTGGAGGCGGCCATCATGGCAGGGCAGGGCTGGGGGGCCTTTCCGGAGGAGGGGGTCTCCCTGCGGGAGCAGCTGGCGGAATTTGAGTCCACGCTCATTGCCCGGGCCCTGGATGCCGCCGGGGGTAACGTGTCCCAGGCGGCGCGCCTGCTGAAGGTTCAGCGCACCACCTTGATCGAGAAGATCAACAAGTACG
>JAUILI010000099.1 GCA_030433075.1 Gammaproteobacteria bacterium | reverse complement strand
GCAGGCAATCCCCTCCCCCCGAACACCCGCGGAGAACTTCAGATTCGGGGCACGAGCCTGATCCGCGACTACTGGAACCGCCCCGATGCCAACGCCGACACCTTCGCACCAAGGATCTGGTGATGAGCGGGGGCGAGAACATCGGCTGCGGCGCGGTGGAGGCCGCGCTCCTCGAGCACCCCGCCGTGGCCGAGGCCTCCGTTTATGGCGTCCCAGACGAACGCCTTGAGAAAGATTTTGAAGCGGGAGCTGCGGGAGGCGGCGCTCCTTGCGCTCCACTCCGGATCAGCAGACCGGTAAACGCAGATCCTTGCCACACGCTTTTACCTAGCGGCGCCAGGCGACAAGGGCGGTGAGTGCTTGCCGGTGACGAGCGGCTGCACAAATTGAGGGCAGCGCCGGAAAGCCCTTTTGGGCGAATTTCTAGGTATCTACATAAGCGGCGCCAAGGCCGGTGGCGGGGCCAGCATTGGCGCGGCTTAGCGCCCAGCTGAGGCATGTTCTGTGTATCTACATGGACGCGAAAGCGATGGCTTAGAAAACCCACCTTGGTGCCATTTTATCGCCTGAAAGGGACCTATTTTTCCACTGAGAACCTAGATCAATCCCTATATGGACCGCCTCATCCCACTTTAATTATGGCCAAGTATCAACATAAGATTTGGCGCAAAGGGACTTCCCCCGGCCCGGATATCCCCTACCACTTCACCATTGCCAAGACTCCCCGACCGCGGACGCCCGAGGGGACTACAATGTTGCCCTGCCTCTCGGCGAAGCCAACATGGCCCTAGGGAGTCAACAGACCTAACCAAACCCGGTAGACTTGCGGAAATCCCAAGAGGCGCACCCCATGGACTCCCAACCGCTCATCCTGGCGTTCCTGGCGACCGCCGCCTCCGTCTCGATCCTTCGGCCCCTGGCGAAGGCCCTGGGCTGGGTGGACAAGCCCGGCGGACGCAAGCATCACGTGAAGATCACGCCCATTATCGGGGGCCCGGCCATGATGCTCGGGCTCTTCGCTGGGGGGGTGGGTCTGCTGGTGGGCTACGAGGGCACGGTGCTCGCCGCGTGCCTGATGTTTACGGTTGGGCTTTTCGACGACCGCTTCGATTTGTCGGCCCGGTTCAAGCTGCTGACGCAGATTGGCGCGGCCTGCGCACTGGTGTTCATGGATGGGCTCGTGGTGCGCGATCTGGGGAATCTTTTAGGGCTTGGCCCCCTGCCCCTTGGGGCCTTCGCGGTTCCCCTCACACTGCTTGCGATTGTGGGCTTTTTGAACGCCATCAACATGGCTGACGGAGCTGATGGGGTCGCTGGCACCATTGGGCTCACCATCGCTGGCAGCCTGCTGTTGGTGGCCGAGTTGGCGGGGCAAACGCCCCCGCCCGCCCTTGAGCTATTGGCGGTGTGCTTACTGGCCTTTTTGCTCTACAACTTCCCCTTCCGGGAGCGCCGCAAGGCCAAGCTATTCATGGGAGATTCGGGAGCGCTCATGGTCGGCACGGTGCTCGCGGCATCGGCCTTGACGTTGGTGACCAAGGCCCCGGGGAACGGCCAGCCCATTCCCGCCATGCTGATTGCGGCGCTACTCGCGCCCCCCGTCTTCGACTGCCTGCTACTGATGGGGCGGCGCCTGAGCAAGGGGCGCAGTCCCATGAGCCCGGACCGGGACCACCTCCATCACATCTTCGAACGGGCAGGTCTTGGGAAGCGCTCCACGGCCTTGGCGATTGGCGCCTATCTCACGCTCAATGCCGCCCTCGCCCTGCTGTGCTGGCAGCTCCACTTCCCAGAATTCGCGCTCACCGCGCAGTTCCTGGGGGCCTTTGCCCTCCAGGCCCGCTTTATGCTGCACGCCTGGCAGTCTGCTAAGTGGATTAAGGGGAAGCTGGGCGATTCCCCAGCGCCGCCGAGCACCACGGATAATGTGGTGGAGCTTGATCGATCCGTCGGCAGCTAGGTCAGAAGTCGCCGGGCTACTAGGCGGGAAGCCAGGGCCGAGAGATAGAAGGCGAAGGCATAGCTCAGCAAAAAAGGAACGGGTAAGGGAGCGCCGGCCACTTCATTAACCAAAAACGCGTAGAGCAGAATCAACAACCCACCTAGCAGGCGCCGACGGCGACTCCCCGCGCCAAAATAGGCTGCCCGATCTCGATAGAGCCCCACGGAAAGAAGCACCCACAGGGAGCCCAGAATGAGCGCAAAGGCAAGCCAGGGGGTCACACCCGCAAGCGGCGGCAAAAACAGCCCAAACGCCAGCTGGAGCGCCAAACCCGCTAAGGCGCCATCGGCCATCAGCGCAAAGGCTAAGCGATAGCGAGACGGCTGGGCCGCCAGCCAGGCGAAGCGCAGGGCGCCCGTCACGATCGCCTGGCCCTAGCCCGCTGCGCCGGAGGCGCCGCCGGCCAGCCCCTCGGCCCGATTACGCAGCGCCCGACGCACCAGGGAGAACACCACCCCCAGCATGCCGCCGAGGAGCGTCCCCAGCACGCAGATGAGCGCCCGCTTGGGCTCGCTCTTTAGCTCAGGAACGGTCGGCGGATCGATGACGGAGAAGGCGTAGTTCGGCTCCACCGTGGCCATCATGCGCGACTCCATGTGGGAGCGCAGCAGCCCGGCCAGCAGCTCTCGAATTTCCGCCACGTTGGTCTGTTTTAGCTGCCCCTCCAGGTAGGCCACGGCCCGCTCCGACTCGGCCAGATCCTGGGCCCGGAGGGCCTCATTGATGTCCACCACCAGCAAATCAAGCCATTCCTTGGCATAGACCGGGGAGCGATGCTTGATGGACAAGGTGACGAAGCCGCTGTCCTTTTCTTCCGACACCGCTACGGTCTCATTCCAAAGTTCGTGGACTTCCTCGGGGCTTGGCGCCGCGGTGCGCGGGGGCTGAACCTCGCGTACCCATCCGCCGGCGGAGGGATCATAAACCTCCGGATCTAGGGAAAGGGTTTCCGTGGCCCAATCCCAGCGCTCGGCAGCAAAGAGGGCCGGGAGAAGGTCGTGGCGGGTGGCAAAATCGTAGGCGAACTTCTTTGATTTTAGGACTTCCAGGGCCAGCTGGGTTTTCGACTGCCCATCCCCGGAGGGCAGGGAGATGCCCGCGAGGCTGGCGAGGCCGCCATACTGGCGCGCCAGGCCCCCAATGCCACCCTCGGAACTCTGGGGCCGGAGTAGGGTGGAGGCCTGGTAGATGTTCGGGAGCCAGAGGGCCACCAGCACGGAGAGCACCGCCGCAACGCTGGTGATGGCGCTGATGAGCCACTTGTCTTCCCAAAGGTTCTGAAAGAGCTCGAAGAGGTCGATCTCGTCGTCAAAGCCGTCGTAGCCGGGCGCCCCGGGGCTGCGGAAGTCCTGTTCAGCCATGACCTAGTTCCTCAACACCGCGGCGATGGCGATACCGGTTTGATAGGCCACCTGGGTAATGCTGGTCCAGAAATCCAGGGGATCGCGGTAGGAGGCATTCACTGGTACCACGATGGTATCCCCCGGCCGAACCTCCGAATCGGCGAGGCCAAAGCGAAGCAGGCTTCGCTCCGGGCGATCCACCCGGCCATTGGCGCGGACCACATAGATGCCCCGCTGGTCGGCGCGGGCCGTGGCGCCGGCCCCGAGGGCGAGGTAATCATCCAGGGACTGGCCCGCCTCAAAGCGGAAGCTCCCGGGGCGGAACACCTCCCCGAGGACCGTTACCGTGTCATTGCGCCGGGGCAAGAAGACCTTATCCCCATCGGAAAGCACCACATCGGCGCCTCGGTCACCGGCGAGGATACGCGGCATATCAATGGCGATGCGGCCCAGTGCCTCCCGATCCAGGATGGATTGAATGGACTGCTCAAGTTCCTGGAAGGTGGCCCGCTGCGCTTGCTGAGTCAGGGCCATGCTCGCATAGGAGCGGCGGATTTCGTCGGCAAAGCGCGCTGTTTCCGCCCGCTCCGTGGCAGCGGCCACTTCAGCGGTGTACACCGCGCCATAGGGGAAGGCCTGGCTGGTAACGCCACCCACCCGATCAACGAGCTCCCCCAGGGTCTCCCCCGGTAGCAGGGCGTATTCCCCGGGGAAGCGGAATTCCCCCTCAAGCACCACCGTTTCATCAGGTTGCCAGTTGGGGATCGCCCGGACGGAGACGCGATCCCGGCTCTCAAGGGCAACGGCGGCGAGGCCACCCCCCGAGGCCCGGGCCGTGAGGGTCCGCACCTCGGCCACGTTGTCCCGGTTCAGCACCACGCGCTGAACCTCAATGCTGTCCTCATAGGCATCGCCCCGAAAGCCCCCGGCAGCGGCGATCAAATCGGCGACGGTGTACGCCTCGCCCAGGGGGTAGCGCCCGGGGGACTGCACCGCGCCCTCGATGCGCACGGTAGCGACGGGCGCGGCGGGGCTGGCTTGCCGATCGAGCTGCGCCAGCACCGGCGCAAGCAGCACCCGGCGGCTCGCGGCTTCGGCTTCGGCTTCGGCTTCGGCTTCGGCTTCGGCTTCGGCTTCGGCTTCGGCTTCGGCTTCGGCTTCGGCTTCGGCTTCGGCTTGTGCGCGCAGGGCATCGTTTGCCCCGGGGCGACTAAACACCAGCACCGTATCGCGAGGCTCCAGCGCTAAA
The DNA here is from genome assembly GCA_030433075.1 of Gammaproteobacteria bacterium. GTDB lineage: Bacteria > Pseudomonadota > Gammaproteobacteria > Pseudomonadales > Azotimanducaceae > Salivita. The sequence goes on along the minus strand of JAUILI010000099.1, from coordinate 3,202 downwards.
TCGCCGTCCTCATCGCCCCCGAACACCCGCGCTGGGGCGAACTGGCGAACAGCGATGGTGCCATCGAGGCGATCCGTCGAGATGACGAGGCCGTAGGCCAGATCGGTGTTTTCGAGCACGTCCACATCGGGGTTCTGGAGCAAATCGCTCACGCGCATGCCTGGGAAATGGCCATAGACCCCGGGGCGCTGTACCGCCCCCTTCAAGGTCACGCGGTTAGAAAAGCGTTGGGACGCCACCTGAATACGCAGGCGATCCCCGGACTCCGAGGGCAGCTCCGCAAGCTCGGAGGCCGAGAGCTGGAGGATTTCTGGGCCACCGTCAGGGCGCTCACGCTCCAGCAGGATGCCCTCGCCCCGGCCCCGGGCCGTGGGCCCGCCGGCCATCGCGAGGAGCGCGTCGAGGGTCTCCCCTTCAGCAAGCTCAAAAACCCCAGGGCGACGCACGGCGCCGGAAACGCCGCCGAGCCGCTTCAAGGGCGGCACGAACACCACGTCTCCATCCCGAAGCTGGATGTCGTCAGAGGCATCACCGGAAAGAAGGAGGTCGTAGGCGTCGAAGCGCCCTACGAGCTCGCCGCCTCGCTTCACCTCAATGTTCCGGAGGCTGCCTACGGAGGACAGACCGCCGGAGGCAAAAAGCGCGTGCGTCACGCGAGAAAGCGCAGAAAGGGAGCGCGCCCCGGGGATGCGGACCTCGCCGGCGAGCATGACGTTGATGCTTCGCAGGCGACCCATGGACACCAGCACCTGCATCCCAATACGTGCCGAGGTGACCCGCGCGCGAATCAGTTCCGCGGCGGCCTCGAAGCTCATGCCCGCCACCTGCACCCGGCCGATCTCCGGTAAAGCTAGGGCGCCGGCGCGGTCGATCGCAAGCGTGAGCTCCCCCGCATCCTGGCCCAGCATGAGGAGGTTAAGTTCATCCCCAGGGCCCAGGCGATAGTCCTGGGGGACCGGGACATTATCCACGGGGGCAAAGGTGCTGACTTCAGCGGCAAAGAACCCAAGGCCGAAGCGCTCCGCGGGATCCAGGGGTTCGATCACCAGGGCCGCCGCGGCCTCTTCCTCCGCATCTTCCATCTGCTGGGCCTGAGCCCCCTGCGCAAAGGGATTCTCTGGATCCAGTAGCTGCCCCTGGGGCCCAAACACTGGGCGCTGCGCAGGGGTAAGCGCCTGCCCTTCTTGCCCCGGCGCGGGGCCTGTGGCCGCGGCGCCGGTACCTGCGAGGGCACCGAGATCAATCCCGTACTGCTGGGCAAGGGCTCGGGCCTGGGCTGGCGGCATGCTTTTCAGCTGCGCCACCACCCCCGGAGGAATATCCGAAAGCGACGCGCCCAGGGCCGAGGCGCCGCCCAGGGCGAGCATCACAGACAGGACAAAGACAAGAGCAGATCTGACCATGAGTTCAAGGCTTCCTTTCATTAACGCTCAAGCACCAGGGCGCCATATTCAGGGTGAATGGTAAAGGAAAGGCGGGAAATATTCCCGGCTTCATCGAGGGCGATCTCGTTAGGGCCGAGGCCTTCGCAGCGTTGCTCGTAGCCCGCCGGGCCGCGCTGCCATGGGCTGCAAGGCCCTTCAAAGAGTTGCCGCGCCCCGCTTTCGATGGAGAGCCCACCGCCATCATCCAAGCGAAGGGTGAGCACCTCCCGGCCTAGGAGCCCAGCTACGCGGGTGACCTGCCATCCATCAAAGGTGACCTGAACGCCGCTTCGGTGGGTAAACACAAACTGGTCTTTCACCACCACGGGGAGCACGGGTTGGGCCTCCCCGGCCCAGCGGAGGGTCCAGGCAAGGCCTTCGAGATCAACCCCGGTCTCCTTGGGGAAGAGCCCGCGCACCGCATCGAACTGGGGCGAGGAGAAGGTCGCGTAGCCGCAGCTCGCTAGGCTAGCGGAAACGACCAAAAGCGCCAGCGCGCGTTCTCGCATCCTCATCGCGGCAGCATCCTGGCCTTGGTGGCCGTCAGGGCATCGGCGCGATGGCCACGGCCTTCCCACCACAGCGTATCCCCCGTGCCTTCCAAGCGCGCACCGCCATCGCGTTGGATGGTGCGGATAATGGTTTGGTAGGCACCCCGGGTGTTGCCCGGGAGCAGGCTATTGAAGGGCACCCGGAAGAAGAGCCCCTTATCGAAGCTGCCTTCCCCGAACTCCTCAAAGGGCACATCGGTCAGGGTGAAGAAGCCCCCCACCATCCAGCCATTCTCGAAGGTGCGGCGGACTTCGAAGGTGGCCCCCACGTCCCTCGCCAGGTAGCGCCCCACGTGCACCGCGGCATCGTAGTTGGCGAAGGGCGACGCCCAGTACACGGACCCATGGCCGGTAAGCACTTGGTAATCCTGAACGGTGAAGCGCTTGTCGAAATCCCGCTGCCAAACGTAGTTCAAATTGAGGCCAAAGGCGAAGCGGCTAGGAAAGGGGCGATAGAGCACCTCGGCGCCGACGCCGGAGAACATCTCTTCCAGGATCCCCCCATAGGCGCGGTAGACCACATCGCTGGCGACCATGCCGCGCTTTTCTAAATAGAGAGCGTCGATGCCCGTTTCCCCCTGCTGGAGATACTCCCGCACCTCGGAGCGCACCCTTGGCAATACGGAGTCGGAGGTTCGGCTGATGGTGTCCCAGTCGTTGTAAAGATTAAGGGCCACGCTGCTGCGCAGGTACCAATCATGCCCCAGATCCGCCCCGAGGTTGATGCGCGCCAAAAATTGGTAACGAAGGGGATCGTCAGGATCCATGACCATCATGCGCTGCCCAATATTCACCCCGAAATTGAACATAGGCTTGCGATAGGCGGTGGCAAAGTCCGGGCGCGCCGGCATCGCCCGGGGGGGAAGCACGGTCAATAGCGCAGTTTCGTCCGGGCGCTCAAAGGCACTGGCCCCCGCCGCGCCCACACGGCGCTGATAGCGAACATGGCTATGGGCGATGCCATCGGTTTGGAGAATGACGTGCACGGTGCGCACCGATCGAGGCAGATGGAGTTCCCCCAAGGTGAGCACCCGCCGCAGGGCATCCAGGCCCTGCCCGGTCCGGGACGACACCGACACCACGGCCGCCGGCTGCGCCACGCCACCCGGCTTCGCGGCGCCAGTCCCGCCGACGGAGGCCTTCGCGCCAGCACGCGCCGCGCGAACGCCACCCGCACCCGCCGCGACATCGGAGCCCCGGACATCCGGACCCACCGCCCCGGACTCC
>JAUILI010000098.1 GCA_030433075.1 Gammaproteobacteria bacterium | reverse complement strand
CCACTCGTCTACAGACTCGCAAATCACGCCACTTTTTCCAAGGCTATTTTTAAGCATTTTCACCTGGGTCTTAATAACCTAATGATTTAAAAACCTATTTTTTTGTTTCATATTCCAATATGTAATCAGAAAATGACAAGAGGTTAAGCGCCGCCTGGCAAGGCTCGCGACCTTCCTTGACTCTAAATGTTTCGAAAATGATTCTGCGCCCACGGCGCCTTGGGGGAGACGTCAAACATCACAGCACTCTCCTAAGCGCTTTAACCGGACCGAGGCCCCAGATCCACTGGCGCACGGGCCGATAAAATGAAGCAGGGGAGACCTAAGATGTCCAAGCTGTCCCTACGTCGGGCCATTGCTGCCTGCACGCTGCCCGCAGCGATGCTCTCGGCACCAGCCCTCGTACTCGCCGAAGAAACCATCGAAGAGGTGGTGGTCACCGGCTCCTTTATCCGCGGTACGCCGCAAGATACGGCCCTTCCCGTGGACGTGCTCAGCGCCCAGGATCTCGCCGACGTGGGGAACCCCACGATCACGGAGATGATCCGGAACCTGAACATTTCTAACGGCAACATCGGCGAAACCAACCAGTTCAACGCCTCCGGCGGTCAAAGTAACGAAGGGGCGGCCACCATTAACCTTCGGGGCCTGGGCTCGGCCCGGACCCTCGTGCTGATTAACGGCCGTCGCCACGTGTCCACCGCCAACATCGGTGTGGATATCAGCGCTATCCCGTCCATCGCTATCGGTCGGATCGAAGTGCTGAAGGACGGCGCTGCCGCCCTCTACGGCTCCGACGCCATTGCCGGGGTCACGAACTTCATCACCCGGGATAACTTCGAAGGCGCCGAGTTCCGCCTGTCTGGGCAAACCTTCGAAGAAACCGACGGCGAGTACCAGGCCGGCATCATGCTCGGCACGGGGAACGACCGCTGGCACGTGACCGGAGCCTTTGAGTACGAGCGCCGCAGCGAAGTTCGCCTGCGCGATCTCGACTGGGCCGTGCGTCCGCGAAGTGCCAACCCCCAGGGGGGCTACTCCTCCATTGGTAACCCCGGGACCATCTTCCCCGTCGGCGTGACCAATCCGGATACGGGTGCCCTTGGCATTATTGGCCGCGTGCCCGACCCCGCTTGCGAGGCCTTCGGCAACACGCTGGCGTCCAACACCTGCTTCTTCCAGTTCACTAACTACGACAACCTGGTTGAGCAGCAGGACACCTACAAGAGCTTCGTGGAAGCCAACTACGCGGTGACGGAAAACATCGATTTCCACATCGAAGCGCTTTATTCGCGCATGGAAATCCCGAAGTGGGCCACCTCGCCCTCCTACCCGCCCCAGTCGCTCTTCGGACCGGATCGCCTTGTGCCTGCAACCCACCCTGGGGTGCAGGATCTCATCGCCAACAACCCCGGGCTTCTGCCTGATGGGACGCTGGCCGTGTACCCCCTCACCCGCCACGCGGGCGCTGGCGGCTTTATCAACGGCGAGCCCCGGCGCGGCGAGCGGGAAACGGATACCTACCGCCTGGCCACGGGCCTCGACGGCACGCTCTTCGACGGTCAGCTCGGCTTCGATATTGCCGTGTCCTGGTCCAAGCGCGATCGCACCAACGTTACGCCTGACATGTACGTGGAGCGCCTCGCCCTGGCCCTTGATGGCCTCGGTGGACCGGACTGCGACCCGGCCACGGGCACCCCCGGGCAGGGCGGCTGCCTCTACCACACGCCCTTCTCGAACGGTATCGAGCAGTCCTTCACGAACGGCTACGTGAATCCGAATGCCAACGCCGATCTGGTGCGCATGAACCGGGAACTCCAGCCCTGGCTGGAAACGGACCTCAGCACGAAGACCACCTACGAGCTGCTGGTGTTTGATGCCACCTTTGATGGCGAGCTGCCCATCGAGCTGGCGGGCGGCACCGTGGGTTGGGCTGCCGGGATCCAAACGCGGAATGAGCAGTTCTCGCTCTCCCCCGCGGCGATCAACGATCTCACCGTGAATCCCTGCCCCTTCGTGAATCCGGCCTCCGTGACCCTCGGGAACACCGACACGCTGGATTGCACGCAGTCGCGGCTCACCTCCGACACTGGCCTCTTCGCGTTCCTGTCCGGCACCTTCCCGGCGGATACGGAGCGGACCGTGTACGGCGCCTTCGCTGAGCTTGGCCTCCCCATCTCGGAGCGCCTGAATGCCCAGCTGGCGGTGCGCTTCGAAGACTACGGCGGCAACGTGGGCTCCACGGTGGATCCCAAGCTGGCCCTTCGATTCCAGGCCACGGACGCCATTACCCTGCGGGGCTCGGTGTCCACGACGTTCCGCGGCCCCCCGCAGAACTTCCTCGAAGGTCGGTCCACGTCGCTCCAGTTCACGGCGCCGGCGAACGCCTTTAAGGCCGTGGATACGAGCGGAAACCCCAATCTTGAGCCGGAAACGGCCCTTGCGACGAACTTCGGTATCGTTTTGGATAAGGGGAACTTCTTCGGCTCCTTGGACTACTGGCGCTTCGATTTCGAAAATCCGCTCCAGGTTGAGGACTTCAACGCCGTGGTCGCGGCCTATGGCACCAACGCCTGTACGCCCGGGGCGGCTGGTGATGGCTCCGCAGCCTGCGACGCCCTCCAGCAGCAGGTGATCTTCCAGCCTGGCTCAGAAGGGGTGTTGGCCCAAATTCAGCGAATCCGGATTAACTACATCAACGGTGGCGATATCACCACCTCCGGTATCGACTGGTTCGGTCAGTACGACTTCGAAACGGACTTCGGTCTCCTCGAAGTGGGTACGCAGGGCACCTACACGGCGGAGTACGACGTTGGTGACTTCGAGAACTTCAGCGGTGTCTTCCTGGCTGCCGGTGGGGACTTCGCGGGCAACCTGAACGACAACCGCAACACCATTACGCCGATCACGGACCTTCAGGGCAGCGTTTTCGCACGCTTCTCCCGCGATGCGCACCGTCTGACGGTGACCGGCCGCTACTGGGGAGAATACGATGACGAAGGCGCCATTGCGGCCCTTCAGACCATCGACGAGCACTTCACGGTGGACGTGAACTACAACGTCTCCCTCATGGAGGACAAGCTCGGCATGAACGTCTCCGTGTTCAACCTTTTCGACAACCTGGCGCCGCGGGCTCAGACGGATCTCAACTACGATCCCTACACCCACAGCCCCTTTGGTCGCATGATCAAGGTTGGTCTGACCTACAACCTCTAAGCGCCTCTCGCGCTCACCCGAAAGGCGGCCGCAAGGCCGCCTTTTTTTTCGCCCGCGCATTGCCCATGCTGGGGTGTCAGCCCCAATCCACAAGGAATCCGAAATGAGCGCCGCCATCACCGCCGAGGAAATCAATGCCTACCTAGCCGAGGCCTTCCCCATCTCCGGCCAGCGCTGCATCGACGTTGGGGAGCGCTGGGCCATTGCCGCCATCACTCCGGACGAGCGCGCTCGACGCCCCGGCAATATCATCAGCGGCCCCACGATCTTCGGCCTTTGCGACGCCGTGCTTTGGTATGCCCTTTTCGGCGCCGTGGGCCTCGAGCCCATGGCGCTCACCAGCGAGCTATCCATTCGCTATCTGCGACCGGCCCAGGGGGATACGGTCTTCGCCCGCGCCGAACTTCACCACGTGGGGAGGCGGTCGGTGATCGGCAGCATCCGCTGCTGGGTGGATGATGCCGAGGACAAAACCGTCGCCGTGGCCCAGGGCACCTACATTCGCCCCCAGGCGCGGAGCTAGGGACATGGGCACTGGGATGCAACGCCTAAGCGCTCAGCGCTCGGGCCCGATGCGCTTAGGCCTTCTCATCGTGCTTGCGCTCCTCGTCACCGGCTGTACCAGCGCGCCCCCGGGCATCACGCCCGTGCAGAACTTCGACCTCGAAGCCTATCTCGGCACCTGGTACGAAATTGCTCGCTTAGATCACAGCTTCGAGCGCGGCCTTTCCGACGTCCGCGCCGATTACGCGCTGCGGCCCGACGGCGCGATTGCCGTGCGCAATTCGGGCTATGGGGCCGAGGGCTGGGAAGTGGCGGAGGGTCGTGCCCTCCCGGTGGGAGACCCCACCGTGGGCCATCTGAAGGTGAGCTTCTTCGGCCCCTTTTACGGGGCCTATGTGATTTTCGCTCTGGACCAAGATGCCGGCTGGGCCCTGGTTTCCGGCCCGAACCGGGACTTTCTGTGGCTGCTCGCACGCAGCCCGGAGCTACCCCCAGGCGAACGGCGCGAGGCGCTGGCGCTCGCTGAGGCCGCGGGCTTCGAGGTGGCCGCGCTCATCTTTCCCCGCCACGAACGCAGCCGCGAGCGCGCCCCCTAAGCCCGGGGCGCGGCGCCGCCCGGGGTGCTGTCCAAAGGCGCGGCGCTGGGCCAACGCAGCGAGCCCAGCACCATGCCCAGGCCGCTGGCCAAGAAGCCGCCGAGCACCGACGGCATGACAAGCCCATAGGCGGTGAACTCCAGCAGCCCCCACACCCCAAGGCCCGCCCCAATGGAGCACAGTGCGCCCTCTCGGGAAGCTTTCGGCCAATAAAGCCCGAGGGCCAGGGGCCAAAAGGCCCCTACCACAGGGAATTGATAGGCCTTCCCCACCAGATCGTAGATGGGCGTGCCCTCCATGGCTCGGGCATAGATCAGCACCGCAAGGGCGAAGAGCGCGAGGGTCCAACGCAACACCCGCAGTCGATGCTGAGCCACGGCGGGCACCACGTTCATGAGGATGTTTTCGACGAAGGTGGTGGTCGGGGCCAAAAGGGTCGCCGACGCCGTCGACATGATCGCGCTCAAAAGGGCGCCGAAAAATAGCACCTGCAAGGGCAGGGGCATGGTCGTAAGCACCAGGGTGGGAATGAGCTGCTCCGCGTCTTCCGCCAGCAACGTCTCCGCCGTGGGAACGACCATCATGGCCGCCACCCCTAGGAAAATGGGCACCGCGGCAAAGGCCATGTAGGCCGAGCCTCCGATGATCGGCCCCAGGCGCGCGGTTCGCTCATCTCGCGCCGCCATCACCCGCTGAAACACATCCTGCTGGGGAATGGAGCCAATCATCAGCGTGATGGCCGCGGCAATCCAGGCAAGCCAGGCACTGACGTCGCCTTCGGGGAAGAAGCGAAGAAGATCCCGGTGCTGGGCCTCGGCCCAGACCGCCTCGGCGCCGCCCGCGCTTTGCCCCGCCAGCACCGCAATCACCGTGAGCCCCAGCACCATCACGGTCATCTGGAAAAGGTCCGCCAAGGCGATGGACCACATCCCCCCGAGCGCCGTGTAGATCAGCACCACCAGGGTGCCCACGAGCATGCCATCGGCGGTGCTGAGGACCCCCTGGGTCAGCACTTCGAGCACGAGCCCGAGGGCCGTTATCTGCGCCGCCACCCAGCCCAGGTAGGACAGGGAGATCACCGTCGACGCGAAGACCTCGATGCCCTGACCGTAGCGCCGCCGGTAAAAGTCTCCGATGGTCAAAAGGCGCAGGCGGTAGAGCCGGGACGCGAAGAACATCCCTACAAGCACCAGGCCGAAGCCCGCGCCATAGGGGTCCTCCACGGTCTCGGCGAGCCCCCCTTCGAGCACCTTTGCGGGAACGCCAAGCAGCGTTTCGGAGGCAAACCAGGTAGCGAAGGAGGTGGTGACCACCATAAACAGCGGCAGCTGCTGCCCCGCCAGCATGAAGTCCCGAGCATTCTTAACCCGACGCTGGGCCAGAAGCCCCAGGCCGAGGGTCACGCCCAAATAGAGGCAAATCAACAACGCAAGGAGCATGGCAGGCCTCGCGCAAGGGTTGGTCGATGCGCGACTTTACGACGGCTTTAGGGCGGCGCGAAGCGCTATTTTCATCGCGTCTCGCGCCCCCGAATTAGGCGAGAAGGGCGAGCCCCTCAAGCTCCCGTGCCATCACCGCGCTGCGCTGCGCCATGGCCATAAACATGCTGTCGCCGCGGTCGGTCTGGCCGACGATCATGGACGCCACCACGGCCATGACCAGCCCTGCAAAGCTGGACCGGCGATAGGCGCGCCACAGCGCGTCCTCGCTAAGGGAAACGCCGTAGCTTTTCAGCACATCCCGGTACACCCGAAGCAGGGCCCGCTCCTCTTTGCCCCGCAGCGCAGGATCAAGGGAGGTCCCAAGGAAATAGGCGACGTCCGCCGGCCCTTGACCCAGGGCCGGGGACTGCCAATCGACAATGGCCAGCGGGGTAGCCCCGGGGGTGCGGCCAAACAGCATATTGTCGAGGCGAAAATCCCCGTGGGTCACCGTGCGCGGACCGGGCTCGGGGGACAGATAGGCGGCGAAGCGCGCCCCCAGAGCGCGGGTCAGGGCGACGTCCTCGGCGCTTAAGCGGTCGCTATAGCGTTCCAGGTACGCCTCCATGGCCGAATCCCAGAGGCCAAGGGTGCCCGCATTGCCGGCCTCTTCGTCCAGCCCACCGAGGAAATCAAAGTTCCGCAGGGCCGGATCGTCCCAGCGCGGTCCATGCAAATGGGCTGCCTGTTCCATGGCCAAGGCCGCGTCATCGGCGCTGCAGCCCCCGAGCTGATCACCCTGCTCCGCTGGCGCCATATCCTCCATCATGAGGAGAAATTCGTGGGTTTCCTCATCAATCGCCCCGAAGTAGAGGGCGGGGATGCGCACCGCGAGGGACGGGGCCAGCTCACGATAAAAGCGCACCTCTTTCAGGTAGTTCTGCAGCGCGATGCCCGTTTGCCGGCTGGCGGGGTCATCGGAGGCAAATTTGCCCACCACCGTCGCCGGCCCAGTCCCCGCCGCGTAGTCGAGGGCGAAGCGGATGTTTTGCCCCACCTGCCCCGTGCCGATATTGCTTGCAGAAAAGGTTTCGACGGCCGCGTCGGAGAAGCCTGCATGGCGTAGAACGGTCGTGAGGTAGGCGGCGTCAATCTCCGCCGGCGTGCCCACCAGGGCCGGTGTTGTGGTGGCGCCCATGTGCTGCTCCTCTCCCCAGGCTTTTCGCTATGCTACCCCGGAACCCCTCGGGAGGAGAGTGCCATGTTTTCCCTAACCGCCGCCCTGCGCCGCGCCGCGCAGCTAAACCCCGAAGGCGACGCCCTGCGCCATGAGGACCGGAGCCAACCCTGGCGGACCTTTCCGGACCGCGTCGCCCGCTTAGCTGGGGGCCTTGCCGGCCTCGGCGTGGGGCCCGGGGATCGGGTGGCCGTCCTCGCGCTCAATTCCGATTACTACTATGAGTTTTACTTCGCCGTGGCCTGGGTCGGTGCGGTATTCGTGCCCATCAATACGCGGCTCGCGGGGCCGGAGATTGTTCACTGGCTGAGTGACTCGGAGAGCAAAGTGCTCTGCGTCGACGACGCCTTCGCGGAGCAGATCGAGGGCCTTCGGCCTGAGCTCCCCCAGCTGGAAACGGTCATCACCCTGGGCAATGAGGCTCTACCGGGCAGCGCGACCCACTGGGAGGCCCTGGCCACGGCAGAACCCATCGCCGATGCGGGGCGCTGCAATGACGATCTCGCAGGACTCTTCTACACCGGAGGCACCACGGGGCGCTCCAAGGGCGTCATGCTCAGCCAGCAGAACCTACTGGTGAACGCCATGCAGGCCGCGCCCATTCTCCAGATCCGCCCCGGCGATCGATGCCTCCACGTCGCGCCCATGTTCCACATTGCCGACTGGTGCATGGCCGTGGGCATGCTCCTCATGGCCGGCACGAACTACTTCTTGCCAGCTTTCGAGCCCGAGGCCGTGATGGCCACCATCGAGCGGGAGAAGATCCAGCGCATGCTCATGGTCCCCACCATGATCAATCGCGTGGTCCATGACCCGGCCCTGGCTAACTACGACCTACGGAGCCTTGAAGGCGTGCTCTACGGCGCGTCCCCCATGCCCGAGGCGGTGATCCGCAAAGCCCTGGAGGTCATGCCCCGTACCCGCTTCTACCAGGCCTATGGGCAAACGGAGGCGGCGCCGATCCTGACCATGCTGGCGCCCGAGTACCACACGGTGGACCCCGCCTCGCCCTTCGCGGGCAAGCTGACCAGCGCCGGGCAGGC
>JAUILI010000097.1 GCA_030433075.1 Gammaproteobacteria bacterium | reverse complement strand
TTCGTCACCATCGGCGGCTGTGACAAGAACATGCCCGGCTGCGCCATCGCCATGGCGCGCCTCGATCGCCCCAGCGTGTTCGTCTACGGGGGCACGATCCAGCCCGGCAAGGACCGGCGCGACGTGGTCTCGGTGTTCGAGGCCGTGGGCCAGCACGCTGCGGGCAAGCTCTCGGACATCGAACTTAAGGAAATCGAGGCCACCGCCATCCCGGGGCCGGGCTCCTGCGGCGGCATGTATACGGCGAACACCATGGCCTCCTCCATTGAAGCCATGGGCCTCTCCCTGCCCAACTCCTCGGCCCAGGAAGCGGTGTCGCCGAACAAGCTTGCCGATGCCCGCGCCGCCGGCGCCGCCGTGGCCCACCTGGTGCAGCGGGGCATCAAGCCCTCGGACATCCTGTCCCGGGAAGCCTTCGAGAACGCCATCACCATTACCATCGCCCTGGAAGGCTCCACCAATGCGGTGCTCCACCTTTTGGCCATCGCCCATGCGGCGGGCATTCCCCTGAGCCTCGAGGACTTCACGCGCATCGGTAAGCGCGTCCCGGTGCTGGCGGACATGCGTCCCGCCGGGCACTACGCCATGAGCGAACTGATCGCCATCGGCGGTATCCAGCCGCTCATGAAGATGCTGCTGCAGGAAGGGCTCATGCACGGGGACTGCTTGACCGTTACGGGCAAGACCCTGGCGGAGAACCTCGCCGAGGTGGCGCCCTATCCCGAGGGACAGCGGGTGATCCGCCCCCTCTCCGAGCCCATCAAGAAGGACAGCCACCTGGTGATTCTCAAGGGCAATCTCGCCCCGGAGGGGGCCGTGGCGAAGATCACCGGGCACGAAGGACTGCACTTTAAGGGCAAGGCCCGGTGCTTCCACGGGGAAGAAGCGGCCCTCGCCGCCATCCTCGATGGCACGGTGGTCGCCGGTGACGTGGTGGTGGTGCGCTACGAAGGTCCGAAGGGCGGGCCGGGGATGCGCGAGATGCTCTCCCCCACCAGCGCCATCAATGGCCGGGGCCTGTCCGACCAAGTGGCCCTCATCACCGACGGGCGCTTCTCCGGGGGGTCCCACGGGTTCGTGATCGGCCACGTGACGCCGGAGGCCTTTGACGGTGGGCCCATTGGGCTCCTTGAGGACGGCGATGAAATCACCATCGACGCCGAGGCGGCTACCATCACGGTGCACGTGGACGACGCCACCCTCGCCGCGCGGAAGGCCCGCTGGACGCGCCCAGCGCCCTATGCGACCCGGGGCATCCTGGCGAAATACGCCCTCACCGTGCGCTCCGCGTCGGAAGGGGCGGTGACGGACAAGTTCGAGTAAGGGCCCTTACAGGACGTAGCCGTCACCGGTCGCGCGAACGGTGACGCTACTGACCGAAACCCCGAGGGGCTGATCGATAGCGTGGAGAATCGCGTCGACGATGTACTCGGGGTTTAGGGCAAAGTAGGCCGGGGACTCGGGGTCCTGTTCCGCCGCGGGCAGCTGCCCCGCCGCCATGGCCTCGAAGCGGGGCCCATCTTCCGCGAGGTAGTGGCCCCAGATGCCCTTCGGGGCTTCGGGATTCACAATATTCGACGACAGATTGGTGGCCGGCACCCCCGTGGGCTTGATCACCGTGACCTTAATTCTGCCCCGGGTTTCCTGGCGGAAGGATTCGGAGAGGAAATCCACGGCGGCCTTGCTGGCGCCGTACACCGCCGCGCCGATGGTGGGGTAGTTGCCGTAGATGGAGGACAGGTTAATCACCTGCCCCTGCCCCGCCGCCATCATGGGATCGAAGGCGGCGATCATGCCGTAGAGCACGCCCCGAATATTCACATCGATGCAGCGGTCCCAGGCGCCTACGGCCTCGGCGTGATCGGAGAAAAAGGCCAGGGGCATGGTGCCGGCGTTGTTCACGAGCACGTCTACGGCGCCGAAGCGCTCGAGCGCTGCGGCCACCAGAGCCTTCTGCTGGGCCAAATCGGAGACGTCCGTGACCTGGGTATGAAGGGCCTTCGACGCCATGGCCGAGGCCAGCTCGGCGAGCCCCTCTGCGTTGACGTCCCCGGCTACCACCTGAGCTCCACGAGCAAGTAAGCGCTCACATAGGATGCGTCCAAAGCCGCTTGCGGCCCCCGTCACAACGACGGTCTTTCCCCCAATCCGATCCATTACTTCCCCCCTTGGGCCTTAGGACAGCTGGTAGCTTTGCACCAGCTCCACCAGGCGCTTGACGTTGTCCACGGGGGTCTCCGGGACGATGCCATGGCCCAGGTTAAAGATGTGCCCGGGGCGACGCCCCACGCTGGCCATAAAGGCCCGGGCCTGCTTTTCCACCGCGGGCCAGTCGGCGCAGAGAATGATGGGGTCCAGGTTCCCCTGAAGCGCAGGCACCCCCAGCGCATCCCAGGTTTCCGCGAAGGGCGCGCGCCAATCAAGCGCCAGCACGTCGGCCCCGAGGGACTTCATCTGCGGCGCCAGGGCCGGGTTGCCGGTCCCGAAATACACCACGGGTACCGCATCGGGGCGGGCCTTGAGCGTGGCGATGAGGCGCTTCGTGTAGGGCAGGGCGAAGTGCTCAAAGTCCGCCGGACTAAGCGCCCCCACCCAGGAATCAAACAGCTGCACGGACTGCACGCCGGCTTCAATTTGCTGCCCAAGATAGGCCGCCACCGCGTCCACCAGCTTGTCCATGAGCACGCCCCAGGCCTCCGGGGCGTTATTCATCAGCCGCTTACAGTGGATGTAGTTGCGGGACCCGCCGCCTTCGACGGCGTAGGAGGCCAGGGTGAAGGGGGCACCGGCAAAGCCAATGAGCGGAATGTGGGCCGGTAGCCCTTCCCGGCAGAAGCGCACCGTATCGCTGATGTAGGCCGTGCCTTCCTCCGCTACCAGGGGTCGAAGGGCCGCGATGGCCTCCGGGGTGCGGACGGGGTTCGCAAAGCGGGGCCCCACCCCCTCGAGGTAGTCCAGCTCAAGGCCCATGGGCTCGAGCATGGGCAAGAGGTCCGCGAACATGATGGCCGCATCGACGCCCAGGATACGCTGCGCATCCAGCGTGGCCTGGGCCGCCATTTCCGGGTTCTTAAAGAACGCAAGGGAGGGGGTTTTCCCCTTCAGGGCGTGGTACTCCGGCATGTAGCGCCCCGCTTGCCGGTTCAGCCAAACGGGGGTGTGGTCAGTCGCTTCGCCCCGGCAGGCGCGAAGGTAGGGCGAATCAAGAAGGCGGGAGTCCATGGCGGCTCAACAGCAGAAATAAAAATTGACGATAGCCGCGGCGAGGAGAGACGGTCAACCAAAGTTGACGGCAGGGTCCGTCGACGTCAGCGTCCGATGGAGCACCCAGCGCCGCCGGCGAAGGCCCTTCAGGCGCACCCAGGCCCCCGGTGTGCCGCGGCGTAGGGCCCCGGAAAGGTAGGGCGCGAGGCTTCCCGCCAGGGCCAGCGCCCCGGGGGCCGCCAGCCCCTGAAGGCGCTCCGCCTCCACCACCGCTACCCCGACCACGGCGAAGCCCCGCCCCGTGGCCCGGACACCCAGGCTTACGGCCCGCAATGGCCCTGCGCTAAGACCCTGGCGCAGGCGGGGCCCATCGCGGCCATGGGCGAAAGCCCCCAGCGCCTCCGCGCAGCGCAGGGCCCGGGCCACCGTGGCATAGCGCGGCTCCCCCGGCTGGGGAGGAAAATAGGCCAAAAGCCCATCGCCCACGAAACGGTCAAAGGCGCCGCCGCAGGCCGCCAGGGAGGCCCCGGCATGGGCATAAAAGGCGTGCAACAGTTCGCAGGCCGGCGAGGTCCCCCGGGCCTCCAGCCACCCCGTGTAATTGGAAAGATCGGCCATCAGCACAACCCCCCAAGGCTCAAGCTCAGGCCCAAAGCGCTGCCGCGCCGGACGGCGGTGTAGGGCGCTGGGGAGATAGGCCCGAAGCGCCGCATCGGCCCGACGCCAGCGCCGGTGAAGCAGCAGAAAGGCAAAGGCCCCAAGGGGCGCGAAGAGGAGCCAAAAGCCCTGCAGCGCCCCAAAGGCGGCCGGCGCCCCAAGCCAGGGCGCCCAAAGGGGAAGGGCAAGCAAAGGCAGCGCCGCCATAAGCCCCGGGGCCCCGTGCACCGCCGCCAAGCCCAGCAGGGCCAGGGCTGCGGCCAGATAGGCAAGCACCGCGGGCAGGGCGAGGGCACTGAGGGCGACGGGCAGGGCGAGAGCCTCGAGGCACCACAGGGGGCGATGGAGCAGGCGGGGCCAGGGTAGCTGCGCTAAAACCGGAGCCAGCGCGGTGTAGCCCAAAAGGGCCCCGGGGGCCTGCTGCCGCGCGAGGAGCCAGGCCAGGAGCCCATAGGCCAGGAGGCGAAAGGCGAAGATATCGCTGCGAAACGGGTGCACCGACAAAAAGCCCCCTAGCTGCCCGAAGGAAAGAAGGTTCGAGCATGACGCCGCGGCGGCGCCCCCGGGGTGCGCTAAAGGCAAACGGAAATCAGGAAAAACGCCAGCGCAGCAGGTAGACTGATCCCACTTCGAAGCACCCCGGGGCAAGGCGCATCGTGGACACCATCGATATCCAGCTCGACCAGGGCCGCATTCAAGGCACCCTGGATTCTCGTTTTACCCCCGTCCTCGACGCGTTTATCGAGAACTTCAAAGCTCGCGGCGAGCTCGGCGCCTCCGTGGCCCTGAGCCTAGACGGTCGCCCCTGCGTCGACCTCTGGGGGGGCCACAAGGACGGCGCCCGCAGCCAGGCCTGGGAAGCGGACACGGTCTCCCTCGTGTTCTCCGTCACCAAAGCGGCCACGGCGCTCTGCGCCCACCACCTGATGCACGAAGGCGCCTTCGCCCTCCACGATCCCGTGCGACGCATCTGGCCGGAGTTCGCTCAGGCGGGGAAGGAAGACGCCACGGTCGCCATGATGCTGAACCACTCCGTGGGGGTTCCGGCCTTCCGGGAGGCCCTCAAACCCGGCGCCTACCTGGACTGGGATTACATGGTGGAGCGCCTCGCCCAGGAAGCGCCCTTCTGGACCCCCGGAGTGCGCAACGGCTACCACATGATGAGCTTCGGCTGGACCGTCGGCGAACTGGTGCGCCGGGCCAGCGGGAAGTCCCTTGGCACCTACTTCAAGGAACACTTCGCCGAGCCCCTGGGCCTCGACTTCGCCATTGGCCTGCCGGCAAAGGACCTCCCCCGGGTCGCCCCCATGGTGCCCTTCAAACCCGGGCCCGATACGCCGGTCACGGATTTTACGAAGGCGCTCTTAAGCGATCCCACCTCCATTTCCGCCCTGTCCCTGCTCAACAGCGGCGGCCACGATTCCAACGCGCCGGAAGCCCTGGCGGCGGAACTCGGCGGCGGCGGCGGGGTGAGCAACGCCCGCTCCGTGGCCAAGCTCTTCGTCCCCCTCGCCGCGGGCGGCGGGGCGCTCTTCACGCGCGATGAGGTCGCCCGCATGGGCGCGGTGTCGGCGGCGACGCAGCAGGATGCCACTCTGCTCATTCCCTCGCGCTTCGCGCTGGGCTTTATGAAGAGCATGGACAATCGGGCCCGACCCCACGGCGCCATCGAAAGCTGCGTTTTAAGCGAAACGGCCTTTGGGCACGTGGGCGCCGGCGGCTCCCTCGGCTTCGCCGATCCGGCCTGCAACCTGGCCTTCGGCTACACCATGAATGCCATGGGGGCTGGGCTTTTGCTGAACGATCGCGGGCAAAGCCTCGTCGATGCCACCTACGAAAGCCTGGGCTATGGGTCCAGCGCGAGCGGCGGCTGGCTCCCCAGCGCCTAAGGAACCCAGTCCATGAGCGAAGTGCTGTCCGATAAGCTGATCATCGTCGGGAACGCCTCCGACGATCCCTTCGCCATCGACCTGGCCTACGCCATCGGGCAAAGCACGGATATCGCTGACCTCATCAGCATGAAGACCTTCGCCAACGGCGAGTTCTGCCCGCGCTTCATCTCCGACGAAAACGATCTAACCCGCATCGGTCGCCAGCTCACGGGGAAAACGGTGGTGATCGTTTCCACCACGTCCCGGGTGATGAGCCGGCAGAACCTCGCCATGCGCACCCTCGTCATGGCCCGAGCCGCGAAGGAAAACGGCGCCAGGGAGGTGATCCTCGTCGAGCCCGACCTGTTCTACAGCGCCCAGGATCGGGGCCCCCACGCGGCCCTAGGAAAAACGGATTTCGAGCGCGACGTTCACGACCTCAAAAAATTCGATGGCCAGCCCTTTACGGGGCAGCTCTACGCCCAGCTGCTGCGCGTAGCCGGGGTGGATCGGGTCATCACCGTCCACAACCACAGCCGCTCCGTGCAGCGGGTCTTCGCCGACATCTTCGAGGACCGCTTCCACAACCTCATTCCCTACGAGCTCTACGCCGACTACCTGCTGAACGCCAATATCGTGCAGCACGGCGAACACGGCGAAGGGCTCGTGCTGTGCGCCCCGGACAAGGGCGCCCGCCCCTTTGTGACCGAGCTCTTCGAGCGCCTCGGCCTAAGCGAAGCCAAGCTGGTGGTACTCGATAAAGCGCGCTCCGGGGAGCGGAGCGTGGACATCACCCTACACCCCGATTTCGCCGACGCCGCGGAAGCGGTGGCGGGGCGGGACGTGGTGCTGCTCGACGACATGGTGCGCACGGGCTCCACGGTGGTGAAGGCCTGCCGCTACCTGCGAAGCCTCAAGCCCCGGCGCGTGGTCTTCGGAGTCACCCACTTCTATGCCAGCGACGAGGGGCGGCAGAAGATGGCCGACGGCGCCCTCGACGAGATTTTGACCCTAAACACCCTGCCCACGGTGCTGAACCGGGACGTGCAGGGGCGGCTGCGTCGAAAGATGGTGGTGCTGAAGATCGAGCGCTGGCTGGCGCGCTACCTCGCGGATCAGCTAGGCCTGGAAGGGCGGGCGAAGGCGCTGCGGGAAGACAGCCTTTACCAGATCGATATGTCATCGAAAAACCCGCGCTTTCTGCGCAAGATCTGGTCTAACGAGCAGCTCCCGGAACTTACCGGGCGCCGCATGCACATCCACCCCGGGGAGGGCGTCTAGCGCAGCGCCGGGGGGCCATTCATCGTTCGAGGGAGGGGAGCCTGATGAACGATCAAGAAGAAACGGTGGCCCTGCGCCACTATGGGTTCCTGGCCTTTCTGGCCTTGCTGAACGTCATGAACTTTGTCGATCGGCAGCTGCTGGCCAGCTTCGCCAATTTCATCGTGCCCGATCTTGGCCTGAGCAATGCTCAGTTTGGCCTGCTCACGGGCTTTGCCTTCATCGTTTTCTACGCCGTCATGGGCCTGTTTATGGGCGCCGCCGCCGATCTGCTGCATCGCCCACGCCTCGTGGCCGCAGGCCTCGCCCTCTGGAGCGCCCTCACGGCCCTCTCCGGCGCCGCCCGGGGCTTTGCGTCTCTGGCCCTGCCGCGCATGTTCATCGGGGTCGGGGAATCGGTGCTCACCCCGACCTCCATGTCCATGCTCGCCGATCGCTTCCCGCCGGCGCGCCTCGGCTTCGCCGCGGGGGTTTACTACATGGGGGTACCCATTGGGGTCGGGGCGTCCCTGGTGATTGCGGGCACCCTGGGCCCGAGCATCGGCTGGCGAAACTGCTTCTATCTGCTGGGTGCCCTCGGCATTGCCTTGGCTGTGGTGATGCTCTTTGTGAAGGAAACGCCCCGGCGCCATAGCACCGGGGGGACCGCGGAGCGGCCGAAGCTGAAGGAAATCTTCACCACCGCCGCCCAGGCCCTACGCTCCTCGCCGGCCCTGGCCCTCACCATGGCCGGGGGCGTGGCCCTCCACTTTATTCTCGGGGCGGCGGCCTTCGATCAGCTTTGGTATGTGCAGGAGCGGGGCTTTGAACGCGCCTATATCGCCGAGACCACGGGCTGGATCGCCGTCGCCGCGGGGGTGCTCGGGAACCTCTTTGGTGGCATGGGCGGAGACTGGTGGCAGAAACGCACAGGGCAGGGACGTGCGACCTTCCTGTTTTGGATTCTCCTCGTGCTCGCCCCCTTTAACGTGCTCTATCGCATCGTGGATCCGGACACGATCTGGTTCTGGGTCGGGGTCTTCGTGGGCTACT